>NZ_JAMYSF010000001.1:0-443248 GCF_040321775.1 Mesorhizobium sp. M0243 | reverse complement strand
GGACGACAACATCCCAACTATGGCGCAATGCGACGCCGGGAGCAGGAGCCATCCACACCATCAATCGAGAATGCCTTCTCCAAGCTGAAGTCGATTCTCAGGAAAGCCGCCGCACGCAACATCCCCGAGCTTTGGGACGCAATCCGCGACGCCTTGCCACGCTTCACCGCCGAGGAGTGCTCAAACTACTTCTGCGCCGCAGGATACGAGCCTGAGTGATCAGATTCTGCTCTAGTCGTAAGCGGGCAGCAGCATTCTTACGTTAAGTGCCAACCACAAGCGCCTTCTCGGCCATGCGATCGCGGTTCGAGGAAACCCGAGGAAGCAGCGTCCCTTCCTGAGCTTCGGAATGCACAGTTCGACTATGCCGCCGCGGTAGCCGTTGCGCTGGGCGAGCCGCAGCGGATTCTTCTCGCCATAGGCGGCGCCGGTGGCCGCGCCCACCTCCATTCCATCAGCCGCTCGGCGGCAAAGCTGATCATCTCCCGCAGCAGATCGGCATCCGGGGTCTTCTTCACGAGCGAGCGCAGATTCATCATGTCGTCGGTCATCAGTGGTCCTCCGAAATGGGTAGGCGTCAACAACCAAATCCTTGTCGGAAAGCGCCGAGGGCCTTTTATTCGCCCCTGAAATCCGACTTGGGGTGAAGGTACCATTGTCACGATTTGCATTCGCAAAGGTTCTGTAAATTTATCTGAAGGATCGATCGTAACGTGTTGCTTGTCGGCGGTTTGGCAGGGAGCGTCTCGATGTATTTCTGGGGTTGCGATTTTCAAGGGACGTTCGCCCAGCGTGCCATGAAGATCACCTTGGGCAAGGGAAAAAAGTTCGTTGTCGCGATCGAGCGACAGCGCCAACATAGTGCCCCGCCCCGGCGGTTGGTTCAGTTCGGGGAGTGTTCAAACACAATTTTATAAAACATTAATTCCCGTCGTTTCGGCGAACGATATCCTCCAGTGCGCTGAAGTATCGGATTTCGGGTACGTGGCTACGCGTGGTCAAGGCCGTCCCTGAACGCCAAGAAGCTGCGCGACGTCGAGCTCAAGGCAGGTCATCGGCCGGCGCGCGGACAAAAAGGACCGGCGCTTGCCTACAATATCAAGAGCCACCGGGAAGAAGAGCGCCGCTGGGTGGAGCAGGCCGAAACCGCCTTGCCCGCTTTGTCTCCGGCTGGAACCCACGAGATCCGAAGAGGGTGCGCAGGGGCGCCGCAAATGAGGAGCGACTGTAGAGGCTGCGCGGCAGGGCTCTCACCTCGGATCCTGCTCTGCACCATTGCGCTGCGCGTCTTCTCGTCGGGCTTGATTTGGCTACGAGATACATGGACGAACTCCCAGCCCGGTCCGCCCCGCTTGGAACTGCCCCAGGTGCTTTGGCCTGTGCGATCGCCGGTGGATGCGATGACCAACCCGCTCGAACCGGCCGAGCTTTTTGATCTCGATGTGGCTGAGTTCGCCTGGATGGGCATGCTCATAGCGGCATATCGGCGGCAGTGGATCCGAGGCCTTGAGCTTGATCAGGCCGAGGCGCTTGAGAACACGACCGACCGTTGCGGGAGAGACGCCAACCTCCTTGGCAATATACTTGCCGGGATCCCGGCGCAGGGATTCGATGCGAGCGATGACCTGCGGCGGCGTCGGACGGCGCAGGTGCCGTGGTCGCGAGCTGCGATCCTGAAACGGCCACGCCCTCAGCTCGATGCCGTGCAACCCGCTTGCGCACCGTATGCGGACAAACGCCTCCCACTCGTGAGGCGGCCTGCGCGTCTGTCGCACAGCGCCACGCCCCTGAACTGACCTTCAGGGCCCAATGGGCGACAAAGACGTTCCGCGAAAGCGGCTTGTGGCGACATAATCCGCCAGGTAGCCCGGAAATTGCGCGGCTTCGCCGCGTAACTTCCATGAAATACGCGGAGGAACGCACATAGCGCTCAATATACTGATACCCAATAAGGGGAACAAAGTCGACTATGAACAAATTCGCTGATGCTACGCTCAGCAGATCAGCCTCCTCGACATTCGATCAAGGGGTGCGACCGGCCGGTAACAACCCGATCGTCGATGAGCGCGACGAGGTTGTATCCTGCTCCCATGTCTGGAAGATTTTCGGGACCCGCACTCGGGAAGCAATGGCGGCCATCGTTAATGAAGATTTGGGCAAGGACGAGGTTCTTGCCCGCTTCGGATGTGTGGTGGCGGTCAAAGACGTAAGCTTTTCGATCAGGAAGGGCGAAATCCTCGCAATCATGGGTCTTTCGGGCAGTGGCAAGTCGACCCTTGTCCGCCACGTGAACCGACTCATCGATGCGACTAGCGGGGTCATCCGCCTTAATGGCGTTGACATTTCCAAGGTTACGAACGCCCAGCTTCGGTCGATCCGGTCGAAACAGGTTGGTATGGTTTTCCAGGACTTTGCCCTTCTTCCACACTGGACAGTGAGGGACAACGTCGCCTTCGGCCTCGAGCTGCAGGGCGTCCCTAAACTTGAGCGCTGGGCCAAGGCACAGGCCGCCATCGAGATGATGGATCTCAAAGGTTGGGAAGATCGGGTTCCGTCGGAGCTTTCCGGTGGCATGCGGCAGCGCGTGGGCATCGCGCGGGCGCTAGCTGCCGACCCGTCCGTCTTGCTGATGGATGAGCCCTTTGGGGCACTTGACCCCCTGATCCGACGGGATCTGCAGGACCAGTTCCTCGCGCTCTCTCGGGACCTTGGCAAAACAACTCTATTCATCACACATGACCTCGAAGAGGCCTTTCATCTGGGCGATCGAATCGCAATTATGAAGGACGGTGCGATCGTCCAAATTGGTTCTGCGGCAGACATCATCAGCTCGCCAGCTGGTGCGTATGTCGCAGAATTTGTTCGCGGCATCTCCCGCGTTCCTATCCTAACCGCGCGCCACGTGATGACGCCGGCAGGCCCTGACGACCTGCCCTTAGAAGCAAATACCCCGGTCGCCACTCCTGATACCCCTCTTGCGGAGCTGATCGCCACAGGCGCTCGGACCCGGTCAGACATCATGATTTTGGATCAATCAGGGCGTGCGGTCGGCAAAGTGACAATTGAAACGATGCTGACGTCGATGAAGGAGGTCCGCTGACATGACAAGGTCATACACGGACCAGGACTGGTCAAGTTCAATAGATGAGTTCACGGGACCTAACAGTATCTATTACCAGGGAAAATTCAGCAATATATTCAAAGGCGGCCGGGCCGGCCTCCGTCCCAATCTTGCCGCTGGCTTAGTTGGCCCATTGTGGGCTGCCTCGCGCGGTCTGTTTGGAGCGTTTCTCCTTAGCGGGCTAGTCGAGATCGCCCTGGTAATCGGCATCGTGTTTCTAAGCACCGGCGGTCTCACGGACGAAAACGTCGCGCGCGCCGTTTCGCTCGAAAAACTGGCCGAAGCGCGCCTCGCCCAGGCGAACGAAGAACGTCAAAAGGGCAACGAAGCCTCGGCCGACCAGATGCTGGAGTTGTCAAAATCGCTTGGTCAGTCGGCGGCAAAGGAAAGAGCCGCTGCGATTGAGAGCGCCCGGGCCGCAACGAAGCTGATCGCGCTGACTGCGGCTGCCCTGCTTGGTTTGAGGGCGATCCTTGCGGTTGCAGGCGATTGGCTCTATTCGCGCCAGTACATGCGCTGGCGGCGCCACCGGGTGACGCCGTCAGGGCGGAGTTACCAGCGTGTCATTGCCTGCGCGTTGCTACTCGCCATCATCTATGTCGTCGCCCTTTTCGGCGCCAGCGCTCCACAACTCGCCAGCATGCTGGCCATCCAGTCGAAAACCTCCGATATCGCCGGCACCACGGCGACTGTGCTTGATCAGTTCTTTTCCTCGCTAACGCAATCGGGGCGGACGGTCTTCGACGCGATCACGGGCAGCATCTCGACATTGGTCGCGTTTGCGGAGAGCCTGCTCCAAGGCCTTCCGTGGATTTGTACGGTCCTGGTTGCGGTCTTTGCCGCATGGTTGCTTGCGGGCTCTGGGACCGCAGCGTTCACCGCAGCAGGGTTGATCTACCTGGCAGTCTTCGGGTTTTGGCAGAAAGGCATGGTCACGATCGCGCTTTTGGGAACGGCCGCGTTGTTGGCGCTCAGCATTGGCATTCCCTTGGGGATCCTTTGCGGGAAAAGCCCCAGGGCCTACCGCATATTCCGGCCCATCCTCGATCTGATGCAGACGATGCCTGCGTTCATCTATCTGGTGCCGATCATCGCGTTCTTCGGCATCGGCAAAACGCCAGGTGTGTTGGCCACGATAATATTCGGCATGCCGCCCGTAGCGCGCCTCACGGCGCTGGGTCTCCAGCAGATACCGCTAAGCACCCGGGAGGCGGCGATCGCGTTCGGTGCGACCCCCTGGCAGAGTCTTTTGAAGGTCGAGCTGCCCCTCGCCATGCCCTCCATCATGGCAGGCGTCAACCAGACGATCCTGATGTGCCTGTCGATGGTGGTGATTGCTTCGCTCATCGGGGCCGGCGGCCTGGGTGAGGATGTTCTGCAGGCACTGCAGTACGCGTCCGTCGGACAAGGTTTCTTGGTGGGGGCGGCAGTGCTGATCTGCGCCATCATCCTGGATCGGCTCATACAGGGAAAAAGGAGTACAAACCAATGAAGATCAAGCTTCCAATACTCGCAATCGCCGTCGCAATGGGGTTTGCCGCACCAGCTTCGGCACAGGAGAAAATCAAGATCGGATCCTCCAACTGGCCGTCCCTTCAGGCGATGTCGAGTGTACTGGAGGAAATCTCGGCGAAATACTTCGGCGCATCCGCCGAAGTGGTCAACAGTACACTGCCTATCATCTTGGCCTCGATGGACAAAGGTGAGATCGACATCTTGCCAGAAGTCTGGTCGCCAAACCATGACAGCCTGATTAATGCGTACGTCAAGGAAAAGCAGACTGTCAAACTGGGCAGTTTGACTTTCCAGACGCTTTCCGGGATGTGCACCACCCGGCACACGCAGGAAAAATTCGGCGTCAAGTCGATCTATGATCTGTCACGTCCCGAGATCGCCGACGTTTTCAAAACGGCCGCAGGCGGCAAACCGAAACTTTGGGTCGGCCCTGCGGGCTGGAGCTCTTCAAAGACCGAGCTCATCCGTGCCCGAGACTACGGATATGCCGACCTGTTTGAACTGACAACCGTCGAGGAAAGCCTTGCGGTTGTAGACCTGGACCAGGCGATACGAGCTGACACGCCTTGGGTAGGCATCTGCTACACCCCCCACCCGACCTTCTCCCGTAAGGAAGTGGTGATGCTCGACGAACCGCCGCATGACCCGGCGAAGTGGAAGGTTGTACAGCCCGACCAGAACCCGAACTGGCTTGCGATGTCATCGGTCACGACCGCCTGGGCTCCGATCTCAATCAACATCGCCTACGCCAAGGAACTGGAAGCAAAGGATCCGAAACTGGTCGCACTTCTCAACAACATCACGGTTGATCCGGCTGAAATCGCCCAATGGATTGATGCGGTTGGCACCAAGAAAATTGATCCCGACACCTTCGCGAAGGACTGGGTTGCAAAGAACGACGCGAAAATTCTCGGCTGGATGGCCGGCAAGTCCAAATAAGTATCAGATTCAAAAAGTAGAGAAACCACATGTCATATGTAATCCCGTTTGAAGCGGAAGAGTATGAGGCGCGCCTTCGCAAGGTCAAGAAGCGGATGGAAGGCGCGGGAATAGACCTTTTGCTCTGTACAGACCCGGCGAACATTAATTACCTGACGGGTCTTGATGCGCTTTCATTCTACGTGCCGCAGGTCCTCCTGGTGCACAAGGACGAAGATGCGCCGTTTTGGCTGGGGCGCCTGATGGACACGTCGGCGCTCAAGATCACCACCCGCCTCCCCGCGGAAAACCTGCTGCCTTACCCAGAAACGATGCTACACCAGCAGCACGTCCATCCGTTCCAGGCACTTTGTGAGCATATCCAGTCGCGGGGATGGGACAACCAGACGATCGGCGTTGAAATGGACGTCGACTACTACACCGCTCGTTGTCACCAGACCATTTTGGCGGGCTTGCCCAACGCCAAGATCGTCGACAACCGTCGTCTTGTGAATTGGGTTCGCTTGGCCAAGTCACCTGCGGAGCTCGGTTACATGCGAGAGGCGGGCAAACTCACCACCGTTGCCATGCAGGAGGCTATCGACAACCTGCTTGCTGGAAAAAAGAGCTATGAGGTGGCAGCCGACATCCTGCGCACGTCAGTCATGGGCACTGACGGGCTCTACGGTGACTCGCCCGCGGCGTTTCCCTTTGTGATGGTGGGTGAGAATGCCCATGCCTGCCATCTCTATTGGACCGACCGGGAGATGCCAGAGAACGAAATGGTGGTTCTCGAATTGGCGGGTGTCCGGAAACGTTACCACAGCCCACTTGCCCGCACGGTCCTGCTGGGTAAACCGTGTGAGGAACAGCGTCGACTTGCCGATGTCATCATCGAAGGTGTGGATCGTGCGCTTGAGGCTGCCAAGCCAGGTGCTACATGCGGAGAGGTCGAGAATATCTGGCAGAATGTCCTGCAAAAAAACAATCTGTCAAAAGAAAGCCGCGTTGGCTATCCGGTCGGCATCGCCTATCCGCCGGATTGGGGCGAGAAGACGGCCAACCTCCAAGATGGCGACAAGACTGTCCTGGAAGCAGGAATGTGCTTCCACTTCCAGTCGGGCCTTTGGCTTGAAAAGCAGGGCATCGCGCTTTCGGAGACCTTTGCGGTCACAGAAAGCGGCGGTGAACGCCTAGCCCGCGTTCCACATCGCCTTTACTCCCGAAATTAAAGGCGATGGCCGCACCGTCGTTACTCACCGCGGTGCGGCACCTTTTCCAAACATGAGATTTGCATGGTTTCTCAACCGACAGCAGAACGTCTCGGCTCGGGGCTCCACAGCGCCGAGCGGGACGCCATCATCGAACTTCGCCAAGCGATGCATCGAGAGCCGGAACTCTCCAACTGTGAGTGGAAAACGCAAGCTCGAATTCGAGAGATCCTTGAGCGCCACGGACTGGACGGGGCCATACCTTTCCACGAAACCGGCCTTTATGTGGATATTCTTGGCCAGGCGAACGGTGTGTCCCGCTCAATTGCCGTTCGGGGCGACATAGACGGCTTGCCTATCCAGGAAACGCGCGACGACGTCCCTTTCCGGTCACAGATTCCAGGGGTCATGCACGCATGCGGCCATGACATCCACGCCTCGGTGGCGCTTGGAACAGCATTGGCTTTGCACCGCCAGCGGAACCGTTTTTCCGGCAGGGTCCGAGTGTTCTTCCACCCGGCCGAGGAAGCGGAGCCGGTCGGGGGACGCTCGATCTTGAGCCAAAATCTGCTCGACGGTTTCGACCACGCGATTGGGATCCATATAAACCCTAACCTCCCCATCGGCGTCTTCAACGCCCTCCCCGGCGCAGTGAGCAAGTCAGCGGATCAGTTTGCGATCACATTCATCGGCGAGATGGCGCACGGGGCCATGCCGCATAAGGGCGTCGATGCCATTGCCATCGCCGCGGCGTTTATCTGTGAAGTTCAGAAGGTTGTGTCACGCGAGTTCCCAGCCCGGGATGCGACAGTCATCACGATCGGCAAGATAAGGGGCGGCGAAGCGGCGAACATCATCTGCCCAGAGGTAACTATTGAAGGCACGATCCGGACGCGGACGCGCGAGCGAAGGCAAATGATCAACACACGGGTGGCAGAGCTCGCACACGGTCTGGCTGCACTTCACCACGGCCGAGCCCGCGTCGACCAGATCATTGGAGAGCCTGCCGTGGTCAACGATCCCGGACTCGTCGTGCGTTTTCAAAAAATCGTTGTCAAGGCGGAGGGCGAGGCAGCGCTGTCGACTGACCAGCAGGAAGAGGGCAGCGATGATTTTGGCTATTATTCGGAGAAAGTGCCTTCGATTTACTTCTGGTTCGGAAGCCGGGAGCCTGGCAACGAGTCGTTTCTGCACACACCGACCTTTGGCGCATCGGACGACCTTCTGGCTCCAACCACAGACGCGGTGGTGCGTCTTTGTTTGGACGTACTAGCGGACGATCCCGCCACCGGTTAAAAGTCGCGAGGAGCACTTTCCGCTCCGTCAGGGGCATCTTTTGAGTACTGAAGACATCGACGATTACGACAGAAAAATCCTCGCGATCATCCAGCTGGACGCGGAGCTTCCAGCGTCGACGATCGCCGAAGAGGTGAACCTGTCCGCCTCCGCGGTTCAGCGTCGCATCAAGCGCTTGAAGGACTTGGGGGTAATAGTCGCCACGGTTGCCGTGGTCGACGGCAAGAAAGTCGGTCGGCCGCTAGTATTCCTGGCCGCGATCGAGGTTGAACGAGAACGCAAGGATTTGCTCGGCCAGCTTAAGAAATGGCTGCTGGGGGAGACCTATGTGCAGCAGGCATTCTACACCACAGGAGCATCTGACCTGACCGTGGTTATCACGGCGAAAGATGTCGAGGAGTACGACCACATCAGCCAGATGATGGTCGAGATGAACCCGAATATCAAACGCATCAACACAAGTGTCTGTCTGCAGCTCTACAAACGCGGAAACGTAATCCCTACAGACTAACCGGAAGGCCGCCCACGCTTGTGCGCTGCGACAATGCAGTTTGACCGCGAATCGATCCCCTGAAACGCCGTCTGCCTGCACGGTGCTAGCCGTAGAATGGTTCCGGGACGCCCGCCGCGGATTGCTCGGACAGAGGTTTGAAATGGACGCTCAGACATCTACGATCGTGTTTTCGCCGAAAACTGCCCCGGCGGCGGTAAGCGCCCGGATCGGCTTCATCCTTTTGAATTCCGACGAAGTCGGGGAAGGCGCCTTCCAGCTGCTGATGCCTGAAGATGTCGCTGTCTACACAACCAGAACAGCCTACAGCCATGCGGGTGGCGGGTTCACAACGCCAACGTCGTTTACAGAAATCGCTAATACGCTTCCTCCCAGCGACCGTTTCGACGTGTTGGCTTTCAGCTGCACCAGCGGGACGGTCGCGCTCGGCATACCGACGCTGCTGCGTGAGCTCGAGCAGGCCTGTCCAGGTGTAAAATATACGTCTCCTGGAATCGCGATGATTGAAGCACTGAAGCACGTCAACGCAAAACGTATAGCTTTGCTCACCCCATACGGATTTGACTTCCACCAGAAGTTCTTACCCTTCCTGGCTGGAGCCGGCATCCACCTCGCGGCAGATGGCGTCTTCGACTGCAAGACCGATGTCGAGATTTGCGAGCTGGACGTCGAGGAGATCCTCAGTGCCGCCAAGGTTCTTGTTAAACAATCAGCTGCTGGTGCACTATTCTTGTCATGCACGGCGATGCCAGTCGTTCCTCACCTTGCACGCTTTGAGCAGGAACTTGGTATTCCGGTAATGTCCAGCACCCAGGCTATGGCTTGGCACGCCCTCGGACTCGCCGGTTATGCGGCCCCAATTGGCGGCTTCGGCCAGCTACTTGACGCGAGGCGGGGCTGAAACGAGCGAGTGCCTGCCGAATAGATTCGACTGGCGACGAGGTGCACGGGCGCAGGTCAACCGCGTGCTTCCAAGCGAGCAGTACCCGTTGTGTAAGGGGGAATCTGCGGAATTCGCCGTACCACAATATTGGCGTAACCCATCAGAAGTTCACCAACCTCGCCAGGCGATTTTCGGACGCCATATTCGATGAGTTCCACACTTTCGCGAAGAGGAACCTGACAAAGGGCTTCCCGCTGCTGATTTCCGGCGGGTGCGGACTAAATTGTGAGTGGAACCGCCGATCGCTCGAAACAAACCTTTTCCGATGTTTTCATTCCGCCATGTACAAATGATACAGGCTCGGCGATTGGAACCGCAGTCGACGCTATGCGGCATTTCACAGGCAATGCTAAGATCAAATGGAACGTGTATTCAGGCCAGCCTTTCACGCTTGACGAAATTGACGGCACCGGGATCGAGGTCCATCCACTCGACTACAACCAAGTGGCTTCAGCGTTGCTCGGTGACAAGGTGATCGGTTGGGTACAGGGGAATTGTGAAATCGGACCACGGGCGCTCGGCAATCGGTCAATTCTCGCGGCGCCTTTTTCAAAGGCAACCCATGAGCGCTTAAACCGCATCAAGAATCGGAAGAGTTTCCGCCCGATCGCGCCGGTTTGCCTGGAAGAGGACGTCGCGCTCCACTTCGACTTGGCACGCCCGTCGCCCTACATCCTTCTTTTCCAGAAGGTTCTCGATAGCCGGTTGGAGGCCGTCACGCATGTCGACGGCACAGCGCGGGCCCAAACAGTTTCGCGGGAGCAGAACCCGCCCCTCTTCCAACTGCTTACCTCGTTCAAGGCGAAAAGCGGAGTCGGCGTTCTCTGCAACACATCGCTGAACTTTAATGGCACCGGCTTCATCAACCGTGCAAGCGACTTGCTGACTTATGCCCGTGCCGCAGGTCTTGACGGATTTGTTATCAACGATGCTTTTTATCTCCTCAAGACGGCACCCCTTGCGGCGTAGATCCGGCAGACCCGCATCGGCATCAGGGCCGAGCAACTCGACGCCTGGCGGACTATACCAATGCGCTGCAGGCAAGGCTGACGCCGCTGCGGCCCGATAGTGGCTCATGTAGTCCCGGCGCGGCCAGCCAAGACCGCAACGCCAACCACTCACCCCGCGACACCTTCGCCTTCCAGGAAAAGCTAGACTAGTCTAAGTCTAGCTGACGACATGACCAGACGCGCGGCGTCGGCCGGGAAGCTGAAGGAAGCCATCGCTGCGCTGCGCGCCAGACTGACGCCCGAACAGCTCGAAATCCGCGCTTCGGCGGATCGGCCTCATGGCCCCCACACCTTGGGGCAAAACGCCGTAATGCACCCGGTCAGCCAAAATCCGACACCATCTGTTGGGTCTGTCCAAGTCGGCGACCCGGAGCGGTTCGGCTTGGCTCGTCCTGCAGAATACATGCCAGTTCAGCCCACCTTTTGTTCGCCCGATGCGACGGGGAACATCCCCTTTTTGAGCAGGCTCGCCGCGGTGCGGTGGGCCTTCAGATGCGTCGCGTCAGGCTCCGCCGGTTGTTCGACGAGTATCGCCGCCACGCATGGCGTCAGCTTAAGGTTCCAGAGCGACTGACGGCCGCAAACAATTCCACTTCGTCGCGGCCAAAACCTTAACTCAGCGAGAAATACGCGGAATGTACGCGTGGCGACCCGGCTATTTTTGCCGCGGTACATGCAGAAGGCGCGCGAATTGTAGCGGCTCTTCATTCAATCGTAGGGTTCCATGACACATTTCCCATTCTTGCGCCCCCGCGCTTCGGCAGCCCGTCACCATGAGATAGTTATTTTGGGAGGCGGCATAGCGGGCACCAGCGTTGCGTATCATCTCGCAAAGCTGGGCAAGAAAGATGTCGCGATCTTGGAGCGGAACACGCTGACTTCAGGCACAACTTGGCATGCGGCCGGGCTAATCATGCAAACACGCGGCACGCATTCGCTGACCGAAATTGCAAAATACAATGCTGAGCTGTATGATGCCCTTGAGGCCGAAACAGGCCAGGCTACGGGGCTCAAACGCAACGGCACGCTCGGCGTGGCCCGGACCAAGGAGCGCCTTCACGAAACGGCCCGCAACGCGTCGGTCGCTAAGAGCTTTGGCCTTGAAGCTCACATGATCTCCCCGGCGGAGGCGAAAGCGCTTTATCCTGCAATCGACGCTTCGATCATCAAGGGCGCAGTGTTCATCCCCCGGGATGGGCAGACAAACCCGATCGACACCTGCATGGCGCTCGCGGCGGGCGCCAAGCAGAATGGGGTCCGGATTTTCGAGAACCAAGGGGTAAAGGACCTTTGGCGGACGCCGGAAGGTCTCTACCAGCTCCAGACCGACCATGGGGTCATCGAAGCGGAAACCTTGGTGCTGGCCTGTGGTCTCTGGACTCGGGACCTGGCGGCGCGGTTGGGCGCACGCGTGCCACTTTACGCGGCCGAGCACTTCTACGTGGTCACCGAACCTATGGACTTCATCCGGCCGACGCTTCCAGTCCTGCGTGATACCGATGGTCACGTGTACCTAAAGGAAGATGCAGGCAAGCTCCTGATCGGCGCCTTCGAGCCTTGGGGCAAGCCTGTCGAGATGGAACGCCTGCCCAAGGACACCGCCTTCATCGAACTTTGGGAGGATTGGGATCATTTCGAGCTGCCTATGACCAAGGCCATCGAAATCGTTCCTGAGCTCGCCAATGCCGGAATCGCGAAGTTTTTCAATGGACCGGAGAGCTTTACGCCTGACCTGTTGTTCATGATCGGCGAGGTGCCCGGACTGAAAAACCTCTACGTTTCGGCCGGCTACAACTCTGAAGGTATCGAGTATGGTGCCGGGGCTGGCAGGGCTCTGGCAGAATGGATCGTTGCCAAATCACCGCAGATGGACATCAGCTTCGTTGATGTGGCCAGGTTCCATCCGTTCCAGATCAACAAACGCTACCTGCACGATCGCACAGCCGAGGTGCTCGGCCTTCACTATAAGATGCATTGGCCCAGTCATCAGCCTACAACTTCTCGCGGCGTGCGAAAGAGCCCGCTCCATGATCGGTTGGCGAAGCTTGGCGCAAGTTTCGGCGAGGGCATGGGGTGGGAGCGTCCAATGTGGTTTGCTGGAGAAGGCCAGCCCACGGAGAATGTCTATTCGTATGAGGAACCCAATTGGTTCAAGCACACCGCTGAAGAATGCCGTGCGGCGCGTACGGATGCGGTGCTATTGGACCAGAGTTCTTTCGGCAAGCACCTTGTCCAGGGCCAAGACGCCTGCCGCTTTCTCCAATGGCTCTGCGCCGGCAATGTCGACGTACCAGTCGGCAAGCTCGTCTATACGCATATGCTCAACAAGAAGGGTGGCATCGAAACCGATGTCACCGTCAATCGACTTTCGGAAACCGAATACCTCATCATATCGTCGGCCACCGTCCACCCACGCGACACCGCCTGGATTCGTAAGCATATCACCAGCGACTGGAACGTGACGCTGACGGACGTTACCTCGGCCTACGCGGTGCTGTCGCTGCAGGGACCAAAATCCCGCGAGATCCTCTCCAAAGTCACCGAGACTGACCTTTCAAATGAAGCGTTTCCATTTGCCACCAGTCAGGAGATCGACGTCGGCTACGCGCGAGTTATCGCCAACCGGCTGACTTATGTCGGAGAACTGGGCTGGGAGCTCCATATCCCCACAGAGATGGCACAGCACGTTTTTGACATCTTGTGGGAGGCTGGTGCTGAGTGCGGGCTACGTCCGGCTGGCTACCACGCCCTGGAGCATCTCCGCTCCGAACGAGCATACCGAGAGTATGAGCTTGACCTAACCCCGGTTGACACACTGCTTGAGGCCGGACTTGGCTTTACGATTGACTGGTCCAAGCCCTGCGGTTTTCAGGGCAGGGATGCCATGGAGGCCCAGAAGGCGGCCGGCACGCCGCGAAAGCGGCTGCTGTCGTTCAAGCTGCGGGAACCAAAGCCCCTGCTCTTTCGCGAAGAGCTGATCCGCTACAATGGTAGCATTGTCGGCTACATCTCCTCTGGGGTACGGAGCTTTACCTTGGGGACATCGATAGGACTTGGCTACGTCAACCACGCTGATGGCGTCAGTCGGGAGTGGATCGACTCGGGAAGCTGGCAGATCGAAATTGCCGGCGAGCTGTTCGACGCCGACGCATCCCTGCAGGCTTTCTTCGATCCCAAAGGCCTCAGGACGAAGATCTAAACCAGCAGGCTGCAAGGCTCGAACTTACTCGGCCGTATCCCAGCCCCGTTCCTCCGCACTCATCGCGCTTCGCCCGAATTAACGCGCCGGGTGAACCACATCCGATAATCCGATTTTCAAAGCCAAGTATTTCGAAGTAATGTCCAGCTTTTTTCGTGGATGCTCATTATTGCGCCCAAGGCCGGCCGAAATCGCTCGCTCTTTGATGCCCGCGATTATCACGAACGACAGATTAGCGTGACCGCGGCCAGCACTCGCGTTTTTGAAGAATCAGAGAAGGTTCTCAGCGCGTGCGCAATGAGAAAGTACCGGAAAATGTCTTCAACAGTTCGTCTCGAGTTAGCCAAATTAGCCAGTCATCATGGCTTATCCCTAGGGCAGGCAAGCGCAGGATGGACCCGTATTCTCGATGCTGATATCCGTAGCGATCCGCGACACCTTTTTCGATGATCCAGCCGCCAACTAGCGCGTAAATCACATCTGGGGACCATTTGGCCCATGCTAGCCCCAATGCAAGGCGACCAACAAAGCTCGTGAGGTCGCGGCCTCGAAAGTCCTCCCGCAACCACATGTCGCCATGATATGCCACCAGCCCCTTTATGGTGTCAGCCGTCGGCGCGGAGCAACTGCATGAGGAACTGGGCCCGGCTTTGAGGTCAGGGTTGTCAAAGCAGCCTTTGAGCGATCTAAGGTGCTCAGCAAGGCTGGTGTGGGATATATCGTCCAGACGCATTGCTTGCACATGCGCTATACTTCCTTTCCGATCCCGACCGACGATCCAAAATGCCTTTCCAGGTGAGAGAGCAGAACAGTCGGGACGGAAGTGTGGAGTGGTCGGCGACTTTCCGGGAAGTCTGCTGGTGATTCGGACATACTCGTCAAAATTGTCGCCGGTCGCAATCCGAAGGCCGGACTTGCACGCCAGGTCGTCTAGTGCCCAGATGCATTTTGATAGTTCCAGTATCGTAAAGTTATCGTTCATATCTTGTCCGCCAGCTCAGCAGCGTTAAAAGACAATACGGTTATTCTATGAAGGTGATGGTACTTGGATAATCCTCGATATTAGCATATCTGTGTGTTATCTCTTCGCCAACTTGTATATCCTTTAGCGCTACGATGCTTGCCCACGCACCCGTGTCGTCGTCGAACCATAATATTTGTGAATTTGGGCTTGACGAATGATTTACTATCGAAATTAGCCCGAAAACAACATACCCGGAGCGTTGATTTTCAACAGGGTTATTATCTATCGGCCGAACAAAGTAGTACTCGAAGAGTCCAGTGCGCTCTAAGAGTTTTTCATCTGAGCCGAGAAATCCCCACGTAGGAGCTATTTCAATTAAATCGCCGACTTTGAATGGAATATTGGCAAATACGCCGCGCCCCTTTTGATGAACATTCCTTACGTATACGTGGTTTCTCCGGTCACTGGTTGCTCCTGTCATCACGCTTTTCCTTCTCTGTACTGCTCATCCTGAGGTGCCGTGTTCACCGGGTTGCCGATCACGCTTTCAACAGCGTCTTCGAGGATGTCGAGGCCTTGGCTAAGCTGATCCTCGCCAATGACAAGAGGTGGCAGACACTTCACGACCTCGTCTTTGGGGCCGGCAGTCTCGACGATTAGGCCCCTCTGGAAGGCGGTTCTGACGACCTGCTTGGCGACCTCGCCAGACTTGAGATCGATGCCCCGCATCATGCCACGACCCTTGGCTGACACTCGGCTTGGGTCGTATTTGTGCGCGATCTGCTCAAGGCGGCTTTCCAGAAGATTGCCTTTCTCCTCGACGGACGCTGCAAAGCTGTCTGTCCGCCAGAAGTGCTCCAGGGCTGCCCGGGCGGTGACGAAAGCGTGGCAATTGCCGCGGAATGTTCCGTTGTGCTCTCCCGGTTCCCACTTGTCGAGTTGTCGATCAATTAGAACGAGGGCCATCGGCAGGCCATAGCCAGATATCGATTTGGCCATTGTGACGATGTCCGGGCGGAGACCGGCTGCTTCGAAGCTGAAGAACGCATCAGTCCGGCCAATACCCGCCTGAATGTCGTCTACGATCAGCAGAGCTCCGTGTTTGCGCGCAATGGCCGCCACCTTCCGCAGCCAGTTCGTACCGGCGACATTCAGGCCGCCTTCGCCCTGAACTGTCTCGACAATCACCGCCGCCGGCGCGTCCACGCCGCTGGAGGGATCCGAGAGCAGGCGATCAAGGTAGTCTGCGGTGTCTACAGCGGGTCCAAGATAGCCGTCATAGGGTAGCCGCGTGACGCCGCCGAGCAGCTGACCGGCGGCCGCGCGGTGGTATCGATTGCCGGTGCAGGAAAGAGCGCCAAGGCTCACACCATGAAAGCCGTTGGTGAAGGCTATGATGTTGGGCCGCCCGGTGATCTTGCGCGCCAGCTTGAGCGCAGCCTCAACCGCGTTGGCGCCGGTTGGACCAGGAAACTGAACGACGTGGTCTAATTGCCGCGGCTTGAGGATCGTCTCGTGGAATTCTCGCAGAAAAGATTCCTTGGCTTCGTTATACAGATCGAGGCCATGGGTGATACCGTCACTCGCAATGTAGTCTGCGAGCGCGGACTTCAGCTCCGGGGGATTGTGTCCATAGTTTAAACTTGAGCAACCCATAAGAAAGTCGAGATAGGCTGTCCCATCTCGCGCAAACAGCTGAGCCCCTCGCGCCCTCGCGAAAACTACGGGAAAGCTGCGTGCGTAGCTGCGAACTTCAGACTCGAGATGGTTGAGGATCGCGAATTCCTCCTCGCAATCCGGTTTAATTTGGTCAGTCATCGTTGCCTCCCTATTTGGGTATTTAGGTAGGCAGACCGGCGGGAATGCCTGCAAATGGGGTTCGTGGTCGAACCAGGGAGCTTGCCGGATTGGCGCACCAAGTCCTGAGCCACAGCTGCGAAGAACACCTTGACGAACACCAGTGCCGCCGCGCGTCGCGTTTCACAAAGAGGACGTCTCAAGAGTCATGCCAATTGCCGCCTAGGGGGCGTTAGAAATATTTTCTGAGTTCTGTTCAATGATTTGACCGGGAGTGCAGCAGGCAACCAGGCCGAAAACAATGTGTCGCAGATCCGACAACCACGACAGTAGGTGTGGTGGCTAGCCATTTTCTCAGGAACGGCGACGGGGTCTAACACGGGACCGGGAGCGGATCATATTAAGATCGGCGCTGACGGCGGAGCATGCTACAGGCCGGAAATTGAACTGACATAAGTGCGTCAAATGGATGCGTAGCATGGCGTTCCTAAGACTCGATCCGATCGACCTTAAAATCCTCGACGGCATCCAGCGTGACGGACGTATCACCAAGCTGGCGCTGGCCGAGCAGGTCGGCCTGTCGCCGACGCCTTGTTGGATGCGGCTGCGCAGGTTGGAGAAGGCCGCCATCGTCTCGGGCTATCACGCCAGGATCGCCATGCGTGTCGCGGCACCCGTCGCCACCGTGCTGATGGAGGTGACGTCTGGCCAGCCAACGCCAGGCTGATTTCGACCGCTTCGAACGCGTCATCCGCGACATCCCCGAGATCATCGCCTGCTGGTCGGTCGGCGGCGGCGTCGACTATGTGCTGAAGGTGATGGCGTGTGACATCTATGCCTATCAGCGGCTTGTCGATAGCTTGCTCGAGCGCGAGATCGGCATCGATCGTTACTTCACCTACATGTTACCAAGACGGTCAAGGATGAGACCGTCTTGCCCTTGGCCGACTTGCTGCCCGCGCAATCGTAACGAGCCGTAGAGATATCCTCCTGCCGCGCCGAACAATAAGAGACTCTCTCTAAGGGCAGGCCTCCAAAACAGCCTCTCTGTCTGCCGATGGCGAATAGTCTTACCGCATCAGTCCGACCCGGGGGGCTACAACTATGCCCGCGCACTTTGCCCGCACGATCCGCCATGACGCGCTCGACCGCCTCTCCGACCGTCGGCTGCTGCGCGAGCTCGCCTATGTCGACGGCCAGTGGACGGCAAGCGAGGCCGCCGAAAGTTTTGAAGTCACCGATCCGGCCAGCGGCGCTGCTGTCGCCTTCGTCGCGGCGCTTGATGCGGGACAGACAACAAAGGCGATCGATGCCGCCGCGCGCGCCTTTCCGGCCTGGCGGGCTGCCTTGCCACAGGAGCGCGCAAAAATCCTGCGAAAATGGTTCGAGCTGATCATCGCCGCGAAAGACGACCTCGCTCTGCTGATGACTTTGGAGCAAGGCAAGCCGCTGAAGGAGTCGCTGGGCGAGATCGACTACGCCGCCTCCTTCATCGGGTGCGGCGCGAGCCGCTGGGTGTCGTCGGTGTCGTGACACCCTGGAATGTTCATTGCGCCTTCGAAGCGTCTGGCAACCCTGACGATCCGGAATACCGATTCTGGGTCAATCTGTTTCTGAAACTTTCAAAAAAGGATCATGTCGGGTGGGCTTAGTCTACGGACGACCCTGTCGGACCGAGGCGTGTGACATTCAGACTCTTTCTCAGACAGCTACGGGTGATTTGATGATGATCCCGCCATCGGGGGTCGGCGCAAGTGGCGGCACGAAAAACGCTCAACAGTCGCAGCGCGGGCGTGCGGATCGTCCGTTCTCCGGATTCGGCATCGCGAGCCTTCAAAACCTCATCGCCATCCATCGTGACGAAAACGAAGAGGTCCATCCGCGTCGGGGTGCTTCAAAAGGCGGCCCAGTTCAGCGCAACCAGCCGACAACTACACAGCAATCCGAGGCTCCATTTTGACACAATCAAGCGTTATCATGCTCTTAAATTTTCGCACGTTGGGGTCGGCAAAGAGCTTTGTCCTGGCGAAGACGTCAAAGACCTCAAGGTTCTCGACCGTTAATATTAAGACGAAATCGGCATCACCCGTCACCATATAGCACTGGTTAACCTCCCTGGCCGCCCGCATCGAGCGCTTGAAGTGATCAGCAAAGTTGGGACGTTTGCGGTCAAGCTCTACTGTCACGACAACGGTAAGCGATCTGCGAAGAGCCTTAGAATCAACGAGCGAGATATCCGCAACGATAACGCCGGTCGACCGCAGCTTGTTCACTCGCCGCATGCATGAGACGGCCGAGGAATCGACAAGTTTCGCGAGTTCGGCAACGGAGAGCCGTCTATTCTTCTGTAGCATCGTAAGGATTCTCCGATCTAGATCGTCCATCGCCGTAGCCGTTTGAGCGCTCAGTTCAAACTCTGCTGTTGTGGTCACACAATGAGCACTTGAACCACGCAAATCAGGAATGGAAGCAAACCCCACACCTGACGCGATGTGCTCCTTCCCATCCGGCTCGCTTGTTTATAAGGCCGGTAGACAGCTTCGCATTGAACGGTTCAAATCTGGTGCCAATTAGGATTGATCGAGCCGGAGAAGTGTGTAGTCGTGTCATTTCCCCTCTTTACCGAGGCGAGAAAGGGCGTTTGGCAAGTAAAACCGTGTGGTGGAGTCGACAAACTCGACAGGAATGTTCGTATTCGTAGCTTGCCATCGGACATCTCAGGATAACTGTAAGCGCCTGGCCGATCACCTATGGGTTTGGGCTTGATGTTTTCCGGAATCGCCAGGGCATGAGTTCCTCGATCTGGCTCTGTGGATGGCCATTGATGATGGCCTCGAGGGTTTCGGCGAGGTAGGCAACGGGATTGACGTCGTTGAGCCTGCAGGTGGCCACGACGGATGAGAGCAGTGCCCAGTTTTCGGCCCCGACCTCATGGCCAGCAAAGAGAGCATTTTTTCTGGTCAAGCATACGGGCCGGATGGCGTTTTCGACCGGGTTGGTGTCGAGCTCGAGCCGGCCGTCGCCGAGGAAACGGGTGAGCCCTTCCCAATGGGCAAGACCATAGCGGATGTCTTCGGCCAGCTTTGAGCCCGAGGAGATCATCGACAATTGCTTTTCAAACCACGGCTTCAAGGCGGCGATGATCGGGGTGGAGTACTGCTGTCGGGCGGCGAGCCGAGCTTGTGGCGTCATGCCGCGCACCGTCGCCTCGACGGCGTAGAGCGTAGCGATCTGGCGCACGGCGGCTTCGGCGATCGGGGACTTGGTGTTGCGCGCCAGCTTCACAAAACGTCGGCGCAGGTGGCTCCAGCAATGGACGAGCAGCCATGGTCCTTGTGGCCGCTCCAGGCGTGTCAGCCGGTCATAGCCCTCATAGGCGTCAACCTGCAGGAATTGTCCGCCGAAGCCTTGAAGGAAGCGTTCGGCATGCTCGCCGCCGCGTCCCGGCGCATAGTGGAACAGCACGATGGGCGGGCCTTGGCCACCATGGCCGCGGTCATCGGAAGCGATTGCCCAGAAGAAGCCCTTCTTGACCTTGCCGCGTCCGGGATCGAGTACCGGCGCGGTGGTCTCGTCCATGAACAGGCGCTCGGCCGCAGCCAGATGCCCGCGCATGTGGTCGGCTATGGGCTTGAGATGGAAGCAGGCCCGGCCTGCCCAGTTGCCCAGTGTCGCCCGATCCAGCTGGATGCCCTGGCGGGCGTAGATCTCGGCCTGCCGGTAGAACGGCAAATGATCACCGAACTTGGCGACGATGACCTGGGCGATCAGCGCCTCGGTCGGCAGGCCACCAGGCACGATATGCTCGGGCGCATGCGCCTGCACGACGGCGCCCGAGCAGCGCCGGCAAGCGTATTTCGGGCGGCGCGTGACCAGCACGCGCAGTTGCGCCGGGATTGCGTCGAGCCGCTCGCTGACATCCTCGCCGATCCTGGCCATCTCGCCGCAGCCGCACGGACACAGCGTGCTCCTGGGCTCGATGATCCGCTCCCCCCGCGGCAGATGGGCAGGCAAGTGGCCACGATTGCGCTGGCGCGAACCGGACGAGCCGTCCGAACGCCCCCGGATGACCCGCTGCGCCTTTTCCTGCGCGGCATCGAGCACGCCCTGCGCGATCTCCACGTCTTCGAGCGGCAGGTGGTATTGATCGGGATGCAGCTTCTCGGACTTGGCGCCGAACTTCTCGTGGTTGAGCTGGCTGACGACGCTCTCCAGGCGGCGGCGCGCCTCCTCGGACTCTGCCAAAGCTGCCTGCGCCTCGGCGAGGAGCGCCTTCAAACGCTCGTTCTCTTCCTGGAGAACCGTCAGATTCATGCTCAACCACATGATCTCCGATAACGCCATTGGAGACAAGGCACCTGAGTCACTGTGCCACACTCATCCGGCCAGCTGCGGACGCCGTTCCCGCTCGGGGCGAACCAGTCTCCAATCCAGCCCTTCGAACAAGGCCGCGAACATCGCCGGCGGCATGCGCATCACGCCGTCGCGAACCTGCGGCCAGACGAACTTCGAGCCCTCGAGCCGCTTGTGAACGAGCACAAGGCCGGTGCGATCCCACACCAAAATCTTGATCCTGTCAGCCCTTTTGGCCCGGAACACGAAGGCTGCCCCACAGAACGGGTCGAGGCCTAGCATCTCCTGCACAGCCAATGCCAATCCGTCCATGCCGCGCCGGAAGTCAACCGGCCGGGTCGCCACGTAGATCTTCAGATCGTTGCCCGGTGCAATCATCGCGAGGCCCGAACCGCTCGGATCACCTGCGACAGCTGTTCGAGGTCAACCGCCGTTCGGATCACCATGTCGTCGATCACGATCTCCACCTTCGCCGGCGTCGATTTCGATGGCCTCATCCTCCGCTGAGGCACCGATGAGTCGTCCACCATCAACTGCGCGAACATCGGCGCCATGCTTTCGGGCAGTGCCAGTTGTCCCTGACGAAGGCGACGCCGCCAATCGTAGACCTGCCAGCGGGTCGCACCATGCTTGCGTGCGACCGCCGCCACCTGCACCCCCGGCATCAGGCTCTCGGCCGCAATCCGGGCTCTCTCAGCCTCCGAGCGAACCCGCCGTCCCGTCGGACCGTCCACCTCGAGCCGGCCTGCGTAGCCAGCTGTTGGGACGTCCAAATCGACGTCCATTTTGCCGTCTGCTCCCACGTAGGCCCTCCGTCTCTCGCGATCGGGAGGATTCTTCGCACATTCACCTCATGCCCCGCACGAGGGGAGCGGCGTGGCGCTTACGGATAACTACGTGCGTATTCCGGTGATGTCGAACGGCTATTCCAATCTGAAGCCGGAAAGAACGACTGAAGCTGCTTGCTTAGGCGACCGTTTTGAGCCTCCTGTGCAGCCTCTCAAGCCCGCACGCGATTGCGCACGGCTTCGCGTCCGCGCGGGGCAGTGCCGTCGACCACACGACCATTCACTGCTGGACCGTCCGCTACGCACCGCCACTGCTGGAACGTTTCAACCGACGCAAACGGAGCAAAAACGGGAGATGGCATATCGACGAGATTCCATCAAAGGTCCGTGGCAAGCGGTAGAGAGTAGATAGGTCAGAGGGACTCATAGTTGACGTAGTGGTCCCTCTTCACCAAGGGCGCAGAGTTGGCCGCGATCCATGGTATCAGCTCGATGACCGTCATGCCATAGTGATCCAGCATTTTTACGAAAGAACTACCTTCGCCAAGCGATGGTATATAGTTGCACTCTAGGAACCAGATCTGTGAGTCATGCGCAACCCTGAAATCAAATCTGAGCATATTATAGGAAGCAATAGACGCGGCAATTAATTGTGCTGCAGACTGCAAGCACTTTGAGACATCCTCGTCTAAGTCAATCACAGATTTCTTTGAAAGGTTGCCGGCATATTTCTGGTCACGACTACAAAAATTTCTCGCTGCGTCAATTCTCACGACAGGAAGCGGTATCACTTCGGACGACCGAATGATACACCCACAGGTGTACTCGTCGCCAGGAATGAACTCCTGTATCAATGCAGAATTGTCGTGAGTAAATATCGCACGCAGAAGAGCATCAATCTCGGCCTCATATCTTGCAGGCTCATGAAAAAGTTCAGCGAACAGCGATGAGCCAAGTGAATTTGGCTTTACAACAAGTGGACCCTGTATTGACGACGCTAAGTTAGGCCAATCGCCGACGTTGCGGGCCGTGATCAGCGCAGTATTGGGTATTTTCACATCACCATTCGGAAATAATGAAGAAACGAATGATGACATAGCGTACTTATTCATCGTCAGCGATGCCACGTGCGGGTCGCCAAATGTGCCACTTAACCCTAAAAGCGCCGCAAGCGTCTGCGCTCCGCCGTCTTCGCCAAACTGCCCGTGCAACAAATTCACAACATATTCACCGCGAGATATAACGCTACCAAAAGTCTCGAGCAAAGTGCGTCCAGAAAGGGTGCTACTATCGGACATACAGGCTTGGAGATCTCCAAGCGTGAAGCCACTATGGAAAGGAATTCCACGAACCAGGCCGTCCTTTCGGCTCACATGATACAAGTTTCTGACGGAGAACGGCCGTTCGGTGTGGTGCAGAGCTAGGTAGCAGGAGATGATGTTAGTTAACGATATAACCGACCCATCATACTCCGTCGAAATCCCCCCGAAAAGAAATGAAACTTCAAGCGGCATCTTCGTGTTCCCTTCCAGTTAATAAAGCTTGGCGATACAGTAAGGCTGCAGCTTCTTCGGACATCGGAGTTTCGGAGATCACTCATAAGATCGGGCGACGAAAGGTCCCGGACTATAGGCTGGTTCGGCGGTAAACCGAGACATGACGTTTGGACCCTTCGGTGAACGCACCTCTCTCCCAATCTCCCCAACGTTCCGCGAGCTCCAGCCCTACGCACTCGGCCATGGTGTCGAGTTCGTGAGGGTAAACGTAACGAGCGCGATATGGTAAACGGGTGATCGATGTGCCAGAAAACCAGAGGAGGCTTGAAACCAAGGTCTGGTTCAGTGGATCGTGGATGTGCGCATTGAGAATCGTGTTCTCACGATCCACGAACACCGTAGTAGTTTTCTGGCCATTCACGAAACCTTCCAAGGCCGGCACATCGAATTCTATCACCAGAATTCCCTGGTCCTCTAGTGCCTCTGCGGCAGATCGGAGGCAAGCCAATTGAGCTTCGCGCGTGAAGAGAAGCTGGAACGTATTATAGACACAATACACCAGATTGTAGCGTTGTTCTGATCTGAACCCGGCGATGTTCCCCTTCCAAGCCTTAATCATCTCATTGCGCTTGGCGAGAAGTTCCAACATGTTGTCCGAGTTGTCGATGCCTTCGACTTTGACGCCGCGCTGACTCAACGGCACGGCCACGCGTCCTTCGCCAATACCAAGCTCAAGCGCGCTCCCGCCGTTAGAATAGTCGTGAAGAAAGGTCACGGTCTGGTCTACCTCTGCGATTCTACCATGTATGAGGGCAAATTTCTCATAGTTGGACGCCCAATGCTCGTCATAGATAAAGTCGCTATCCATGTTCGATCCCCTTTCTCTATTGCTAGTTAATTTCATATTTTTACTTCGGTGCGTAGACTTGGGTTCGAGTGGCGTGTCAATCGACTGGCTCCCAGCGAATCGGCCGAAGCTTTGGCGGCAGCGCGCGCCATACAGATTTGCATCAGACCGGCAACGGTGCCGGATTGCCGCCGCAGGCCGGAGGCCATCGGCCGACTCGAAAGTGCCAGTTTGCAAACTGGGGGCCGGATTAAAGCTGGCCCAGCGGACATGTAGTTCAAATCCTCGGAACTGCGGCTTCCTTCGTTTCATCAATCACGATATCGGTAACTCTCGTTACGAGGTAATCGCGAAAGTCGTACCAACTGCGCAGGAAAACGCTTCAGGAAAATACCTTACATGTTTTTCAACGACTTAAATCGTGATATGGGGAAACCAAGTCGAGCGGCCCCGGGTCGCTCACGGGACAAACCCGACAGGAGTGTCGGGTGCCCGACGTCTTAGCTAAGAGCTAAGAGGTCTAGTCGAATAGCTCAGCCATTCAGCATTCGCCCTCACAGATCGTGCGGGCGACTTTCCCGCCCGTCCGGTCTGTGAGGGGTGGGGATGGCAACGTGCCCGACTACATGGCAGTCGCGGACGGCTGCCCAGAACCCGGCTAAGGCGGTCACCTCGGCGAGGCTGGCAGATCGCCGAAGAAGTCAGCTCGCCGGCGTTGTGGCATCGTCGGGTTCAATATTAGATGTGCGGCCACGATGAACGTGACCGCTCCTTGGAAATCCTAAGAGCACGTTGCCGCGTTACGCAAGCATAAAGCCGGCTCCCAATGGATCGTCTGGATCGACGACGAACTCGCTGAACCCGGTTAGAAATGGTCGACAACTGATTTCCGGTACGACCGCGGGTAGTGCGCCTACTTTCGTTGTTGCGAGGATACGGGCATCGAAGAAAGTCCGGATAGAGCTTTCGTGTCTGAAGCGCTCTTGAATTCCGAGTCTCCCCTTCGCGTGCTCCACTGCCATGCGCGCACAGGTGCCGGTGCCGCAAGGCGATCTGTCAGCTTGTGCCTGGCCCAGGATGACGATGTTACGGGCATCCGTTTCAGGGCCTGATGCCGGGGCCGTCAACATCGCGAGGTCAATCCCGTTAATATGGGGCTGCTCAGGGTGCTGGAATTGGAACTGCTGCCGCGCCGCCGCGCGCAGTGCCACACCGGCCTTAATCAGGTCCGTGGTGTGTTCCGGGTCTATTGACTGGAAGCCCAGGTCACCCGCCTCAGCGATTACAAAAATATTGCCGCCATAGCCGAAGTCGGCACGGACTCGACCGTACTCCGGAACCTCTACGTACTGATCCACCGCAAACACGAAAGAGGCAACGTCGATGAGGGAAACCGCCTCCAAATCCCCGATATCGTTGGTTGTGACCGAACCAACAACGAGCCCGGCCGGCGTGTCGATCCTGACCTCCGTCTTGCGTCCTGTTCGAGGAACCTGCCCGGTCTCCACCAGCATCCCGCAAAGCCCCAGCGATGCGTGTCCGCACATATTGTAGAATTGGCCGCCGTCCATGTAGACCACGCCCGCATGCGATGTCGGATTCACGGGGGGTAAGACAACGCCGCCGAACATGTCTCGGTGGCCCCGGGGTTCGTTCATAGTCACCCGCCGGATCCAGTCAAAGTCATTGATTATGCTGCGCATGCGCTCAGCCATGGTTTCTCCTGGGATCCTTGGAAATCCCGAAACAACGAATCGGCTTGGCTCGCCCGCGGTATGGGAGTCGACGATCGACAATCTGTGGGTGAATTTCATGATTTTCTGCTCCGTTGGGCGTCCGATGGTTAAGGCAACGCGTAGTCTGGCAGGCGTATCAGCCGCTACGGGCCGCCTTGTCGACCACGTTCTCTAGTGGCCTTCCTTTGACCCACCTCTCCAGGTTCTCCACGAAACTGGCGACCGTTAGATCTTCACATCCGTAGAGATCGGCCGAGATGTGCGGTGATACAAACACCTGATCCATGCACCAAAATGGGTGATCCTTCGGGAGCGGCTCCGTGGTGAACACGTCCAGCGCCGCGTTGCCAACGTGGCCGGTTTCCAGCGCCTTGACCAAGGCAGGTTCCTCCACCAGGCCGCCACGGCCGACGTTGATCAAACATGCCCCCCGTTTCATCTGGCTAAAACGGGTCTCATTCATAATGCGGCTGGTCTCGGTCGTAAGTGGCAAAGACAGCACAACCGTATCCGCGACAGGGAGAAGGTCTTTCAACTCTTCGACCGCGTGAACCCTGCCAAACACTGGGTCATCTTCGACTGCCCGCCGCCCCACCGGAACGACCTTCACCCCATTGAGTCGAAGCAAGGTGAACACCTCGCGGCCGATCCCGCCAGGGCCAATTAGCACCGCCGTGTGGCCCCGGAGACTTGCCGTCTGTCGCCGGTTCCACTCCTTAACCCGCTGAAATTCTATCGTCTTTCGAAAATCCTTGGCGATCATGAGCATGATGCCGAGGACGTACTCAGCGACTGGATACTCGAATATCCCGCGCGTATTTGTGACAATGATCTCCGACTTCACGACATCCGGCGTAACCACGCTGTCGACGCCAAGGCCGCCGACATGGATCCACTTCAGGCACGGTGGGAGAGGCGAAAAGCGATCGATCGGGATCGAGTTATCCCAAAGGAAGATCGCGCCGGCGTCTCGCAGCTCGTTCTTGGCGTACTCTGTATCGCTTGTGATACAGACCGTTGCCACCTTGCCGCTCTCTCGCAGAGATGGCGGCGGCGCGCCGGTGTCGTCTGCGTAGACGACAACGACCTTTTTCTTGGGCACTTGCATCCCTTGAAGTCCTGCTGCGGCAAAGAGGAAAACCCGTCTGAGGCACGAAGACGATTGATAAGGCTATAAAGCGGGCACTTCTCAGCCAGCGTAATCCGACCGCTGCGCGCTCAAGACCCGCTTGACCGCTTCGAAATACAGGTCCGCATCGGCCCGAAATTCGGCCTTAGCCGATTGCAGAATGCTCCGCGTTTTCTCCAAGACGGCTTGGGAGATCAATCGGCGCTTTCCTGCAGCCATTGCGATCAGTTGGGTCGTCGCCGCGCGTTCCAGAAAATAAAGGCGATGATAAGCCTCGCTGACAGACTCGCCGGTGGAAACGACGCCATGATTGGCAAGGAAAAGGATATGCTTGTCTCCAAGCACATCGGCCATCCGCTCGCCTTCGTCCTGCTTGTCCGCGAAGCCTTGATAATCATAATCGTAGGCGATCATGTCATGCAGGATCATAGCATTCTGGCTTGACGGTTCGAGGCGCATGTCTTCCAGCTGGGTCAGCGCCGTCGCATAGGGCATGTGGGTATGGAGCACACATGCTCTGCCACGCCGATGCATGGGAGCATGGATGCAGACGGCCGAGAGGTTGGCGACCCCGTCGCCCCTGAGGACTTGACCTTTAAGGGAAACCTCAATCAAGTTTGAAGCCTTCACTTCTGACCAATGCAGCCCATATCCATTGAGATAAAACCGATCCGGGTGGCCCGGCACCGAAAGCGTGAAGTGATTGTCGATGCTCTCGACAAACCCGTCGTTGACCGCCTCTCGGTGCGCTGCCGCAAGGTCAACACGGGCGTTCATCTGTTGGTCGTTTTGGAAGTTAGAAGGTCTTTCGATTGTCTGTGACATTTTTGGCTTGCCTTTGTTGTGGTAGACCGGAGACCAGATCACCAAATCTGTACCGAGTTCAAAAAGTGGTTGCCGCAAGCCCCCTGCCCTGCGTTGCTGGCGCGCTTAGCGCATTTTTAGGACCTTCGCCCCGGGGCCGTTGTCCGCGATGGGCTCGGCCTCTTCAAGTTCGACGTTGAGCCTTCGAAGCTCCGCCGTATGGGGATGGAAGACGTTGCCGGCTCGCAGGGCTTGAGTGGTGACGGTCTCAACAATCTCGCCGTTTTGCATAACGCCGATCGATTGACACAGGTGCGCGACCACAGCGAGGTTATGGCCAACCGTGATGTACGTTAGACTTCGTGCCTGGCGTAAGTCGCTGATCAAGTTCAGCACCTCGGCCTGTACTGACACATCCAGAGCCGAAGTAGGCTCATCCAGCAGCAAGACTTCCGGTTCCGAAATCAGAGCACGCGCGATCGCCACCCGTTGCCTTTGCCCCCCGGAAAGCTGGTGTGGATAGCGGAAGCGTACCGCTGAGGGCAGCAGAACCTCATCGAGCGCCCGACGCATGCGAGTCTCGACATTGTCGAGGCCATGTACGAGAAGGGGTTCGCTCAGAATCCGGTCGATAGTCTGTCGAGGATGGAGCGACCCATAGGGGTCCTGGAACACCATCTGGACCCGGCGGAAAAAGTCCTTGCTGCGTTTGGGCATCTGGTTTTCGCCCGCAATGCGGAGACGGCCGGTCCAGTTCGGGTTGAGGCCTGCCACGGCGCGTAGCACCGTCGACTTACCCGAGCCGCTCTCGCCGACCAGCCCAAAGCTGGATCCCTCCTCCACTTTGAACGAAGCGGATTTGACCGCTTCGACTCGGCCGAAGCGCACCGCCAGTCCATCGGCCTCGATCATCAGGCGCGCCATCTCATTCCCTTTCGATCTCCGTCGCGAGTCTCTCCGTGGTCGATCGCCGTTGAGCGCCTATGCACGGAGACGTTACCCATCAAGCTGTCACCGCCCTGTGGCCCTCACGAGCGTATTCCACGACCGGTTCCGTCACGCCTGCAAACAGGAGGTCCAATTCGGTCGGTTCCAACATTCCTGCGCGTCCAATCATCACAACCGCGCTCTCGCGACGATCACCCGAATACGGCTGCACGTCTAAGCTTGCGCGCCTACCAACCAGCTGAAGGATTGCACGTTCTTCAGGGCACCCGGCAAAGTACACAATTCCCTTAGCCCGCATTATGCCCGCGGACAGGGATTCGATCGCCGCCCGGAATGCTGCCTCGGACACCGGCTGGTTGGAGGACCAGGACCAGAAAGAAAACTGACTTACATCATGCCGATGCGGCTTCTTCAAAGCCGCTACCACGGCCGCATCCTGCGGGAGATCATGCTCGAAGGCGGGCTCAAGAAGAATGGACCAGGGAATTTCGGCGTTGAGGGTGCGGACGATCCTCATCGCCGGTAGAGCCCGCCACAGCATTTGCTCGATGCCGTCCAGGACCGTGACACTGACCAGGTCGCATTTGTTCAAGAAGAGAATGTCGGAAGCCGCCGCCTGATCGATGGCGATTTCCGTCGATTCGTAGTCCAGGTCTAGAAACTCGGCTGCATCAACCAGGCAAAAGATTCTGTCGATAACAAAGCGATCCTTGACGGGAGACATCTGGAACGCTGATGCGACAGAAGATGGCAGCGAAATGCCGCTGGTTTCGACGATAATCCTGTCGAGGAATGGCGAATTCTCAATAAGTTTCAGTGCAGAGGCGATCAGGTCGTCCTGGATCGTACAGCATACACACCCATTGGTGAGTGCTATTCGATCGGGTTGGGTGTTCTCGATCAGCGCCGCGTCGATATTGATCGACGCAAAATCATTGACCAAAACGCCAATCTTCTGATCGCTGTCGGTCAGTACACGATTCAGTAGTGTGGTTTTCCCCGCGCCAAGAAAGCCGGAGATGATAGTCACGGGAACTGGCAAGACCTGCGTAGACATTCTACAACTCACTCCATACGGAGCGGCCTCCAAGGTACGTTCCAAGGATTTTGGCATTTAAAAGATCGTCGGGGTCTCGGGTGAGGATGTTGCCGTCTAGGATCACGAAGTCAGCATATTTGCCGGCCGCCAAACTGCCGATCTTGTCTTCCATCCTCAATTGATAGGCAGCATCAAGCGTGATGGCACAGATTGCCTCGTCAATAGTCATCCTCTGGTCGGGCCCCAGGACGCGCCCCGAGCTACTCTTCCGCGTGGTGGCCAGATAAAGGCAAAGGAGGGCGTTCGGCCAAGTCATGGGCGAATCGCAGTGATGCGACACTCGCATACCCTTTTGAAGGGCTTCCCCTGACGGGGCAAAGCGGGCGGCCCGATCAGGCCCCAGCAGGTTATCGTGCAGCGCATCGCCCCAATAGTAGATATAGGGAAGGAAGAAGCTGCAGGACACGCCAAGTTTAACCGCTCGCTCGATTTGATCGGAACGCATGATCCCGCAATGCTCCAAGCGGAACGGCTTCGCTGCCTGCGGGAAAGTCGCTAAGACTTCTTCGAAGACATTGAGCACAGCGTCGATAGTCAGATCGCCATGGGCGTGCACAGCGATCTGCCAACCGTCGAGAGCGTAGCTGGACATCATGCGCAAAAGCTCATCATGGGTATAATTCATATGCCCGACGTTATCTTCGGGAAGGCCCATATTCGTGCGTGTCATTTTGGTGTTGAGGTAAGGTCTGCTGACCCAGACGTTCCCCACCAGGACAGAGCCGTCAGCCTGAATTTTCAGGCCTCTGATGTTCCAAAGGTCGTCTCCATTGTCCGGTCTGACGGACATCTTTAGATCCGGAGCTTCGTGTTCGTAGCCGAACACTCGAATAGGCTGCTCCTGCCCGCGCAAAACCCGTTCGAAATAGGGGGTCTGATGAGGGGCCACGAAGATTTCAGAGCTGGTCGTATATCCGGCGCGAGCGAACATATTCAGCCACTCGGTCATAACCTTCTTGTTTCGAGTATCATCACACGTGTCGAAAAACTGAAGGCTGATTGCCCATATGGCTAGTTCTTCAAACTTCCATAACGCTCCCGTTTCGTCACGATGAACCTGTCCTCCCATTGGAGGGACGTAATTGCCGTCTATGCCAAAGGCGGCAAGAGCGGCAGTATTCAAATACCCTGCGTGAGTGTTGGATGTCTGGACCACGATCGGGTTCGTGGTCGAGATGTCATCAAGCTCTTGGACGGATGGCTCGCGCATGCCGACGTGCAGCTGAGGATCGAGTCCGAGGAACCATAGGATTTCTCCCGGCTTCGCCTTGGCAGCCCTACGCTTCATCTTGGCAATTGCCGCCTCATAGGTGGGTGTATGAACGGCTCGAATGTCGATTACAGGGTCTCCCCATGCAATTCCGCTCATGAGCGGGTGAGCATGGGCTTCGACAAACCCTGGAAGCAGGGTGTTGCCCTTCAGGTCTATGATTTCAGTCGAACTTCCTTGTAGCGGCGACACCGAATCCCAACTTCCAACGGCCAGGATATGGCCCTCCCGAACTGCAATGGCCTCCGCCCGCGGTTGGTGTGGATCGACCGTTACGATCACTCCGTTACGGAAAATCTTGTCTGCGAGCATTTAAGAAAGCCTCTTGGGAAGTGCGCTATTGGGTGACGGGACAAGACGCGCTTCCCCACACCGCTGCAGCCACTCCCTCAAACCATGAGGCTGGTCGCGTCTTTGCGGTCTGAACTATGCGCGCCGTCCTTCAGCGGAAGATCGGGCAGGCTAGTGCTGTGGGGTTGGCCGAACCCCAGTACCGGGTAGAGGCTGCTGGCTGTGTATTTGGCAACCGATCCAGTACTTTATCTATGTCGGACAACGAGTCGGCCTGTCGGGCCTTCAGACATGCCAAGCTTCATCCCTTTCCATCACTTTCAATCGTGCAGTTGGGTGGATCAGCGATGGCAGGCAACCAAGCAGGCCGCGGGTGTAGGGGTGCCTTGCACGGTTAAGGTCGGCGGCCCGCAATTCTTCGACAACACGGCCCGCATACATGACCAGCACACGGTCGCAGAAGTGAGATACCAGCGGCAGGTCGTGGCTGATGAGAACCAGGCCCATGCCACGACGCGAGACGAGATCCTCGATCAGCCGCAATATCTCGGCCTGGACTGTGGCGTCGAGCGCTGAGGTCGGCTCGTCGGCGATCAACAGCTCCGGATCGGGCGCCAGCATCATGGCGATCATCACCCGTTGGCCCATTCCACCGGAGAGCTCGTGCGGGTAAGATTCGGCAACCCGCCTCGGGTCGCGAATCTGCACCTGGCCCAGAAGATCGACGGCTGCTTCCTGGGCCAGGCGGTGGCTGCCGCCACGATGGGCCCTCCAGGCCTCTGCGATCTGCGAGCCAGCCGTCATCACCGGGTTCAGCGAGAACTTGGGGTCTTGCATGATCAGCCCAGCCCGTTTGCCGCGGAGGCGCCGCATCGTGCTCTCGCTGGCGTGGAGCACATCGATACCGTCGAACGTGAGACGATCGGCAGAAAGCTTGGCTTGCCTGGGAAGCAGCTTGAGACACGAGCGCGCCGTCAGGGACTTGCCGGAGCCGCTCTCGCCAACGATGCCGAGCTTTTCCTGGCCCATGGTCAAAGAGACCCCCCTTACCGCCTCAACCGGGCCCTGCGGCGACGCAAACGACACTCGAAGATTTTGCATGTCGATCTGCATGACTATTCCTGCTTCGGGTCGAGCACGTCGCGCAATCCGTCTCCAAGGAGGTTGAAGGCAAGCGAAGCCACAAGGATGGCGACGCCGGGTATGGTCGGGACCCACCACTGGTCGAGGATGAAGCCGCGAGTCGTCGCGATCATTGTGCCCCACTCCGGCATGGGAGGTTGAGCTCCCATGCCGAGGAACCCGAGGCCGGCCGCCGTCATGATGATCCCGCTCATGTCGAGCGCGACGCGCACAATCAGGGAGGAAACACACAAGGGAGCAATGTGCCTTATAATAATCCGGCTGGGAGACGCACCCATGAGCCTCACCACCGCGATATAGTCGGCACGGCGAATTGCCAGTGTCTCCGAACGTGAGAGCAACGCAAACGGCGGCCACGCGGTCAGAGCAACCGCGATGACGGCACTGGTCACCCCAGGTCCCAATGCCGCAACGAATGCGAGCGCCAGAACCAGACGGGGAAATGCCAAGAAGATGTCGGTGATGCGCATCAAGATGCGATCGGTGATGCCGCCGGCGTAACCCGCGATCGTCCCGACGGCCAGACCAAGCGGTGCGACCAAAAGCACCACCGCTACAACCATCCCTAGCGTCACTCTGCCGCCGTAGAGCACACGAGAATAGAGATCGCGTCCCAGTTCATCAGTGCCGAGCCAATGCTGAGCCGACGGCGGCTGCAGCCTTTGGGTGAGATCCTGAGCGCCAGGGGCATGTGTGGCCAGCAGCGGAGCAGCAAGCGCGGCAGCGACGAGTACAATGACCGTGACGAGGCCGGTCATCGCCAACTTGTTCCGGCGCAGTTGCAGCCAACGCCGACAGGCGCCGCCCCAGGCCGCTTGGCGGCGTGAACTGGGGGCTTCACTCAGCAGGTAGGAGCGGATCGAGCTTGATAGGCCCAATACAGCTGAATTGCTCATCCGATCTCCTCCGTCACCCGGGGGTCGAGCAGGCGCTGGATGATATCGGCCAAAAGGTTCAGAGCGACATAGATGGTTCCGATGACCAGTGTGGCCCCGAGCACCGCGTTCATATCGGCATTTAGCAGCGAGCGTGTGAGATAGAGGCCAATGCCGGGCCAAGAGTATACCGTCTCCGTCAGCACGGCTCCCTCGAGCAGGCCAGCAAAGGTCAGCGCGATTACCGGCACGAGCCTCGCCATGATGTTGCCGAAGCCATGGCGCCAAAGAATTCGCGAACCTGATAGACCTTTGGCACGCGCCGCAATAATGTACTCCCCGCCGAGCGCATCGAGCATGAACGTCCGGGTCATGCGGGTAATGATCGACATCGTATAGTAGGCCAGGAGCAACGCCGGCATTGCCAGATGTGCCAAAGCATCCCAAAACGCGTCCCATTGACCGTCCAGGGCGGCGTCAACCACCACCATACCGGTCCGGTCTGGGACCATGCCTTGAAAGACCACATCCTGCTGGCCCGTCCCGGGTGCCAGGCCAAGTTTGACGTAAAACACCAGCAGGACAATCAGCGCCAGCACGAAGATCGGCACGGATTGACCGACGAGGCTGATGATCCTCACCGCACTGTCGAAATGAGAGCCCTGGCGGGCAGCGGCCAGCACGCCTAGAGGAACTCCGACGACGAGTGCGACCAGCATTGCGCAGGTCGCCAGTTCCAACGTCGCCGGAAAGAAATGCAGAATGTCAGCCGTCACGGGCTGGCCGGTCATCACGGACCGGCCGAGGTCCCCTTGAAACAGGTGTTGCAGGTAGATCCAGAACTGCTCGACAAGTGGCTTGTCGAGGCCTAATTCCAGCCTTACCCGCGCCACAACGTCAGGCGGTGCCTTGTCGCCAACGATCGCTATGACCGGATCGATTGGCATCGTACGGCCAATCAGGAACGTCACGACCACCAATCCGAACAGCGTGACTATGACATCGCCCAGGTTGGAGACTGACTTCCGCAGCCGGCCCGCAATTCGATTGAACCTTACCGGCGCCCCCGACACTGTAGGAGAACTGGACTGGCTCATGTCTTGGCCAATTCCGTGTAGCGCGTGAAATTCGCCGCCAGACCGAGGGTAAGGCCGGTCACATTGCTTTGTACGACCGCAACCCCGACCTGTTGGAGCAGGAATGCGAACGGCGAGCGCTCGTTCCATTTCTTCTGGACGTCTGTGTACATGGTCAGGCGCTTGCCTTCGTCAAGTTCCTGGGCAGCCGCCGCGACTGACGCAGTCAGTTCCGAATCGGCAAAATGGCTACGCCATGCAGCGGTCTTCGAGGTGGTGCTGTCGGAATCGTCAGCATCGGAGCAGAACGGCACCGCATTGCCGTTCGGGTCGACATAGTCGCCTGCCCAATAGCCGATACCCATCTCATGCTTCCGAGCACGCATCTTGCCAAACACCTGGCTTGCCTCGCCGGCGAGCAGCGAAGCCTTGACGCCGATCGCAGCGAGATCCGCCTGGATCGCCTGTGCGACGTCCGCGTAAGGCCAGCTGTTAGGGTGGTCAATGGTGACTGAGAACCCGTCAGGGTAGCCGCCTTTTGCGAGCAACTCTTTGGCCTTTGCAACATCTTTCTTAAACGGCAGGTCAGTTATGGCGCCCGGGGTACCTTTGGGCAGGAACGACTGCCACGCATTCCACAGCTTTGGGGTAATATTCTGGGCGATCGCCTCGTAGTCGACGGCCCATTTGATGGCCTGCCGGACCTCTTGTTTCTGAAATTGCGGCAATGCCATATTCATCACCATGTAGATCAGGGTCAGGCTATCGGCCTGGTCTACGGTGAGCCCAACCTCGCCGCTGATCGACTTGAGCTGATCCGAGCCCAGGTTTCGCGCGATATCGATGTCGCCCTTCTTAAGCAGCAGAAGCTGAGACGCCGGATCGGCAACGTGGCGGATGACCAAGCGTGGGATCTTCGGTGCAACGGCCGTATGCGGGTTCGCCTCGAGCACGACGCGGTCGCTAGCCAGCCACTCCACCAATCGGTAGGGGCCGGAGCCGGCGGAATGCGTCTTCAGCCAGGCGTTGCCGAGATCGCCGTCCACTTCATGGGCCAGCGTTCCGGTCTTGTCCACGATGCTACCCGGCAGCCCAGCCAGGCAGGAGAGGACGATGCCGCTTGCCTGCAAAACAGGCAGCGTCAACACGACCGTGTATTTATCGGTCGCCTTGATCAGCTGGTCCATGTTGCTTGTGGTCCACCCGAACTGGGTCAGGAGGTAACCGACAGCCTTGTTCAGCTTTATCACGCGATGCAGGCTGAAGATGACATCTTCCGATGTAAGCGGGTTGCCGGTCGAGAACACTACATCCTTGCGGAGATGGAATGTCATGGCGAGACCATCCTTCGATATCTCCCACTTCTCGGCCAGATCCCCGACCAGCTTCGTGGAATCGGCCGGATCGACCGTCACCAACGACCGGTAAATATTGCCGCAAATCTCGAAGTTTGAAAGTTCATAGGCTTCAGCTGGGTCAAAGCCACCGATGATGTCGTCAATGGCCATTGCCATCACGACGATGCTTTTCGGCGTGGCGGCCCGTGCAGACCAGAGCAACGTCGGGCCCGCGGCAATCGAAGCGGCACCCATAATTAGGACTGATCGGCGAGTTAGCATCTGCAAGTTCCCCTTGTTGAACGCTGTCGTTGAGCCACTACGTGACCACGCCGCCTTTTTGCCTGGCGAGCTTGAAAAAACGATATGCCCGATGTTGTTGCTCTACAAATATCAGTTTCGCATAGATTTATGCTCCCACGCATTAATCGGCGGGTAAGGCGTGAATCCCAGGCTCTTGGGGACCGTGAGGGGGGGTCGAGGTTTATTGCCACGCTTTGTGCAGCCAATGGAGTTACTGGTGTGGACCGCCCCAGACGACGTGGGCGCGATGCTTGATTCATCGCGTTGTGCGGCCTGGACATGAACATCCACCGCCATGCAGAGGTTTCGGAGCCAGTTGACGACGTCCCCAGCAGAGATAGATTCGTCGATGCTATGTCGCGGGAACACTCGCGCAATACTCCTGAACGAAGCTGACAAAGTGAGAGGCGGCGCGCGTGAGTGTCTTCGGATACCACACGGCTGTGGTCTCGACTTGCCTATCTACATCAACCAGAGGCCTTACGACCAGGTTTTGGTACTGGATAGGGGCACGACAGTCTGGGTAAATCGAGACACCCAACCCAGATGCAACTAGCCCAAAAATGCCAATACTTCCATAGACCTCCTGGGTGATCCTTGGAACAAATTGTATATCAGAAAACAGCACGTCCATGAAGCTTCTATACGTATTCCACCCAGGCCTGCTGCCGAATATGAATGGTTCGTCGGCCAAGTCTCTAATGGTTAGCGTTTTTTTCTTTGTAAGCCGATGATTGTTTTTAATTAGCACCGTCAGAGGATATTTCGCTGTAGTTAGCGTATTTCTGAAGTTGTTCAATTGATCGACGGGCCCCATTATGAAGGCGATGTCTAGTTTTCCAGTTGCAAGATCGTCGAGTTGCTGTGAGCGTTCTCCCTCGTGTAGCCGTATAGTGATATCAGGGAAACGTCGGCGAAACAGTGGAACGATAACCGGCAACTCAGCCATGAATGAGAAATCATTGCAGCCGAGGTCTATTTCGCCAGCAAAGCCGGTTGCAATCGATCGCGTGCGTTTGATTGACCGTTCAAACTGAGCAACTATTTGGCGACATTCGTCCAACAAAAGCGCCCCTTCGGATGTCAAAGCAACGTTTCGCGTACTCCTATTCAGCAGCGTTACCTTTAGATCCTGCTCCATCCATCGAACTGTCCTGCTGACCGCTGATTGAGCAAGATGCAGCTTTTGGGCGGCTCTACTGAAGTGAAGTTCCTCTGCGACTGCTATGAAAATTCGCGCATGGCGGAGATCCCAACTCACTCTTTCGCTCCATCGACGTTCCCTGCAGATCTGCCTATCAGTAGCGTCTCAATCTCCCATGTTAAACCCGTCACAACGACCCGCGAGGAGCCAAGCTGCAAGTGCTCGGATAGCGGCCACCGCCAGGCGCCACTACATTTTCGTCCGCTCGGCTGTCGGATCATACATCGGACGAAGCGACGCGTCGGCCGGATAGCGCTTTTCGGCGATCTCTATTTCATAACTAGCACCCAACACATCGGCCTCGATTTCCCCCGCACAGGGCACATATCCCATGCCTATAGCCCCGCCGAGATAATGACCGTAGTTGCCCGACGTGATGATCGAGACGATCTTTCCGTCGCGAACAAGCGCTTCATTGTGGAAGATCAGGGGTTCGGGATCCCGCAGACGAAACTGGAGCAAGCGGCGCTTTAGCCCCGCCTCACGCTTCCGCAAAACGGCCTCACGGCCGATGAAAGCGCCTTTGTTGGCCTTAACAGCGAAACCGAGTCCCGCCTCGATGACGTGATCTTCGTCGGTGATATCATCGCCAAAATGGCGAAACCCTTTCTCAATCCGGCAGCTGTCGAGTGCATGTAAGCCTCACATCTTGAGGCCGCATTCCCGGCCAGCCTCCTCGATGGCTTCGAACACGTGGGCCGCTTGGTCGCTAGAGACGTAGAGTTCCCAGCCCAGTTCCCCGACATAGGTGACGCGATGAGCCCGAGCGAGGCCCATCCCTGCCTCGATCTCCTGAGCTGTGCCAAACGGAAAGCTTTCATTGGAGAAATCATTGGGGCTGAAGCGGGTCAGGACCTCGCGCGCCTTCGGCCCCATAACGACAAGCACGGACTCTGCTGCGGTCAAATCGGTCATAACGACGAACTCTCCCTCTTGCAGGTGTTTGCGCATCCAGGAAAGGTCGCGTTGCAGGGTGGCTCCGGGAACGACGGCGAGGAAGACCGTTTCCGACAGTCGGGTGACTGTCAGATCCCTTTCAACGCCACCTCGTTCATTCAGCATTTGCGTATAGGCGATCCGGCCTGGGGCGACGTCCATCTGATTGGCACACGCGCGCTGCAGGAAGGTCAGCGCATCCCTCCCCTCGATGCGGATCTTGCCAAAGGATGTCATGTCGAAGAGGCCAACGCCGTTGCGGACGGCGAGGTGTTCTTCCCGCTGGTTCTCAAACCAGTTCTGCCGCCTCCAGCTGTAACGATATTCTCTTTCCTGGCCTTCGTTGGCGAACCAGTTGGCACCTTCGCAGCCCGCGACTTCGCCAAAGACGGCCCCACGGGCCTTCAGATGTTCATGCAAAGGCGACCGGCGCACTCCCCTGGAGGTTGCCATCTGCCGATAAGGGAAGTGATCCGCATAAAGAAGGCCAAGCGTCTCAGACACGCGGTCCTTGAGGTAAAGCCGGTTTTTTTGGAACGGCTGTGCTCGCCGGATGTCGACGTCCCAAAGGTCAAACGGTGGCTCGCCGTCGTTCATCCATTGCGCAAGGGCCATGCCGGCGCCGCCTGACGACACTATCCCGATAGAGTTGTAGCCGGCAGCAACTCAATAGCCCTTTGATTCAGGTGCTTCACCGAGATAGTAGCGGTCGTCAGGCGTGAAGCTTTCGGGCCCGTTGAAGAACGTATGGATTCCTGCCGTCTCCAGCATTGGCAAGCGGTTCACAGTCTTTTCGAGAATCGGCTCGAAGTGCTCAAAATCCTCCGGTAATTGGTCGAAACAGAAATCCTCGCTGATGCCCCCCATACCCCACGGCTTGGCCTTTGGTTCGAACGCGCCGAGCAACATCTTGCCGGCGTCTTCCTTGTAATAGGCGCACTCGTCGGGAACTCGCAGCACTGGAAGACGTGCGAGGCCGTCAAGCGCTTCAGTGACAATGTAGAAATGCTCACAGGCGTGCAGGGGCAGGGTGACGCCGGAGCGTGCTGCAAGATCGCGACCCCACATGCCACCGCAATTGACAACATGTTCGGCCGCGATGGTTCCCTGCTCACTGTCTTGCGCCCAGGAAACACCTGTCACTCGGCCGTCACGGTCATGGACGGCTGTAACCTCAACTTTATTTGGTCCAAAGTCTGCGCCGGCTTGAGCGCTGACCTTGTCATGGCGCCTCAAGGCAGCAGCAGCGATATGGCCAGCATTTGATCGCGCTGGAGCAAATCTGCGGATTCATTCGCTATCTCATCGAGGTCTGGCGGCTCGGATCCAACTTCCTTGCAACTGCCGAAATGCTCAGTCATTTGGCCAGCTCCGCTCGCGCAGCCAGACCGCCAGATCAGAAAGAGCACGCTTGCGAAATACGCCAACTGAAGGAGCAACGAACAAGCCAGCGTCGTGACGACTACTGTGCGGATGGAATGAGAAGCGAAGTAGACAATCAGAGCGTTGCTGCAGAGGACCAGCCCCAGGATGCGACAAAAGATTTTTAAGGGCAACGCCGTTCTCCTGGTTTGTCTCCTCAGATCATGCTGCGACCTGGTCGGCCGCAACATGGGTCTGGCAGTTCTTCGGGCAGACGCGGCCGCAGGCTCCGCAGCCAATGCAGCGGCCGGCATGGTCGACGACCATGATCATGCGATTGAGCTCGCCGTCGAAATCGTCGTCTTCGCCGCCGCAGGCGCCGAGGATTTCACCCGCGTCATCGACGCCGTAAAGATGCATGACCTCGCGAGAGCAGACTTTGAAACAGCGGCCGCAGCCGATGCAGGTCGTGCCGTCTATGGCGGTGAGATATTCCGGCATCCATCCGGAGCCGTCGCGGGTGGTGAATGTGCTCCTCATCGTAACTTCTTCATTGCAGCGAGCTCTCTCTTGGCACCATCCAACTCGGCAAAAACGGCCGACGTTTCCTCGGCAACTTCCTCTATCGCCGTCCATTTTCCCGGGAGATCTTCTGCAAGGTCGCGCAATTTCATCTTGGCAATTGCCGCGCGCAGCTGAAGCTTTCGGACTTTCTTCCCATTCATCTAGCTTTGACATAAACCCTTCCTCGAAATCGGTTTCATCACGCCGGCGCCACACCGGGACCGGCTTCAGTGGCTACGGTCGCATCGTCGATCAGTTTCGCACCGGCGTCAGCCAGTTTCCGGAGCATCTCGAAGCCGAACCGATGAACGTCTTGCCAGAACGACCAACTGCCCGGCCGTGGAAAGCATGCGGCCCCTAATCCTCGTGAATTTCATCTCCATCATTGCCGATGTCATCAGGCCGGAGCGCTCCTCGATCGCGAGCCCGATGGCGGTTTAGAACATGTCGAGCCTCCACAGCACGTCAGGATCGGGATCGTCGATGACGGGCATCCCAGGGCGCTGTTTTCTGGTGACGATGAAGTCGGCCAGCAGCGTGGCGTCCGATTTGCCTTCCTACGAGCCGTAGGAGTCTTGAGCACGGATCAGCCGCACGAGGCATCTGACAAAAGGCGTGGCAAGCGCCCCCTCGTCCTCGGCAGGGCTGATCGCGGTGTCAGACATTTCGCCTTCTCCTCAATTTCAGTCCTCTTCCTCGAAGCACGCTGCCTGTTTTCGGGGACGCCTACTTCGGGCACCCTTGCGCAGCCGACGCCCGGCTCGGGGCGGCCGATTCCACGCAATTGATGTCCCCGTGGCCGACCTTGAACACCTCCTCGACTGCGAGGTTTTCCAGGCGAACTCGCATCGAACATTATTTCCGCCGCAATGCGGCCACAGGTCATGAAGATTCGAGCTTCGATCCTGCTGCAAACAATCGACCAAGTGCTGCATGGACCCTCCTTGCTGCGGCCACACCAGAGAAATGGACGAATTGGCCAGTAATCCCATTTCGACCAATCAACCCTTTTTGTTTTTTCTCCTCGGCCGACCGCGCTTTGGCACCTTCGGGAAATTGTTTTGCGGAGCCGCACAGAGAGCGCCGTAACAAACCTTCACACCCCTGTAGGTGGCGAGGGCCTGCAGCAAATCCGATAGAAGGTGCTCTTTCAATTCGTCCGGGACAGGCTCCGGACCGTCCAGCGACTGCAGTGCCAGTTCGACCAACTCGATCGCGCGATCGTTGTTGCCGTTCTCGTAATAGTACCGGGCGACCGCGGGATAAGACCGGAACTTAGGGCTGTCGCCTTGCGGGGGATTCAGTGCCAGAATGTGTTCGGACAGCTCCTTGCCCATCGCGAAGCGCTCAGCGGGGGGAAGGCGCGAATGGTCATTGGCCGGATGGAAAAGCTGGTCTAGCGCCGAAACCATCCAATCCTGGGAGTTCTTGTCGATCGCGTCGCGCACGAATTCGTGCATAACGGGCAAGCCGGTCCACATATCTTGTATTTTGTGAAGCAACAGGTGCGCATGAGCGAGGCGGAAATTGATGTCGTCGGGCATCAAAGCGATGCCCTCTTCGATCGCCCAGAGCGCCGTCTTCCAATCTTCTAACTTGACGGCCGCCCAGAATCTGTCATCGATCGGCTGCTTCAACGCTTGTTTGCGCGCCATGGGTTCGCTTGTGGCGATCCGCTCCGTATCGGCGGCTTTAGCTTTATCGCTGATGCGCCAGCTGCCGTTGAGCACTTCCGGCAAAACCTCATCGAGTTGGCTGGGATGACCGATAAAGGCGATATGGCCGTCTCGGTCGACCACGTACGAAGTCGGGATCCCGGCGGAAAAGCTGGGTTTCATCCAAAGCTTGTTCATTTCACCTGTGTGGTCGAACGCGATCCGATAGCTCAGATGGGAGCACTTTTCGGTCAACCACGCGTCCAACTTAGTGCGACCCTCAACGGCCGTTGGAGCGTCTTCATTAGCCGCGACGCCGACGACCTCAAGTCCGCTGTCCCTGTATTTTTCCTGGAGCCGCATCAGATCGAGCATCTCCGCCATGCATAGTTCGCACCAAGTTGCCCAAAATTCGACGATATAGACTTTGCCGGGCTGGAAGTTCGCAAGGGGCTCGCCACGCAGCCAGTCCTCCACTTTGATCGAAGGAGCCGGTGACCCCAGCTGCACTACCATGTTGCTCTCCAAAGCTGTTGCCAAAGGTTGGGTGACCTTATGCGCGAGCTTGTTCCCTCTTTGAGACGGGGCACGAGGGTTCAAGGAAGGGAGAGCATCGCTCGTCTTGCGCATCTGCGTGCAGTCAGCCTTCACTCAGTGTTGCTGACTCTCAAATCGCAAAGGCCGTGCCAACGCGCTAAGCGCGCAGTAAATGCTTGATTCCACTTTGAAAACGTCCGGGTGCCCAAGATAGCCGGTTGTATTGGACGCGACATGTTTTCTGCCGCTGTCCGGTTTTGGACACGCATCTGGCGCTTCGGGCCGGCACGAAAGCCTGGCCACGGACGACTCAACATGTATTCGGGCTGAGGGACCGAGCAGATGGACATCATGACTGCGTTGGCTGCCGCCAGGCCCGTCATCATCGTCCGCTTCAAGCCACCGGCTTGAGCGTCTTGCCGTTCCGGTCCCTCAGGCGGTGCGGATCTCGCCACTTGCGATTGCAAAGGCTGCTCCATCCGAGCGCGGCCTGTGCCCCCTCGCCCGCCTTGCGATTGAATTCCTGGCTGGCGACATGGGAATTTTTCACGACGAAGCCGGTCCAGCTTCGGCTCGCCAATACCGCCATCGTCAGCTCGAAGATTATGATCCTGGCGAAAAAGGCCAGGATGAGTGCCGGCGTGTGCGGCCGGTGAGCTCTCCGGGGTTCCTGCTTTGTGCCGATATTTTCTGTGTTCCCTGTGCTCAGGCGCTACAGGGACCGCCTGGTGCGAATGTGAGCGTTGTCGGAATTGACCAGCCTTAAGGCCGCTCGGTCGCCACGCGGTGGGCCGGGCAGACTGAAAACGCTGAAGATGCGGCCGCCGTCCTCGCCGCTAAGCCGGCTACCATCCCAGACGATGGTAACGTTATTGATGCTATCAATTCCCCCCCGACACCGGCAAGAGCCCGACCGTCCGACTCGAAGGTCGGTGCCTTGGCCGCTGCACGGTCGTTGCGGTGTTCAGCTCCCGGCCAGTGGTGAGGGAAATGGTGATAACACCAATACGATGGGGCCACGGTCCGAACGCGGCCTGCCGCGCTGAAACGACTCTCTTTCTCGACCTGACGCCGACCCGAGTATCGGTGTTTTGAGCGCATCGAGGACGCCTGGGCCTCTGCCCGGCCGTTGGTCTGCGCGTTACGGATTTTCTCGGCGAGCAGACCCCGAGCGCGCGTTAGAGGCCTCCGGTGAATGTTCTTCGCGACGGCGCTTACAAGTTGCTCGAGGAGCTTCGCGTTGCCGCGGCCTTTCTCCGACTTGGCATCAGGATAGGTGACCCAGGCGAGTAGAGCTTCGAACAACATCGGTGCTGCTTTGGAACCCGTCAGCGAGCCAAAAACAACGGCAATGACGGCTTCCCAACTATCGATCTCGTCACACCGCCGAAGAGCCGCTCGCGCAGCCGGCGATTGCCATAAGCGCCCATGACTATCATGTCGGCAGACGTGTCGATTGCGTGCTGCGCGAGCACCGTGGCTGCCGATTTTCCGGCGCTCGCCAGCAGGTCAACGGACACCCGAGCACCGTGCCGAGTGAGATAGGCAGCGATGTCGGCTCCCGGCTCAGCGCCGTTTCCGGCGCAGGTCGTCTCCGGATCGACGAGTGCGACACGAACTTCCTCAGCACCGGCTAGCAGATTCAGCGCTTCCCGAACCGAACGGGACGCCTCCACTCGCGAATCCCAGCCGACCAGCACGCGCCGTGGACACAGAGTTGCCTCAGCGCCCTCCGGCACGACAAGCACCGGCTTTCCGGTGTCGAACAGGCTGCCGTTGATAACAAGGGGACCGACGTTAATGTCGTTGAGAAGTGCGGGGCCGACGATTGTCACGTCGTTGCAGAGCGCCCGCGCTCGCACTGCGTCACCGACGCTGGCCTGATCGCAGTTGACAACATCGACATCATAGCACCGCCACGTGGCTCTCAGCAGTTTGTGAATTTGCCTAGACGTTTTTTCCAGACTGGCCGCGTCCTGTGAAAATCTCTCAATTGGCCTGTAGGGTTTTTCCCCTGCGGCAATGGCGTGTGCGCGTTGTCTAGGCCACTCGGGGATGCCATCGCCTAGCAGCGAAGGCGACACAACGAGCGGCGGAGGCGACATGATCAGGACGGACAAATGTGCGCCGACTTCGGCGCACAAGCTTGCAGCTGTTCTGACGTCACGATCGGAGTGGTCAGCTCCCGCTACACTGAGTAGGCTTTTGAAGGCCATCTGACTGCTCCCCTGAGTATGTCGCGCCCGTAGCGCGTTTCGAAGCCGCAAGACTTGCGTTCCAAAACGAAGATGGACAGTGGCACACCATCCGTTCGCTATTCAGTCGTCCGGCTTCTCGAGCGAGTAGCCGGCAGACCTGACAGTACGAATGACGCTACCTGGCGAGGCCGCCTTCAGCGCCTTTCTGATCCGGCTGATATGGACGTCGACAGTGCGTTCACCGATATGGATATTGTCCGGCCAAGCCGCGTCGATCAGCTCGTCTCGGCTGAAGACCTTGCCGGGAGCCTCAAGAAATTGCCGCAGCAGGTTGAATTCGAGAGGTCCGAGATGGATGTCGTGGCCATTACCTCGAACCCGGTGAGCATCGAGCTTCATCTCAAGGCTGCCGCAACAGAGCCAGCTGCCGTTTTTTATCCCGTTTGAACCCGGCTGTGGCAGCGCCAGCTTCGTGCGTAGACAGTCAAGCAGCTTGGCCGGTGCGAAGGGCCGCACAAAGCTCTCGTCAATACCTGCCTTCAAGAGATCGAGGTGCTGGTTCTCGGCGCCGGGCGCGATCAACGCAATGACGGGCAGGCGGCCGGTCCGGGGCTCCCCCTTGAACCGGGCGCAGATTGTGGAGCCTGCCGCGCTTGATGGCCCGCAGTCCAGCACGACCGCCTGGAGCTCCCGTTGATCGGCCAATGCAAGTGCTTCCTTGACGCCGCCTGCCGGCTCACTCGTGAAGCCGTCCACCCCCAGAATGTGGCTGAGGAACAGATACAACTCCGCATCTTGCGAACAGATCAGTACCACTGGCTTCATCAGCGCTACCCCAAGAACCACATCGGCCTCGACCGCCTCGATTGAGAGGGCTGGCCATCGCATGTCCTCAAGGCCTGACATGATCCCCGCGATCGAAAATCGGTTCCATCACGCCCGCGCCACCTCGGGATGAGCCTCAATGGCTGCGGTCGCATCGCCGGCCAGTTTGGTACCGGCCGCGGCCAGTTTCCAGAACGTCTCGAAGCCGAACCGGTGGACGTCGCGCAGGGTCTTTGACAGAACGACCAACCGCCCGGCCGTGAAGAGCACGCGCCCGAAGCCCTCATGGCTCATCTCCATCATCGGCGATGCCATCAGGCCCGTGCGCTCCTCAATTGCAAGCCCGACGGCGGTGTAGAACTTATCGAGCCTCCACAGCACGTCCGGATCGGGATCGCCGATGATTGGAATTGCACGGCGCTGTTCCCTGGTGATGATGAAGTCGCCCAGCAGCTCGGCGTCGGATTTGCCTTCCCATGACCCGTGGGAATCATTGGCACGGATCAGCCGCACGAGGCATTTGACGAACGGGGTGGCAAGGGCCGCCTCGTCCTCGGTGGCGGCAGGGCTAACCTCGGCGTCAGACATTTCGCCTTCTCCTCATTTCAGTCCTCGTCCTCGAAGGAGGGTTTCTGTTTAGCGACACCTGCCTGCGCCAGCACCTTGCGCAGCCAAGGGGGAGGACACGTCCTGAGCATCATTTGCGTGCGCAACAGCACCTCCTGGATGGTCTGGGGCTGCGGCACTTTGATCGGATGGATCTTTGCGGAAACAAGTTTGGCTGCCGAAGGTCCGCCGATCGCCAGACAAAACAGCAGATGACAGCCCTTCAGCGCCTCCACCTTCGGGGTGATGCGGTCATCGCCCTCAGTTCGGTGCTTCCCGCTCTCGTCGGAAACGTCGTCAAAGGCCACGGCTTCGACGAGATTCCACTCCTCGCGCATCACGTCGTAGACAGCAAAGCGCCTGGCCGACCCGAAATGGGCGTTGAGGTTCTTCATGTCCTGCGTGGCGATTGCCACGCGCAATGCGCCGGCTTGGCGTTCCGGCTTCGGTGCGTGAACCTCGTCAGTGACGAGCGAGAGGCGACGAACGGAGCTCATCTGGCATTTCTCGCGTAAGGAGTGGATCAAACGCCTCAGGCGTCGGCGCGCGCCGGTTGGCTTCAAAAATGTTGGCAACCTCGAAGATCAGGTCGCGGGTCCCCTGGTAGAGGATTGTGAGCTTGTTCTGGGCCCCGAGCCGGTCGAAGATCGGGAAGCCGACCCGCATGAGCGGAATGCCGAGACGCTGCGCCGCCTGGCGACCGTGGGAATGAGTAACGAGAAGATCAGCGCCGGCACCGAGAGCTTCCAAATCGCCGAGGTCGCCGATTTGAACCGACTGCGCCGGTACTTCCTCCAGAATTTTCGACATAGCGGCCGTTGTGACCGCCGCCGCGATTTCGGAGCCCATAGCGATGAAGAAGCTCGCGAGTTGGTAGAGTTGGTCTGGTTCAGCAGCGATCGCAATTTTCTTGCCTCCAAAGTGGAAATGTCCGTCGAGCAACGCGTCCTGCAACTGCGCCCGCCGACGGCGCACCCCAGCCGGCGCCGCCGCGCCCGAAATCGCACAGAGAAGCGAGACGAACCGGTCGGCGTCCTTCAATCCAGTCAGCGACCGGAACAGCACGTAAGGCACGCCGGTCAACCTCTGCAGCAGCTCGGCCGGGCGGCGCATATGCTCACCGATGGCGACGCATTGCACAGCCGTGCCAAGCTCGCGGATATCCTCGACGCTGGTGCCGCCATAGGTGGTCGTGATCCAGCGGTCGGGCACCGTACCGTCGAGCGAGCCGGAGACGTCCGGAAGAATCACCGGTTTGAGTCCAAAGCTTTCAATCATCTCACGCAAATGCTCGATATCAGCCACAGTGAGGTTCCAGCCAGGCAGGATCACGATCTTGTTGGACTGCCGCGCCTGCTCGCCGGGCCGCGTAATCCTTTCGATCATCGCGGTGACAGCCTTGGCCCAGCCCTCTTCGATCGCGCCGTCGAAATCCGGTGTGTTGGCCAGCACCACCTCCGTACCTGCGAGTTCTTCCCTGCGCTTCAGCCTGATATTGGCGATATCGCCTGCGGAGTCTTCGCCCCGGGTTTCCACCAGCGCCGTGGTGCAGACCCCGATCAGCGTTGGCTTTGTGCGGGCCTTAAGATTGAGGATCGCCTCTTCCAGATGGTCTGCCCCGCCGAGGATCGTCGCCACCTCGTCCATCGCCGTCGTCTGCAAGGGGATCGCTTCCTTGAAATGTCGCACGAACAGCACGAGCGCGAAGCTGGTGCACCCCTGGCTGCCGTGGAACAATGGCATCGCGCCGTCGACGCCAAGAAAGGCCAAGGCGGCACCCAATGGCTGCGATGACTTCAGCGGATTGACCGCCGCCGCTTTGGTCTGGGGAAGGATGCGGACCATCTGCTTTCCTCAACACTCGCCGAAATTGCCGGCCGTCGTGCCGGCGAATTCCTGGACAGCATGCAAGGTCGCGGTCTTGTTTTTCGTGCGCGGCAGTTCCTGCCTCACCGCAGGCTGGCAATCCCATGGTGCCGGTTCCCGCACCTGGCGCCAGATCGGGTTATGAATAGCGAGGTCGATCTGGCGTACGAGTTCCACCATGCCGTGATAGCCGGCGTAAGGATGTTGGCGCTCCTGGTTGATATCGAGCCAGGGTGTCTTGGCCTTCAGCGCGATGAACTGCGTGCGCCCGCCCGACAGCAGTATATCGGCCTTGCGTTCCGAGAGCATGGCGTAAAGCTCGCGCGGCGCCATCTGCTCGAACATGTGGTTGTCGTTCTTGAGGATCTGCTTGATGCGTTCCTTGTCTTCGACGGTCGACTTCTTGACAGAGGTGCCGACGATCTCGATGCCGATCTCCATCAGCGCATGGACGACCGACCAGGACTTCACGCCGCCGGTGTTGAGCAGCACGCGCTTGCCTTCGAGCCTCGGCCGGTAGGCAGCGAGCTTCTTCCAAGCGATCGCCTCCTCCTCTGCAATCAATGCCTCGGTGCGGCCGAGGATCTCCGGATCAGCACCCTGCTTCACGAGCAGCTCAGCTATGTTCCGGAGTGCATCCGAGGTATCGGTGATGCCGTAGAAGGAGCCTTCGAAGAATGGGATGTCCCATCGCTCGTCCATCTTGCGTGCCAGATTGATGAGCGCGGTCGAGCACACCATCATAGCCGCCCGGGCGCGGTGCGCGCCGGCAATGTCCAAGTAACGTGCGTCACCTGGAATGCAGGCGCGCACCCGGATCCCGAGCCGATCCAGCAGCGGCTTCACCAGCCAGAATTCGCCCGAGAGGTTGAATTCGCCAAGAATGTTGATGTCGTAAGGGCCGGCATCGTCGGGCTCGACCGCGCCGATGACATGCTCGAGCAACGCCTCGCCGGCAAGCTTGTTGCCGAGATTCTTGGAACCGACGAAGCCCGGCGCATTGACCGGTACAACGGCCAAGTCGAACTTTGCCGCCGCGCGCTTGCAGACAGCCTCGATGTCGTCGCCGATCAGCGCCGTCACGCAGGTCGAATAGACGAAGATCGCCGGCGGCCCATACGCTTCCTTGATCTCGCGGATCGCTTTGAAAAGCTTGCGCTCGCCCTGCCCCATCACAACATCGAGTTCGGTGAGGTCGGTCGTGAAGCTTGTGCGCCACAGCGTTGGCCCGGACGAAGCCGCACCGCGGTTGTCCCAGGAATTGCCCTCGCAGGCGAGCGGCCCATGGACCAGGTGTGCGACGTCGGCGATCGGCTGCAGTACGATCTTGGCGCCATCGAAGGCACAGCCACCGGCCGCCGCTCCGGGGGTCAGTGGTTTGGAACAGCCCTCCTTGCGCGCCTTGGCATCCTTGCCGCGGTTGTTTTCGCAGGCAGGCTCGTTGAAGACATCCTGGATTTTCGCTCTGAGCGAGGACATTGCGTCAGTCTCCAAAGTCCCTCGAGAAGACGACCGGCCTAACCGAAGAGCCGGCCGCCATGCTTAGCGGGTAAGGTCATACGAATAGTCCGTCACGCCCGTCTCGCTTGTCTCGCGATCGAGCTTGTCGAAGATCTTGTCGAGGATCGTCGTCAGGACGCGCAATCCGCCTTGGTAGCCCATGAGCGCAAACCGATGGTGATGGTGGCGGTCGAAGATCGGAAACGTCAGCCGGATCAGCGGCGTGCCCGTGTCGCGCTCCAGATACTTGCCGTAGGAGTTGCCGATCAACAGGTCCACCGGCTCCGTGAAGAGCAGTGAGCGCATCGCCCAGAGGTCCTTGCCCGCCCAGACTTGAGCACCCTTGCCGAAGGGCGATGATGCAAGCAGCTCCTTCAACTCCGCTTCCCATGCCGAGGTGCCGTTGGTGGCGAGGCAATGGGTGGGCTCGCCGCCCGTCTCCATGATGAAGCGGGCCATGGCATAGACAAAGTCAGGATCGCCGTAGATGGCGTATTTCTTGCCGTGCAGCCAGGATTGGCTGTCGGCCATGGCGTCAACAAGTCGACCGCGCTCAAGGCGGATTGCCTCGGGGATTTGCTTGCCGGAAATCGCGGAGACCTCCATCAGCAAGTCGTCGGTCGCCTGGACTCCAAGCGGGTAATGAAACGAGGCAGTCGCCTGCCCTACTCCCTCGCAATACTCCAGTGTTTTTCGGGTGTTGTAATGCTGTAGCGAAAGTGTCGCCTCGGCGTTGAGTGCCTTCCTCACGTCTTCGATCTTCGTGCCGCCGTCATACATGCGGTATTCGCCGTCGGACGGCGTGTCGAACTGGTCAGAGGCGTCTTGGATGAAGGTATAGGACACGCCTATCAGATCGAGCAGGCGCTTGAGTTCCCGGTTGTTGCCGACACAGAACCCGTCGAAGCCCGGAATGATGTTGATGGTTCCCTCGGCTTCAGTTCGCTCCTCGCCCTTCCAGAAATGCTCCAAAATGCCCTTGACCGCAACGTCATAGCCGTCGACATGGCTGCCGACAAAGGCCGGCGTGTGGGCGAAGGGCACGTCGAAGTCGCGCGGGACCGAGCCTTCGTCCTTGGCGTTCTCGATGAAGCTGTGCAGGTCGTCGCCAATGACCTCCGCCATACAAGTGGTCGACACGGCGATCATCTTTGGGTCGTAAAGTTGGTACGTGTTGGCGAGCCCGTCGACCATGTTCTTCAGGCCGCCGAACACTGCCGCGTCCTCGGTCATCGAGGAGGAAACCGCCGAAGCAGGCTCCTTGAAATGGCGCGACAGGTGCGAGCGGTAGTAGGCCACGCAGCCCTGGCTGCCGTGGACGAAGGACATGGTTCGCTCGAAGCCTGCGGCCGCGAACACCGCGCCGAGCGGCTGGCAGGCCTTGGCGGGGTTCACGACAAGCGCCTCGCGAGCAAGGTTCTTTTCGCGGTATTCCCACGTCTTGGTGAATTCGCCTTGGTCGGTAACGATCTGGTCCGGGTGAGGACATTCGAAATTCAGCCTCTTCTCGGCTAGCATCTGCCTGTATTCCGGCTCGCGGAACAGGGGCGCGTGGTCGAGAACTTTTTCAGCCGACTGCGGCATGGGTGGTTACCTCTTTCCATCTGGCCCGCCATAGGGCGGCACAGGGACGTCGAAACGTTTCAGGTCTCCCGCGGACAAGCGGCCACAGGCGTTCACGGCCTCCCGGCTTCCGGGAGGCCAGGGTTTCATTCGGCTGCGATCGCCGCCGACGGCTCGGCTTTTTTCTTCCAGGGGGCGTCGTAGAGGTTCCAGACCGGGTTGTTGATGGCCAGATCCATGTCGCGGGCGAAGATGGCGAAGCCGTCGTAGCCGTGATACGGGCCGGAATAATCCCAGGAATGCATTTGACGGAACGGTATGCCCATCTTCTGGACCGGGTACTTTTCTTTGATGCCGGAGCCCACGAGATCAGGACGGATCCCTTCGATGAACTTCTCCAGCTCGTAACCAGTCACGTCGTCATAGATCAGGGTGCCCTTCTTCACGTAGTGGCCGGTGCGCTGATAGTCGTCGTTATGGCCAAATTCGTAGCCAGTGCCGACGATCACCATGCCCAGGTCCTCATATGCCGTGACGACGTGACGGGGGCGCAGCCCGCCGACATAGAGCATCACCGTCCTGCCTTCGAGGCGCGGCCGGTACTTGGCGATTACGGCATCGATCAACGGCCGGTATTTGGCGATGACCGCCTCGGCCTTGGCCTCGATTTCCGGCCCGAAGTGCTTGGCTATCTTGCGCAGAGAGACTTCAGTCTGGGAGGGGCCGAAGAAATTGTACTCCATCCAGGCGATGCCATACTTTTCCTCCATGTGCCGGCAGATGTAGTTCATCGACCTGTAGCAATGGATGAGATTGAGTTTCGCCTTTGGCGCTCGCTCTATTTCGGCCAGCGTAGCGTCGCCCGACCAGTTGCCGACCACCCGCAGACCCATCTCTTCGAGCAGGATGCGCGAAGCCCAGGCGTCGCCGCCGATATTGTAGTCGCCGACCACGTTGACATCGTACGGGCCGGCCTCGAACTCGATGGCCTTTTTCTCGAACACCCAGTCGCGGATCGCGTCGTTGGCGATGTGGTGGCCGAGGGATTGCGACACGCCGCGGAAGCCCTCGCAGCGCACCGGCACGATTGTTTTTTCGTGCTGCTTGGCCTTGTTGCGGGACACGGCTTCCGTGTCGTCGCCAATCAGGCCGATCGGGCATTCGGATTGCACAGTCATGCCCTTGTTCAGCGGAAACAGTTCCTCGATCTCGTCGATGATCCGTTCGAGCTTCTTGTCGCCGCCGAAAACAATGTCCTTCTCCTGGAAATCGGAGGTGAACTGCATCGTGACGAACGTGTCGATGCCGGTCGTGCCGACGTAGTAGTTGCGGCGTTGAGACCAGGAATATTGCCCGCAGCCGACCGGCCCGTGCGAGATATGGACCATATCCTTGACTGGACCCCACACCACGCCTTTCGAGCCGGCATAGGCGCAGCCGCGAATCGTCATCACGCCGGGGATGGACTTGATGTTCGATTTGACATCGCATTCGGAAAGGACCTCGCTTTCCTCGCCAGCCTCGTCGCCGCTCTTTGCAACGCTGAGGTGCTTTTTGCGGCGCTTCGCCGACTTGTCAGGATATTGCGACAGCACCTCCTCGATAAGCTTCGCATGGAGGGCACCGTCATTTTCGTATTCGAGGCTCATGGGACCCCTTTCAAGGTTCAGGGTGACGCCTCACCGACGAGGCGCCGTTCTTTGAAAGGCGCACCAGGTAAGGCGGCGCCTCATGTCGGCAGCAGTCGCTACTGTGCGGCAGTCTTGGCCGCTTCCTTGCCCTGAAGCTCGGCAAGCATCTGCTCGTCGGTCTTCATGATGCCGAAGTCGAGCAGCATGTCCTCGAGCTCCTCCATGGTGATCGGGGTCGGGATGGTGCCCTGGCCCGAATTCCCGTGAATCTTCTCGGCCAGCGCCCTGTATTCTCCGGCCTGCTTGGAGTCCGGCGCATACTGGATCACAGACATCTTCCTGAGCTCGGCGTGCTGGACGATGTTGTCGCGCGGCACGAAGTGGATAAGCTTGGAATTGAGCCTGGAAGCCAGCGCTTCGGCGAGGTCGAGCTCGCGGTCGGTTTGGCGCTCGTTGCAAATCAGGCCGCCGAGCCGCACGCCGCCCGAATGGGCGTATTTCAGGATACCCTTGGCGATGTTGTTGGCGGCATAGAGCGCCATCATCTCGCCGGACATGACGATATAGATTTCCTGGGCCTTGTTCTCGCGGATCGGCATCGCGAAACCGCCACACACCACATCCCCGAGCACGTCGTAGGAGACATAGTCGACGTCGTCGTAGGCGCCGTTCTCCTCGAGGAAGTTGATCGAGGTGATCACGCCGCGGCCGGCGCAGCCGACACCTGGCTCGGGTCCGCCCGACTCCACGCATTTGATGCCTTTGTAGCCGACCTTGAGCACGTCCGCGAGTTCCAGGTCTTCCACCGAACCTTCCTCTGCCGCGAGATGCAGGACCGTATCCTGCGCCTTCGCGTTCAGGATCAGGCGGGTGGAGTCGGCTTTGGGGTCGCAGCCGACGATGAGGATTCTCTGCCCGAGGTCGACCAGGGCGGCGAGCGTATTTTGGGAGGTGGTGGACTTGCCGATGCCGCCCTTGCCGTAAAAGGCGATCTGACGCAAACCTGACATGTAGCTTTCCTTCCTTCGTTCCCATTCATCGCGGCTGCCGCGACTTGAATGCCGGTCGGGCAGCTCTAGCCGCCTCGCACCTAAGGATCTCAAGACTCATGCCAATTTGGCTGATCCAACCGAAGAATAATTTCATGGTTGCTTTTCAGGGGTTTAGCTTGAGTTCCAAGAAAGGATCGTCGGAACAGCCCGTGTAGCGGACGCGACATTGGCGACACAAAGCGTCGGATCGCGATCCTCAGTCACCGCATTCGGTTGAACCGCATCGTTGTATTGAGGTGGCCGAACAGCATCTCGACCCTCTGCGGGATGCTGCGAACTCTTCTGTGCCGCGAGCTGACGTGCTTGCTGAACGCGTGTCCAAGTGGACACTCCGCCCACTTTGGGCGCGATCCTAGCATACCACCGATCCACGGCCACACGGGCGAATAGTTCCGCTATATCAACCCGAGGGACTCGGTTTACTTCTCGGCGCAGGAGTTCAGTATCGGAGTCATCGCCTTCACATGTCCGTCGATCCGCTCGAGCACTTTGGCTGCGACAAGGTCGCGCTCAGGCAGATGCCACCAGTGTTCGTTGACGAGTTTGACCGTCTCGACCACTGCCTTCAGGACTGCTGGCTCCGGAAGCCGTGCACGGTTCGCAAATGCTTTCCATCGCGGTGCTGCTAGCGCCTTGAACGAACGCTCTCCTCCAAGCGACAGCGCCATGGCGTCGGCGGGAATATATGGCACGGTGGATAGGAGGTCGTAAATTGGTGCAAGCGCCGGCTGGTCGCCCTTACCGGGATAGATCAAAGACCAGTTCTTCAGGTGCATGTCGCCATTGCCGGTGATGACGGTCAGTGCCAGGCGGCGGACGAACTCGAGAGCCGCCGTAGGCGAGACGGCTACGCCAAGAGCCAAGGCGATGTCGTGATAAGCAGCTCCCTCATATTTGCGCGAGGGGTAGACACCGAAGACCTGAGCGAAATCCTCGATGTGTATCCTCTCGCCACCGGCGCCGCGATCGAAGCGTTTGACGAGAAGGACCTTGCCGTCAGATGACGTGTTGAATTCTTCGGGAACGCCCTCAAAATCGGACTTCTCGACCAGTTCGCATTCAGGAACGTCCATGCCGATTGCTGCTGCCAGCGCCAGGTTTGCGAATTCGTTCTCGGAAACGCCCGCAAAGGCCGTCGAAGGGAACTTGGCAATGTACCGGCCCTGCTCGTCGTCCATCGGCAAGGTAAGGCCGCCGCCTTTTCCAATGTTCTTCATGACCGACAGCTTCATCTGCACGCCGGCAAGCGAGAATCGTGCCTTGGGCTGATCCTTTGAAGCATCCTGCGAAACCGCTATCGCGCCGTCACTAGGCAACGCCCGTACGGCTCCCGGCAGATCGGCGCCTAATGCCGCTAAAAGATCGAAGTCATTGCCTGGCCGCACATTGCCTTCGTGGTGCCTTTCCATCGCCTCGCGCAATTTCTCCTCCGGCAGGAGGTTCGCGAAGAAAACGGGCAAGGCGCTTGCCAGAGGCTTCGGATCTTTCCGCAATCCTCCCGTCGCTGCCCGGAACGACAGGCTGAGAACCGGAAAGCCGCCCGTCGCGCGGTAGGCCTCATCGAAGTTGAATGCATTGAAATCGCCCGGCGTCCTGACGATTGTGCCGATCTTCACTGCGTTCAAGAGCACGTCGAGCGACGGGATCGTCTTAGGTGCGCGAAAGACTGGGGCCATGATCGTCATCGTCAGGTTGAGAAACAAAGGCGGGTCGATCGTCATCATCATGCGGACGCAATAGAGCCTGGACAGCCGGCACCATGAATTGCGGAACCAGCATCATTTCCAGGCCGAGCGCGCGAGCGATATTCATGAGCGTTGTTGCACGCGCGGCTGCGGCTCCCGTTTCGATGTCGCGATATCGGGGACGGGATATACCCGCCAAATGAGCGACCTGCTCCTGCGTCATGGCAGCGGCCAGCCTCGCCTGCCTGAAAAGCCCGCCGATTTCGCGCAGAATATCTGATTGAGAGTCCATTATGATACGTATACGACCCATTTCAATGCACGATGATATGGCAGGGTATCTTATCCAGCGATCGAGTCAACAACTTATGATCTGTTAGCATATCTACCATAGGTACAATGATACGCAAAGAGATCAATCTTCCTGCCTTAGCGTCCCCCGACCGTGGAGGCCGTCCGAAGCTGACGCCCGATCAGCGCTCCGAAACATCGGAATGTTAAATCAAGAGGTCCGGCGGCTGAAATCGCTCGTCTCTTCTGGTTCATACGGCCGGCCGCGCTGACTGGGGGTCAATGTGATCGCCACTCCTTGATGGCAATGGCTTTGTACCATCTGCTCCTGCCGGTCTCCCGCCGCACCTGGTGTTCCGACCCTTTTAGGGGCTTCTCGCTCTGCGTGACCGGTCACCCTGATCAAGCATCGACATAGCCGTCGAATACCGCTTTACTCTCGGCTGTCCGTTCGGGGCATGGCGGGGTGCCTCCCCGATCACGATGCAGCACCCGAACAACCCCGCGACCAGGCAATCCTCCCGCTTCCGAGACTTTCTCACTCAGTAAGACTAGCGCCCGCCGCACGTACGGGCGCCGCCGGCGTCAACCGGTGGGCAGGTGCGCCGAGGGCAACAAGCGCGCCTGACGCAACGCCACCAGATCAGCCGAGCCGGTGCAGAAGCAGGCGACGGCCAACTGGCGGATAACGATCTCGAAATGCGCGACAACCGCCTCGCTGGATTGCGTAGCCGCGCGCAGCACGCCGGCTGCCTGCCCGGCGATGTCCGCGCCCAAGCGGATGGCCTTGGCCACGTCGACGCCGTCGCTGATCCCGCCCGACGCGATCAGCTTCACCGCTGGCAGCGCCCGACGTACCGCCTGCACGCTGGCCGGGGTCGCAATCCCCCAATCCGCGAATGCCATTGCCACTGCGCGGTCGGCGGCATCGGGAGCGCGCTCGCCCTCCACCGCGGCCCAGTTGGTGCCGCCGGCGCCGGCGACATCGATCACCGCCACGCCCGCCTCGACGAGCGCACAGGCCACCGAGGCGGACAGGCCCGACCCCACTTCCTTGGCTACGATCGGCACGCCGACGCTGCGCGCGGCGCGAGCGATCTGCGCCAGGACGCCGCGCCAGTCGCGGTCGCCCTCCGGCTGTACTGCTTCCTGCAGCGGATTGAGATGGACGATGAGTCCATCGGCCTCCAGTGCATCCACCGCCCGGCGGGCAAGGTCCAGGCCGTCGGGCTGACGCAGTTGCGCGGCGCCGATATTGGCCAGCAAGGGAACGTCTGGGGCCAGGCGGCGCAGCGCGCGCGTCAGCCCCTGGGAGTTGCGGGATTGCAGGCTCACGCGCTGCGAACCGACGCACATGGCGATCCCCAAGGCTTGCGCTGCCTCGCTCAGATGGCGGTTAATGGCCTCGGCACGTGGCATGCCGCCGGTCATGGAGCTGATCAGCAGAGGCGCGCGCATGGTCTTGCCCAGCAGCGAGGCGCTGAGGTCGATCTGCGTCAGGTCCAACTCAGGCAATGCACAGTGTTCGAAACGAATGTACTCCCAGCCAGCGGCCTTGGCCCGTGCCGTTCGCCGATCCAGCACGATGTCCAGGTGGTCGTCCTTGCGCCGGCTCAGGTTGGTGTCGCTGATGCTCGCTCCTTCCGCGTCATCGGGCGAGGGCGTTGCGTCGGATCGGACCGACGGCAGCGCGCGGACGCCGCCGTCTCCCGCGCGTTCAGGCCGGCGCACGCTCGCCTCCGCCCGCAGCGTCGCTGCGGTAGCGACTGGTTGAGGTCTCGTAGTACTGCGCGCGGATGGCCGCCATGGCTTCGATCAGCGGTCCCCACGGCGGGGGAAAGCGTTCTTGCGCCATCACCCGGTGCAGCATGCGTGTGTGGCCGGCCAGCTCGTCGTTGAGGAACTCCACCACAGGCATGGCCGGATAGCGCTGCAGCAGCAGGATCGCCGCGTTGTCGGCCTCGCCGGCCGATCTATCCTTTTCGCGTCCATGCAGGTCGTTCTGCAAGCGCCCTATCGCGGAGATGAGCCGCAGAACCTGGCGAAACGCCGGACGCGCGCGCAAGGTCGCCATGTCCAGCCCCCACAGCAAGGACAGGCAACAGAACACGTTCGTGTAGGCGATCGAATCGATGCCGTTGTGCAAGTACTCGGCGTAGGACCAGCGCTGCGCCCCTGCCGCCTGCGCGTGTCCGGCGCGCAGCGCCGCGCAGTAGCACCGGGTATCGTGGAGAAGCTGAGCATAGTCGCGACGATCGTAGGCGAGCGCGGCGAGCGAAGTGCGCAGCACAGCACAGCCCTCGAATCCGGGAAGCGCGCACGGCACACCCTGCCCCAGCGCCTGCTCCACCGCGGCGAGCTGCTCCGGCGCGATCAGGCCAAGGTCGTTACAATCGTCGAGCCAGAAGAGCAGCGCCAGTTCGCGATAGAACGCCACGATCAGCGTTTCGTCCAGCGGATCGCGGCCGGTGCGGGCGCTGGTGTCGCGCAGGCTCGGCTGGATGCGCTGCAGGATGTACTGGCCGCCCCTGACCGCTTCTATGGCATGCTCGTCGGCGAACCCGGTCAGGGAACGCCCCCACTCCAGCACCTGCTGCAGCGCGCGATCGGTCTGGATCATGGCCCCGCTCCTGCTCCCTCGGCCGAGACGTGCCGCCCCCAACGAAGCGCCAGCCACAACCCGGCGAGTTCGGCCACGCGCACCACCCGAGTGGGGCAATACAGTTCCTTGCCGATCCACAGCGGTGTCTGGGGCAGTGCGTGCGCTGCGTGGCGGGCGAGCATCCACTTGAGCGCACGCGCCACCGCCTGCGCAATGCTCCGGCGCCCTGCCGGCTCTTCGCTCCCGTCCATCACGTGGAACGCGAACAGCGCATACGCGGTTTCCTCGAATGTGGACGCGCGACCAGCGCCCCAGCCGCCGTCGTCGCGCTGCGTCCGCAGCAGCCCGGCCAGCGCGCGCTCGTCGCGCCAGTGGGGGTTGCCTTGCGCGAGCGCAGCGACCGCATGCGCGGTTGGATACAGCCACGAAACGTGCCATTTTTCGTTGTCCCATACACCGTGGGCGTTGCGATTGGCCTGGACGTAGGCGCTGGTGCCGGCCGCGGGTTTTCCCAAGATTCGCAACGCATGCAGGGCATGGATGTTGGTCGACACCGAGGCATTGCGCTCGCCCGGGAAGGTGACGAACAGCTCGCCGGTGTCGAACTGGCGCAACGCGTCGGCCGCCGGGTCGCGGCCTGCAAGGCGAAGGACGCACAACGCAACGGCGGTGTCGTCCGCATCGGCCGCGAAGTGCAAGGCAGGGCCCAGACCGCGGACTCCGAGGCGGGCGTCGAGTTGCGCGATGATCACTTGCACCGCCTCGGCGAGCGCGGGATGCGCGAACAGACCGGCCAGATGCAGGGTGTACAGCGACCAGCATGGCTCGAACACATTGATCGGCCAGACGTTGGGAACGACACCTTCAATGCCGGTGCGCGTTGCCCGCGATGCAGCCTGCAGATACCCGTCGGTGCGCCCGACGTGCGGCGTTCTTCCCTGTGTCACGGCGTGCGCACGCCACGCGGCGGTGGCCGCTGGACTGATGCCAATGCTGCCGTCGTCGTCCGGGCATGCGGTGGCCGGCGACGTCCCCCAGGCTTCCCAGGAGTGCAGCAATGGATGGCCGCTCGGCAACGTCCCAACTGCCCCCAGCTTGGCCAGGCGTGCTTGCCGCAACGGCAACAGCGCCGGGTGGCGCGGAAACGCCACGCCACCCAGCAAGGATGCGGCCTCGTCCCACAACTGCTGCAGGATCAGCTCCGCGCCGATGGGCGCGTCTTCCGGCACCGCATGCGCGTAGGGATCGGGCTGGCGCTCGAGGAACCGGGTTGCAGCGTGGACTGCGTCGGCAGCGCCAGGAAGAGGATCGGCACGCTGCAATGCCAGCAACGCCGCCCAGGTAGGCGCATGGCGAAACAGCGGGAAGTCCGCACTTCCCCATCCGCCATCGGCCTGTTGCTGCGCGATGAGCCACGCGTATGCGTCCTGCCGACCGGTGACGTTGCCGTGGAACTGCAGAGCTCGCGCCGTATCGTAGACGGACGGACCGACACTGCCGCCGTCGCTCATATCGCTCAGCAGGTGGCGCATTTCGGAAAGGATCTGTTCGGACAAGTTCACGCGGGATGTTCCTTCTGCAGAAGGCTAACGAGAACAGAAACGGGCAGACGCCGCGCACGTCGCCGCCGACACGGACACAGCGCAGCATGCAGCGCCCGCCGGCCGATCGCAGCAGCACAGGGGCGAGTCCTTACGGATGCGCACGCTCATGCGTATGGCGCGGACAGATAGAGGTTGGCCCGCTGCAGCATCTGCGCCAACCCTTCCGCACGCGGCCCCAGAGGGGCGATGGCCTCCCCGGCGTCGTGCAACAAGTACAGGGCGAACTGGCGCGCAGCCTGCAGCCCCATGATCGACGCGCAGGTCGGCTTCTGCGCCGCCGCGTCCTTGCCGGGGGTCTTGCCAAGAGTCGCGGTATCCGCCGTCGCGTCGAGAATGTCGTCGGCCACCTGCAAAGCCAGGCCGAAACAGGCGGTGTAGCGATCGAGCGCATTATACAGCGCAGCGTGCGCGGCATCCTCCGCGATGGAGTATAGCGCGCCCATGCGAACCGACGCGCGCACTAGCGCTCCGGTTTTCATCCCATGCATCGCCAGGATCCTGTCCAGCCCGGCAGGCTTTCCGACCAACGACAGATCGATGGCCTGCCCGCCTGCGGCACCCTCGGCGGACACCGCCCGCGCCAGTTCGCGCACGAGCGCGATACGGTTGTCGCCCGGCGCATCCAGGCTCGCCAGGGTGAGGAAGGCGTGGGCCTGCAGCGCATCGCCGACCAGGATCGCAGTGGCTTCGCCAAACTTTACGTGCACGGTCGGAAGGCCGCGGCGAAGCACGTCGTCGTCCATCGCGGGCAGGTCGTCGTGGACCAGGGTACAGGCGTGCATCATCTCGATGGCGGCGCAGACGTCGTCGAGCATGTGCGCCGGCGTGCCCGCCAGTGCGCCGGCAGCCAGACAGAGCAAGGCGCGGGTGCGCTTCCCGCCATGCAAGGTGGCGTAGCGCATGGCCGCCATCAGCTCTGTCTTACCGTCGTCTTCGGCGCAGAGCAGACGCCCCAGAGCCTGTTCGACCCGCTTTGCGCCGTCCTGCATCCAGATCTCCGGGAGCAGCCCGCCAGAGGCGCCGCGCGCCTGCGCGCCCAATCCGCCGAATGCGGAAACGCCAATTCGGTCGCGTGGAGTGGAACCGGTCTGCATGTTGTTGATGTCCTTGTAGCTGAGACGGCCACGGCGAGCGCAAGTCGTCACGGTGTTGCCGGCGTCACACGAGTGCGTGCGCTGAGTGCAGCAATGCCGCGCCCCGCCGGCGCCGCTGCCTTGCCACACAGGGCATGCGATGCCAGCTCATGAAAAGCCTATTCGAATTTTCATTGACGGATGTGCGGTCGGGTAATAGCGCCGGCCCTTTTCGACGTCGCTCAGCAACTGCGGCCGCACCCCGGCCTTGTGCATGGTCAGCGCCAAGGCGATGCAGAACTGCACCATTTCCAGCCATACCAGGTGGTAGCCGATGCAGACGTGTGGGCCGGTACCGAACTGCAGCATGTCAACCGGCCGGATCGGCTCCGTGCGTAGCAGCCACCGCGCCAGGCGGAACTGATCAGGCGCCTCGTGCAGCAGCGCCGAGGTCGAGAAATGCAGCAGCGGGATGCATAGATGGGTGCCCGCGGGAATGCGCCGTTGGCCGAGTTGCAATTCCTGCAGCGCGCGACGCGGCAGGAGCGTGGTCGCCGGATGCAGGCGCAGTGTCTCGCGAAACAGCGCCTCGGCGACCGGACACTGCGCCAGGTCCGCGTGCAGGGTCGGCACCGCGCCCACGCGTTGCGCCTCCTCGACCAGGGCGTCCCACAGCACAGGCTGCCGCGCCAGCTCGATCACAATCCAGGCCATCGTCGAGGCAGTGGTGTCGTGACCGGCAAGCAGCAGCAAGCGAATATTCGCGATCAGGACGTCATCGGAGAGCGGACCGTCGCTGCGGTCGAAGGCGCTCACCATGTCGTTAATCAGCCCGGTGCGCGCGGCATGCGCGCGCGCATCGCGGACGAACCGGCGCAACTGCGCGTCGATCCAGTCGCGGGCGGCACGGCCGCGCCGCAAGGGCAGTCCGGGCAGGTCGACCGGGGGGGCTACGATCAATTGCAGCAATTGCCGGTACTTGCGATGCCATCCCGGCAGATCCTGCGCGGGGATTCCCATGAGGCTGAAGATGAGCTTCAGCATCAGGTCCCCGGTTTCGCGCAGGATGGTTACCTCGCCGCGGGCGCGCCACGCCTGCACCCGCGCCTGGATGACGGGCGCGAACAGGTCGCCGATCCCGGCCTGGGTCAGTCCCTTGGGCAAGAACGCTGCCTTGATGGCATCGCGCGCCTGCCGGTGCGCGCCGCCGTCCAGGGCAACCAACGTTCCGCCAAGCAATTCGGGCGCGATCTCTTCGATCAGCGCCGAGGACACGTCCTTGTGCTTGAGCAGTGAGAAAGCGTCCGGATCCACACAGGTCATCAGATGTCCGGCAGGGCCGAAATCCAGCCAGAAGTGGCTGCCCAGCGTCCGTTCTGCTCGCTGCAGCAGCCGCGGCAGGTCGCAGACAATGGCGGGAAGATGCCCGACCAGGGGGAAAGCGCCAGGCATGACCGGGATGTCGCACCGCAGCCGGTGCCGACGGTTCAGCGGGTTGAGCAGCATGTCCATCAGCAGCGCGCCGCCGCCGCCGATTCGGTGTCGCCGGCAGGGCGCGCGGCGCAGCTGTTGCCACCGTCGGCGTATGTCGGCACATGCGCCAGCATGCCGCCGTCGATGCACACGACCTGGCCGGTGATGAACGCAGCATCGTCGGAGAGCAGGAACGCCACGAGTGCGGCAACGTCCTCGGGACGGCCGACGCGCGGCAGGAGCTGGTGCCGGCGCAGATGCCGTTGCATGCACTCGTCCAGCTTGGCGAGGAGACGCTCGGTCATGATAAGACCCGGCGCAACCGCGTTGCAGCGGATCTGAGAGTGACCGTACTGGGTGGCGAGCGAGGCCGACAGCATGTTCATCGCCGCCTTCGACGCGGCGTAGGACGTCTGCGCCGTGTCACCGCTGAGCCCCTGGCACGACGACATGTTGACGATCGCGCCACCGCCGCGGGCGATCATCCGTGGGATGGCCTGCCGGCAGCAGAGCAGCGTGCCGCGCAGATTGGTCGCCATGGTCTGATCCCATACCGCCAGGTCCAGGTCGAGGATGGCGCGGTCGCGCGGGGTCAGATGCATGGCGCTCGCATTGTTCACCAGCAGGTCGACCCCCCCGAAGTGCCGCTCCGCCGTCTCGAACAGCGCTGCCACCGCCTGCTCATCAGCGATATCCATGGCTATGGGCAGCGCGTGGCCTGCTTCGGCCGCGATCTGCGCGGTGCAGGCGATGGCCGCCGAGCCATCAATGTCGGCCACCACCACTCTGCCGCCCCCGCGCGCGATGGCGAGAGCGCATGCCTTGCCGATGCCGGCGCCGGCGCCGGTCACCACGGCCACCTTGCCTTCAAACCGTCCCATCGTGTCTCCTGAATTGCACTGGTCTTTCGCAGCATGCCGCTCGGCCTCCACCGGAGAAGGCGCAGGGTCGGCGCTGGCGCGCTCGTCATGGCCAGCGTCGCTCTCGATGACACGAATGGCGGCGACCGGGCACTGGTTGGCCGCAAGCCGCACGGCGGCGTGCAGCGCCTGCGGGACCGTCGCCACGCACACTTCGGCCACGCCGTCCGGTTCGCGCTGGCGAAAGGTGCCCGGCAGCGTCAGCACGCACTGCCCGGTCGTTCCGCACAGATCCTGATCGACTACGACGCGCATCTCAGCCCTCCTGCCCATGCAGCCGTACCGGCAGCGCGCGGAATGTCCTAAGGAACGCGGAGGGCTCCCGGGTCGGCTGCTCGGCCAATGCCAGCGTGGGGAAGCGCGCCTGGATCCGCGGCAGGCTTTCGGCCAACTGCACCCGGGCCAGTTGGGCACCAAGGCAGAAGTGGATGCCGTGGCCGAAGGTCAGCATGATCTTCCCGTCGATCGACATGCCAGGACTGGTGCCGTAGAACCGCACGGGATCGAAGCGATCGGGATCGGCGAAGGCGTCCGGGTCGCGATTGCCGGCCGCGATGAGCACGCGCACGTCCGCGTTCTTCGGGATCACCACGCGGCCCAGTTCGATGTCGCGCTGGGCGATACGCGGAATGGAGCTGAACATGGCGGGCGCGTCGTAGCGCAGGGCTTCTTCGACGAATGCCTTCACCCCCACGGCATCTCCCTTCAGCCAATGCCGCTGTTCGGGATACGCCAGCATCGCCAGGACCGCATGGCCGATGGCCGCGGCAGTGGTGGCGAAGCCGCCCAGCAGCATGCCCCAGAGCATGCTGATCAATTCCGCATCCGACAGCATGTCGGAATCGTCGTCGTGTGCGCCGACCAGCATTGACACGATGTCGTGGCGGGAATCTGTACGCTTGCGCTGTATGAGGTCGCCGAAGTAGGCCTGCACCCTGGCGCTGGCCGCGTCCCCCGCGGCGAGCTGCGGATCGCTTGCGTGCGGGCTCAGGCCTTCCAGAATGGCGCTGATGCCGCCGACGAGCCCCAACATGTCGTCCGGGGGCATGCCGAACAGTTCGCCGAAAACCAGCATGGGCAAGGCCAGCGCGAATTCCCGATGCAGGTCTACCGCCTCCCCGCGTTCCAGCGCGGGCGCCATGCCGTCCAGGCGCGCTGCGACGATGCGAGCAATGGTCGGCCTCAGCTTGTCGATCTGGCTCATGGTGAAATCGCGTGAGATCAGCCGGCGCAGACGCGTATGCGTTGGTGGTTCCTTCATCGCTAAAGTGGACGCCAGCAAACTTAGCGACAGGCTGGTCGCCGCCCGCGGGAAATAGCGCGCCAGTTCGCCTGGCGCCGGCCCCCGAAAAGCATCGCCCGTGGCCTTGAGCGCCCAGTAGATGTCGGCGTGGCGGCTCAACAGAAAGAGGCCCGACGCCGCGCGATGTACCGGATCGTGCTCGCGCAACCACCGCATGAATGGGTACGGGTCCTGAATGCACGCTGGCGACGCCAGTTCGGCGAAGGCGTCCCGGCATGCTACCGTGGTATCTTGCACGTCCATCTTGGTCACCTGTTGGCTGGCTGATCTGATCGGCGCGCGGCAGGCGCGCCGGCAACTCGAGAACGTCGCGATTCCTGGTGGCGTCCCCGCATCACCAGAGCACCGGGAACTCCTCGAACCCGCCAGTGATGATCTCCTTGCGCAACTTCAGTTCTTCGGGCGCCACGGCCAGGCGTAGCGCGGGAAAGCGCTGGAAGATTGAACCGAACACCGCCTTGAGTTCCAGCCTGACCAGCGCCAAGCCGACGCAGTTGTGCGGCCCATAGGAGAACGCCAGGTGCGGGTTTTCGTCACGTCCGATGTCGAAGATTTCCGGGTCGTCGAAATGGCGCGGATCGAAGGACGTCGCCGGCAGGCCGACCAGCACCTTGCTCTCCGCGGGAACATGCACGCCCGCAATGGTCACGTCGGTCCTCGGATAGCGCATGATGCCGTCCCAGCCCGCGCCCGGCGGGTACATGCGCAGGATTTCCTCCACCGCCTTGTCCACCAGGGATGGATCGCCGACCAGGCGTTCGCGCTGTTGCGGATGGCGGAACATGGCCAGCAGGCCGAATTCGATCTGCGCGACGGTGCTCTCGTGACCCGCCACGAGCATGCCCGCGGCCAGGCCGATCGCCTCTTCCTCGGTCGCCTTGCCCTGGTCGACCGCCGCGAGCAGATCCGTCAGCAGGTTGTCGCCCGGATCCTGGCGCTTGTCCCGCATCTTGCCGCGAATGTAGGCGCGGAGTTCTTCCCAGGCCAAGCGCGACGCGCTTCGCGGGCCGCTTTCATGCTGGTGCGTCATCACCTCGTCGGACAGCCCGGCGAAAAAGGCGTGATCCTCGTAGAGCACGCCCATCAGCGCGCTGATGACCATGGCCGGAAGCGGAAAGGAGAGGTGGCGCCGCAGATCGGCGGGCTGGGGCTGGGCCGCCAGCGTGTCGAACAACTGCGCGGCGATCGCCTCGACCTGCTGCGCGAGCAGCTTCACCCTGCCGTTGCTGAAGGCCGGCGCCACGATCGTGCGTAACCGCGCATGCTCGCCCCCCTCGTGCGAGACCAGCCATCCTGGCGAACCGAGAATCACCGAATCCGGGGTGAATGCCGCCGGCGGCATTCCCGCGGGCCGGAACGCCGCGTCGGACAACACCGCCTTGGCCTCGTCATAGCCTGTCACCCACCAGCCTTCGTGCCCGGACGGGAAGCGCACGCGGTGGATCGGACCGTTGGCCCGTAGCGCCAACATCTCGGGCGAGGGCTCAATGTGATCGACGCGCCACATCGGCAGCGTCGGCAAAGGTTGTTCGGACATGCTGGCACTTCACTCTATAGCGATGGGAAGGGCGGAAGGTGGCCGGCGGGTGCTGCGGCAGCGAAGACCTAAGACGGCATGTAGACGACGTCGTCCGAAAGCAGACCGATTATCAAGATCGGCCAACGTGTAACTGTCTAGGCACACCGCGCGGCGAGATGCAGAACTTTATCGTGCACCATCGATTTCAGGATAAGGTCGGTGTGGTGGGCCTTTGAGCCGCCGCCGGCCAAGATTTCCTGCGCAAGGGTCGACAAGGGCGGCGAGCTGTTGGGTAAGGGCGGTTTCGCCGAGGACCCCCTGCCCATAGACGCTATCCGACGCGGATTTGACATTTTGCTTTTCTTTCTTCGTTCCATTCGTGCCATCCACGAAATGAAAGTCGGTCGGCGGGTCCCGGCCCGCAACGAAGGTGCTTCAAAACTCGTGCCAATTTGGCCGACCGAAGAAAAAAATTTGTGATGCTTTCAGCGGCTTAGCCTGAGGCCGGAGAAGAGCTCGGCGAAATAGGCCGGCGTCGCGGACGAAACGAAGGCGACAGAACGTGTCGGATAGTACGCGCTGGTCGACCTTTCGGTCGGGCTTGCGACATTCTGGTCCAGTTTCGAACATAAGAGGGCGGCAAACAGACACGATTGGGGAATTCGATCCTCACGGGGCCAAGGCGCTTGCCCAAGAGCGCGCGCTCATGGTTGCCGCGACAGGCGCATGTTCGCGATAGGCGTGCCTGCGCACCCAAGAACGCTAGCGGCACACGCTACGCAATGACTGGAGTGCCCGCCAGCCTCAGGTAGTGCATCGGCTCGGCTTCCGGTTCGTCTTTGCCCAGCTAGGGCTGAAGCGCCAAATATCCGCACCATACAGCATCGTTGTTGCCTATGACACGAGGCGGCATAGCGCGCGCCCGATCTTCTAAGACACGGCCTCCGAGAAGAAGGGGCGGTCCGACAGCACCTCTATTTGAAATGGCACGCCGCTTGCTGCTCCTGGTTAGAGCACTGTCAAAAACGATGAAAGCGACTTGCACCATGCCCGACACGCGAAGCTCTAGACCGTGGCCTGAGGAGACGGTGCCCGCGCCCGTTGAACATCGGGACATCGTCTCCTCCGGAGGTCCTTGCTGGGTAGCCGCTTTGCGCATGGCTGGTCCGATGCCGGCACGCCAACACGGGGCGCTGGCGCAATTGCCGTTTCCCGGTTCTGTTCAGCATGTGAGTGCCGAAGAGTCCTCAAGGGGTCACCCAAGCCAAGGTCGGCGGGTCACTGCCACATATCGACAACACGCTGTACCAGTCCAGTAACGCGGGTCTGTTGCGTAATACATTCGAGGCCTGCACATGCTTGCGATATTGGCTACTTCCGGCCGCTATCACTTTTCCCCGGGAACGAGCGCGAGTGATCGATCCCGCTTGCGGCGCCATAGCCGTGGAAAGCATGCGGCTCGACGGTCACCAGCTCGCTCAGATCGATTGCGTTCGGGTGGCAAAGACCAGCAGCCAAGACGTTCCCCGGCATGGAAAAGGAGGCTGCTAACCGCGAGGTCCTCACTCCGTGCCCGGCATACGAGCCTTAGCTCGGTATTGCGCCAGCCTCTGCCAGAATTCAGCGCGCCAGTTTCTACTTTTGCAGGAGCAAGTTAATGACAGTTCAAAAGAAAGTTCCCTTCGTCACCTTTCTCACGCGTGTTCACGATAAGTCAGTCCAGGGGCCAAATCCATATCGCTGGGAAGAAAAGACATCTGACGACTACTTTGACGGCAAGCGGGTCATCCTGTTCTCGCTGCCTGGCGCCTTCACCCCGACCTGCTCGACCTACCAATTGCCCAAGTTCGAAGAGCTCTATGATGAGTTTGCGAAGCAGGGAATTGACGCGATTTACTGCGTCTCAGTCAACGATGCCTTCGTCATGAATGCGTGGGGGAAGTCCTTGGGCCTGAAGCAGGTCGAGCTCATCCCCGATGGCTCAGGCGAGTTCACACGCAAAATGGGCATGCTGGTCGCCAAGGACAATCTCGGCTTCGGGATGCGCTCCTGGCGCTACGCCGCCCTGATCAACAATGGCGTGGTGGAGCAGTGGTTTGAGGAGGAAGGTTTCTCCGACAACTGCGAGGCCGACCCGTATGGCGTCTCATCCCCGCAAAACGTTCTCGAAACGCTGAAAGCCGCCGCATGACCTAGCAAACGTCCCATTGGTGCCATTGCCGGCCCCAAGGGGCTCCTCGACAGGATTATCCCGCTCACCATGCAATCCTCAGCAAGCCTGCTTCAGCGCCAGAAGCAATCCATGGTCGCATCGCCTCAACTGATTGAGTCGATTCGCTTGCTGCAACTGGCGCATCCTGAACTGCATCAGTTCGTGGAGCGGGAAATCGAGAAGAACCCGCTCTTGGAATCTGCATCAAACGATGGCGGGCCTTTTGACGACGTTTCGATTTCGGGAGCGGATCAGCCTGTCGGCCCTTTCGCAAACGCCGTTGAAGGACCGACCGGGGCAGGTTCGCCTGAACGGCTCGGGCAATGGAAATCCCTTCGCAACACGACCAACAACCCGCCGGGCAATGGGCCTTCCCTCGACGAGTTTGCCACCCTCGCCGAAACATTGCACGACCATGTCGCTCGTCAGATCGCCCTCACTGCGTTCACACCACAGGAGCGGCTGATCGCTGGCCAGCTTGCCGCCGATCTGGAAGACACTGGCTATCTTCGGGCAAACCTTCTGGAGCTGGCCGAGAGCCTGAATGTCCGTGAGGCTGTTGTGGAACGGGTTCTCGGGACGTTGCAGCAATTTGATCCACCGGGAGTTTTTGCGCGAAATCTCAGAGAATGCCTCGAGATCCAGTTGCGCCAGCGAAACCGGCTCGACCCAGCAATGGCAGCTTTGGTTGCCAATCTTGAAATGCTCGCGCGACGCGATTTTGAGGCGCTGAAGCAGCATTGCGGCGTCGATGAAGAAGACCTTCTCGACATGATGCATGAGATTCGGGCGCTCGATCCCAAGCCTGGGAACAGATTCCAATCCGGTGCGTCTGAATCAATCATACCCGACGTCTGGGTCACGCCCTCGCCGCAAGGCGGGTGGCAGATCGAACTTGATCCCGCCACGCTGCCGAAGCTGCTGATCAACCAAACCTACTATGCCGAAGTCACGCGTCAAACTGCCCAAAATTCGAAAGACCAAGCATTTCTCGACGAATGCTTGCAAAATGCGAACTGGCTAATCCGCAGCCTCGATCAGCGCGCCAAGACCATTGTTAAGGTTGCGGCTGAAATCGTGCGTCAGCAGGATGCCTTTTTGGAACATGGCGTCGCCCACCTGCGGCCTCTCAATCTTAGAACAGTCGCTGATGCGATCGGCGTGCACGAGTCAACGGTAAGCCGGGTGACCTCGAACAAATACATGCTTACCCCGCGTGGAGTCTTTGAGCTGAAGTATTTTTTCACCGTCGCGATCGCGTCCTGCCAAGGCGGCGATGCGCACTCCGCTGAAGCTGTCCGGCATCGGATCAAAGCGATCATTGCCGCAGAATCTCCCGGCGACGTGCTTTCCGATGAGGACATCGCTGTCCGGCTGAAGGAAACCGGCATCGATGTTGCGCGCCGCACCGTCACAAAATATCGCGAAGCAATGAACATCCCCTCCTCCGTGCAACGCCGCCGGGAAATGCGCTTGTGTTTTTAGATTTGGGTCAAGGCAGCCAACATCACGTTGCATTGCATCAAAGTGGAGAATTCGTTCATGACCCAATCCGCAGCAGGTGTCATGGACGCTGTTCTGCGCGACCCAGAAAAGCCCGTCCCACCGTCTGGTCCCGCATGGGGTGCGGTCATTTCGCTTTCCTTGGGCACCTTCGGGCTGGTCACGGCAGAGTTTCTGCCTGTCAGCCTGCTCACGCCCCTCGCGCATGATCTCGGTATCAGCGAGGGAGCGGCTGGACAGGCGATGACGGCGACAGCTATCGTCGGGGCGATCTCGGCGCCGACGGTGGCCATTATCACAAAGCGCCTGGACCGCAGGACCGTCATGTGGACCATGACGCTGCTGCTGATCCTGTCGGACGTTCTTGCGGCCGGCGCGTGGTCGCTGGCGGCTCTCCTGACTGCACGCGTCGTGCTCGGCATAGCGCTCGGAGGCTTCTGGTCGATGTCGGCAGCACTGGCGATGCGGCTCGTTCCAAGCCACCTCCTGCCGCGCGCTATGTCGATCATCCTCACCGGCGTTTCCGTAGCTACCGTCTGCGCAGCTCCAATCGGCGCTTATGTCGGCGATATCTGGGGATGGCGAAGCGCCTTTATGCTCGCCGCAGCCGGTGGCGCCGCTACACTGCTCGTGCAACTCATAACCATTCCGAGACTGCCTCCGATTGGAGTGGCTAGCTTCCGCAGCCTGCTGGATGTAGCCAAGATTCCGATGGTCAAAATTGCGCTTTTGGTCGTCCTGCTGGTCGCTTCCGGCCACTTCGCCGGAATCACCTATATCCGCGCCTTCCTCGAGAAGATTCCCGCGCTGGATGTAGAGACGATCTCGCTTGTGTTGCTTGCTTTTGGCATCGGCGGATTCTTCGGCAATTTGGCCGGCGGGCTTCTGGCCGAGTACAGTCTCAAGGCAGTCGCGGCCCTTGCACCGCTGCTCATAGCGATAGCCGCTGTTTCGCTGCTGACGGCGGGAGCATCGGCCTTGGCCTCGGCGATTGCTGTTGCCGCGTGGGGGTTTGCCTTCGGCGCGGTGCCAGTGGGATTGCAGACGTGGATGGTAGGGAGGGCCGTTCCCGAGCAGGCCCAAAGCGCCGGTGTGCTGCTGGTCACAGTATTCCAAGTGGCAATCGCAGCCGGCGCGATTTTCGGCGGACTATTGGTGGAGAATGCGGGGATTACCAGCGCCATTGCCTACAGTGCTGTTGCCACGTTCGTCGCTGCCCTCATAGTGTTCCTGCTCGGCCCGAAGCGCGAAACCTAGACCGCCTGACAGAAGAGGCCTCAGCAGCGCAGCGGGACGAGAGATGCGATGCACAGCGCGGCGCGGCGCGGTCCTCCGCACGATTACGCATGGACCAGCGTAAGCGCCTCGCCGGCTTCACCTCCGGGCCAGGGACCTTCCCCGCCAGACACGCGAACCCTCGCCGGCACCGGTTTCCATATTTGGCGACGGTGAGCGCTGCCGGCGCGATGGAACCCTTGCTGGCGGTCATATCCTTCACGACAAGCCGGGATTCTGGGCAAGCGACAGCTACGCGCCGGCCATGCCCGTCAGAACGCCGGTGACGATGCCGCTCGATAGCGCAGACAGGTCGCGAATTGCCAGTCGTGTCAACGGCGGCCGGATTATCGTCGACCGCGCGTACCTTGTTTCGGCCGCAGACTATCGTTCGGCAGCTTGATGATGTTGACTACATAGCCTAGGAGCTATATATGACTTGGGAAGTCGTTTTTGGCGATGAGTTCGATGGGGAGTTCGAGGCGTTGCCCCAGACAGTCCAAGATGAGCTATTGGCTTCGGCTAAGCTGCTCGGTGTGTTCGGGCCCCAGCTGGGGCGACCGCATGCGGATACCTTGAATGACTCGTCGTTCGCGAACATGAAAGAACTTCGCTTCGACGCTGATGATGGTGTCTGGCGGGTTGCGTTCGCATTCGATCGGAAGCGGAAGGCGATCCTGCTCGTCGCCGGCGATAAGTCGGGCGTGAGTGAGAAGCGCTTCTATAAAAGTCTAATCGCCAAGGCGGACAAGCGCTATCAAGGGCATCTCGACCGTTTGGCGGCGGCGAAGAAGGAGAAGAAGTGATGGGACGCAAGCTTGATGACCTAATCGCTGCGCTCCCCGAGGATCGTCGGGAGCGGGTCGACGCGCGTTTCGAAGAGTTAAGGGGAGAAGTCGAGAGTCTCGGCGATTTGCGGCGTGCCGCTGGAAAGGCCCAGGCCGAAATCGCTTCGGTCCTCAAGATCAAGCAGCCTTCGGTCTCGAAGATCGAGAAACAAGCCGACATGTACTTGTCTACTCTTAAAAGCTACGTCGAGGCGATTGGGGGGCAACTCGAACTCGTCGTTCGCCTTCCCTCGCGCGCGCCCCTCCGTATAGAGCGGCTCGGCGACGTCGTGGCTCCCAAAGCCGTCTCCGTGCGTAGCGTTAAAAGAGCGGCAGGTGGACGTAATCGCACAAAGGCCGCACGCGCCGGCTGACCTCACTCTGTTTCGGCTAAAGACTACCGATGGTGCGAGATGGTCTCGTCGATGCAAGGGGCGGTAGCTCATCGCTCAATCAGCTTCGCGCCATCACATGGCACGGCTTACTTGGGCAATGCGGGGGGTTCCTGCGCCAGTCAAGTGCCGATTCTGGACGATATGCTCGGAGCCGATCTGGCAGGCGTTCATGCTGCCAAGGTTGCATTTGCGGCCAACAAGTCCAACCGACACGCCCTGGACGAAATGCGGATCTCGCATGTCCACGAGTACCGCGTCGTACTTACGACCATTGGCACCGAAGACGCCGAGGCCGTTTTAATACGTTGCCTCCTTGTCCGGGAGCCGAAGCTGCCGTCGGGCTGCAAGTGATCTGGCAGCAGCGGCACGAGCCGATGCCGGAGGGCAAGTTCGGCAATTGGCCCGACTTTGCGCGCGCTGCTGCAAACCGCTCCAGAGAGCGAGCCCAGACGTGCGATATTGCCGAAGTTCTCATAGCGGCTGCCCACACAGTCAAGGAGGAAGATTCCCCTAATGACCTGGTACGCGTCGCGCGGTTTGTTGGATGTGCCGTCCTCATGCCTCATGGCGATCGAGCCGCAGAGTTCAATGAAATTCTGATTGGAAACATTACCCATGGTGTAAAGGCGCGAGCTAGCGCAACGCATGGTCGTTGGTGGCCTCGTTGTTCCTGCCGACACGATCTTGAGTGGGCTTGAAGCGGTGATGGCCGAATATGGCGATCGTAAATGGATAAGAGACCACGAGCTGCCCGCACTTTTCGCTTGGGTTGAGTTGCTGCCGATGTCGGACCGACCAACGGCCTTCTTCGTGGGGCTGGATATGCTCGGGACAAAATTCGATTTCAACAAATGGAATGTACGCAATTTGTTGAGCAGCGCGCGCTATCTCGAGGAGGCCCAGCGGATCGAGTTGCTGCGAGGTCTCGTGACGCGCTATCCTTCTCTGACTACCTTGAGCGAATTGACGCCGAGGGGGACGCGGAAGGCGGTTTTGACGCCGGGCCCCGTCACCCGGACATCTCGTCTGGTTTGCCGTGGCCTCTCGTCGCCAGTTCAAGTCTCAGTATTGTGAACGGCCTTTCGCCGCTCACCGCTACCCGACGGCAGCGATGCGGCGCGTTCCTGACATTCGGCCTAGGGCCGGATGGTGACCCGCAGCTTTCAGCAGCAACCGTGAGGCGTAGCCGCCGTTCGCTGGAGGCTCCTTCGGCAGCGATCGTCTTGGAAGAACTGCCTCGTCTCGGACTCTGCCGTATATTCGGCCACGAATCTGCAATTATTGATGTTGAAACCGATTCAAGCTCCCTAGCCGATGGCGCGGCCCATCTTGTGCGCTTGGTTCAGGCATGCAAAGTACTCCATTCGTTCGCGCGCTTCCGGCGTTCGCAGATTACTGCGGCTGACACCATCTTTACATGGATTGACGATGAGACTTTCAACCGTCTATGCGCGCTTCTACAAGTCGTTTAACTTCGATCATATCCGCAAGGCGACGCCCCATGCCCAGCCCAAGGGCGATTGGGAAATGTTTCGTGACGCCTGGTATCCCTACGTTGAGGTCGAGTTCGACAGTCGGATTACGACCATCGTCGGCGCGAACGAATCTGGGAAGAGTCACCTTCTGAGTGCGGTCGAGAAGGCCGTGTCAGGGATTGGCTTCGAGCAGCGCGATCTCTGCCGCTACTCGCCTTTCTTCAGCGTGGAGCGGGAGGCGACCTGCTGGCCGCACCTTGGCCTCGGTTGGAGTATGGTCGAGTCGGATGAGGCGGAAGCGATCGCCAACGTCGCCGGCGCAAAAGATGTAAAGTTCGACCGCTTCATGATGTTCAGGGAGACGCCCGAGGCGCTCGACATTTGGATCCCAGACCCCGACGAAGGGTGGAAGAAGCACGTGGTCGAGGCGTCCTCAGTGGCACAACCGCTCGCCGACATCCTGCCGAAGCCCTTCCGTATCATGCCGGACGTCGCCTTACCCGCAGCGGTCCCCCTGCACTGGCTGGCGAATGGGGACGCCCAGCCCAGCAGCATCTCCGACCGCAGACAGCGCACAACGCTGCTCGAAGTCGCCGGCAGCTTCGCGGAGATGCTGGGAGATGATAAGATATTCGCCGCCAACGCTCCCAATATACGGCTGGCACTGTCACCAATCGCGAACGCCCTCCGCGAGGCTCGCCGCGTAGATGGCGCGGAGAAGTCGCTCGCTCTCGCGCGCGATTTGCTCTTGAAGCTCGGCAACGTCGAGCCGGCCAGGCTGAAGGATCTGCGGGAGGCGATCGCGGACGGCAAGGAGGGCTACGCCAACGCGCTAGTGGAAGCCATTAACGAACAACTGGAGCGCTACCTCAACTTCAAAAAGTGGTGGGTCCAGGACCGTGACTTCTCGCTGAAGGTCACACCGCGCGAACACGAGTTGGTATTCACGATCAGGGACCGTACGGGGACCGAGTATACCTTTGACGAGCGCAGCAGCGGCCTCAAATACTTCCTCTCATATCTCATCCAAGCCCAGTCGCACCGTCCACAGACTGAGCGCGAAAGCCTCTTACTAATGGACGAACCAGATACCTACCTCTCCGCCGAGGCTCAACAGGACCTCATGAAAGTCCTCCAGGATCTTGCCGACCCTCAGGACGGCCGTCCACCGGTGCAGGTGATCTACGTCACGCACTCGCCGTTCCTGCTGGACAAAAACTACGCCGAGCGTATCCGAGTGCTCGAGAAGGGGCGCGGCTATGATGGCACCCGGGTTGTTCGAAACGTTTCGCGAAACCACTATGAGCCCCTTCGCTCTGCCTTCGGTGCGTTCGTCGGCGAGACGGCCTTCGTGGGGTCAGTCAACTTGCTCGTCGAGGGGATCACGGAGCAGGTGCTTCTCGCCGGAGCCGCCCGAATCATGCGGCAGAGGCGGCCTGGCGTAACGGCCGAGACCCTCGACCTCAACAATCTAGTAATTGTGCCTTGCGGATCGGCGAGCGAGATCCCTTACATGCTCTACCTGATCAGAGGTCGGGATACCGACAAGCCGCCTGTTGTCGCCCTCCTCGACTCTGACCCCGCAGGCAACGATGCGGCCAACCATATGCGGACGGACAAGAAGGCGAAGCGCCTGATCGACAGCCAACATGTCTTGCAGCTGGGAGCACTTGAACTCGCAGACGGCGTCGAGGTGAAGGAGATTGAGGACCTGATCCCCGTTGAACTCGCCACCGCCGCGATGAACGCGTGCATCGGCGAGATCACGCGGTTTCGCGATACGGAAGCTCCTACCATCTCCCTGCAAAGCATTCAGGCCCAGATTGAAACCGGCAAGTCGATGTTCGCCGCCATTCAGGCGGTCGCCAAGGCAGAGAGCGGACATATCGAGAAGCTCGGCTTCGCACGCGCCGTCGTTGAGACAATCGAGCGAGATAAGGGTGAGCTCCAGGGACCTATCGACATCTTTCTCGAGCGCATGTCCAGCCTCTTCAAGGCTGTAAACAAGGCGAGGCGGCAGGCACAGCGGGAAGCGACCCGCGAACGCCTCGGGGCAATGATCATGCGCTATCACAGGATCTTCATCCGCGATCACAAGGGCAGCGGGACTTGCGAGCAGGGTGCCGAGATCCTCGAGGAGATCCAGAGCCAGCTCGACGACACGCCGCAGTCCGACGACGTCCGCATCCGCATCCAGGTCATCCGCCGCGAGTTCGCCCTGGACGAGGATCCTTCAGCGGCGATACCTCACTTCGAGGTGTTTGTGGAGAGTCTAGCGAATCTCAGATTGCCCATGCAGGAGGTTGTCGAGCCTGACACGACGAGCAAGACCAAAGTGGCCGCATCCATATCGAGCCTGTTCAAGGGCGAGGCCGCCTCAACTGAGGCAGTTGAACTCTTAGCCGAAACTAGCCCTTCTGAATTGGTCCAGCCGCCGGCGACTGCTACAACAAAGGCTGCTGCCGGGCAGGCTCCGCCCGCTTCGACGGCTGCCTGACTCGCCCGTCAGATCGAGAGGCGCTGCTGTTCAGCATGGCTCGTGCGTCGGACTGAACTGAAAAAACGTCAGGTTTCCGGATCCGGGGTTGGCGAGTCCAGCGTCCGAGATTGTGGCGCATAGCTGCCAATAAGACACGTAGAGTTAAACGCCTTCGTGCTGCCGTGAACGACCTGCGAGGTCGCGAGCGTTAGAAATTCGAAGCCTCCTGAATCTATCCTAAATCCGAATCTAGTGACCTTGTCCAACAAGCACACGCAATTCGGGTTGAGGCGTGATCCAGAAAGTTCGAAAAGCTTCCAGGAACCCCATCGCGCGCCCTGCCGGAACCTGGCCGAGAATGATGGCGGAGCCGGCAGCAACGAAATTGATGGCCACGCCGGAGACAATCTGGCCGCCCCAATGGGTGATCGAGGCGAAACTGTGCACCAGCGAGAACAATGACGGCGGTGAACCGCGGCCGCCCAGGCGCCGCAACCGCCAGGCAGGCGAGCAGCAACGACCCGGAGAACAGCAGTTGCTCGGCGGCGATGGTGCGGGTCGGGTCCTGCACGGCCATGATGGCAGCGCCCGCCGAAGCGAGCATCGGGAGCAATCGGACAGCAGGCACAGCATTCAAATCCTCGAAGGCGTCCGTCGACATTCGACAAGAGATTGGCGCGGCGCGAGCGCTGGCGCTGTACGACCGACGAAAAGTGGCTCTCAATCCGAGGCGATGCCATTCTTGATCCGTGTGAGGCGGATTTCGCCTTCCTCCGGGCCGAAGCAGCTTTCGAAATCATTGCATTCCCGGCAACTGGGAGCGCTGCACAGCGAAAAACCTTCGGCCTCGCAGAGCTTGCGGTAGAAGTACTTCTTCCATTTCATGTTTTGGGTGTTGCCGGCCGCCAGCGTCGGAAAATGCGAGGCGAGCAGGCGGCCGAGGTCGGTTCGATCAAAAAGGCCAAGGTCCTGCCAGAGGTGGTCATTGTGCATGGCACGCCGGGCGATGATCCTGGCGAAGCGGGCGCTCGCCTTGTCGCCCGGCCGGGCATGCGCCAGCAGCAGTCCATGCAGAAGTTCTTCCTCCGGATCCGGCTCGGGCTCGCTCACCTCTTTCAAGGCAAACGCGTTGATAGGAAAAGCAGGGAAACAGCGGACCAGGACATAGCGCAACTCGGCGCGCGAAAGTCCGGTTGCCTCCGTCGCCGTCGCCTCGCCGGCTTGGATCTCCTCGAGCGCACGTGAAAGCACACAGGCAAGCACATGCTGGTCGAACCTCCTCTCCAGCTCAATGTGCGGCCATTGGCCGGTGCTGAGCCGGGCATAATGTTGGGCAAATATGGTGCGTTCTCCTGCTTTCGTCCTATCAAATCATGCAGAGACCCGGCCTGCCGCAACATGGGTCGGGCATTTCTTCGGTATGGCACTCCGGGTCGCCTCGTGTCGAGTAGTTCGGCAATTCTCGTCTGGTCCATCGGCTCTGACGCAAATTCTGTGATTGGAAGAGGTGTTCGCGAACCCCTGCCCTGCCCATTTGCGCCTCACGGGGAACACTGGCGCCGGAAATGCCCCCGCAGAGTTGGACGTGGACCGTGCAGGACAAACGGCGCGTGCTGAGTGCGGCCACATGGTCGGCCCCATTCAAGCCCGCCAGACTCACGGTTGAATGACGTCTGATTCAGAGCGTCAGCGAGTGAGTTCCAGCGCACGTTCAGGACAGGATCGCGCGCCTCGCGATGCAGGCAGTTCCTCCCCTTCCGCAACTTCAATGTCACCAGGCAGGACATAGCCCTCGTCATCAAGCTTGAAGATGTCCGGCGCTTGCGCCGCGCATCGCGCGTGACCCTGGCATTTGGCCTTTTGGACGATGATGCGCATGGCGCTGCCTCCATTGTCTGTGCCCCGGCTCGGGGCGGGCCTAAGACCAGTCCAGGATCAAATTTTCGATCCCGAACACATGGCCGCCAGAAGTTATCGGCGCCGTACCCTGCTTGATCCTGAAAGCCGGGACGCGCGCCAGCCACTCCTCCAGGCCAATGACAATCTCCCGCCGGGCAAGGTGTGAGCCAAGGCAACGGTGGGGACCATAGCCAAACGCTGCGTGGCGGTTGTCCTCCCGCTCTAAATCAATCGTGTTGGGGCATTCGAATTCCGCCGGGTCACGATTGGCAATCATCGTGGCGCAGGAAACATAGTCCCCCTTCCGGATCGGCGCGCCTTCGAAGTCGATATCTTTCGTGGCCACGCGGATCAACTGAATGGGCGGATAGGCCCGCAGTAATTCTTCGGTTGCGAGCGGGATGCGGTCCGGTTCGCTCCGCAGCAATTGCTGATCTTTGAGGTTGCGTGCGAGGTACGCCAAGTCAAAGCCTATAGCTGCTGCGACCGTGTCGAGCCCAGCGACGAAGACAAGCACGCCGATGCCGCGGACTTGGGTGTCCGTCAGCCGGCGGCCCTCGACCTGTGCCTGCACGATAAAGGTCATGAAATCGTCAACCGCCTCGTCGCGGCGCATCGCTGCAAGTTCGTCGATGAATGCCACGATCGTCCGGGCAGCCACAGGTCGTTCCTTATCGTCGCCGTGGAGCAGATCTTTCCCCCAGCCGACGAATGTATCGAGTCGGTCATCAGGCAACCCCAGAAAGCGAAGAAAGGTGCTCACCGCGAAAGGAAAGGCAAAATCCTTCATCACGTCGCAGCTTGTGCCCGACGCGGCGATCCTTTCGATCAGCTCGACCGCCCGTTCGCGGACAGCCGGTTCCAAAGCCAACACCCGCTTTGGCGAAAGCAGCGGATTGAGCAGTGAGCGAAAGACGCCATGGGCCGGTGGATCGAGCTCAAGCGGGATCGTCGGCCAGTTTTCACCCAGTATGGAGGAGAAGATGCTGCGATGGCTGGAAAAAGTCTCTGCGTCCTGCAGCACCCTCCGCTGGTCCGCGGCACGGGTGATGACCCAGGTACCCCGGCCATCTTGCGTGTTGTAGCGGGAGTAAAAGATCGGAGGCCCGTCATGTACGCGAGCGACAGCTGCGTGTGGATCCCCGTTGGGTGTTGGTGGCATCCCTGGCGATGTAAACAGGCTGAAGTCCCTCACCATTTCGGGTGGGACATGATCTGGAACGGGGTTGGTCGCCATTTTGTTTTCTCTACATTGGCGTTCATGGCTCGATTGAGATTGCACGGCTGTTCATAAAGTCGATTTCCAGCATGGGCACGTCTCTTGTCGGGCGCCTTCTAGATTCTGTCGCCTGATACAGCCCACCTGCACCAGCGCGGATGAGATCGGTTGCGAAGTCGATCAGAAGGGGCATCTCCGCCGCTCTGCGGTCATGAAGCAAAGCCGCCGCTATTCCCGTTGGGGTTGAGAGGCTGGTCAATCACCGCTGAGCTCCGTGACGCACTGCTGATGCCCTGCTGATCAAATCGTCGAAGCAAGTCGCGTGCCGGATAGGCGTACCCATGGCGCTGCACCAAGCAATGCCAGCCTGCACTGGGCCCGCCGCTGGGATCACCTGTCCATCATTCTTAGGACAACGTCCGACAACCGACATCCGTGGTCGGTTTTGTCGAGTCCGCGACATCAAGCTGTTCGGTTTGGCTGCTGCTGCACAGCCTTCCGGTCGACGAGCGAGGAGATCGCTCGCACGGCCCGGATTGAGCAACGACGCGATCCAGCGCAAGGATCGACTGCGGTCCGACAAGACCCGACGGCGCTTGCGCGCGATGATCGGAATATCAACAAGGTCGAGCCGCGCTTCGGTTCGGCGTTGATGGCGTATGCGTTTTATCGCTCGCAGGCGCTGCAAGGATTTTCGGTCAGACGGCGATGCACTCGTGCGCACCGGTCCGGCCGGCGACCAGCTTGACTGTATCGATGCGGTCCATTCCGGCGTGCATCACCTGACCGTGCGCATCCGCTACGACGGCAAGCCTTTCCGCTCATGGACCTAAATTTCCTCGCGAGCCGCTGTCGGAACGTGGTGCCGAGTCCTATAGCGGCCGGTTCAATCCGAGGGCCTGTCGGCACACTCTATATATCCCTGTCGCTCGGACCGGGAATGCGTGGCAGACTCTCGGCCAGAAACCGCCAGTCGCTGCGCTCGCGTTCGCCTTCCTTGCGCGTGCCGAAGAACTGGATGATCATCTTGCCGTCGGCGCCATAGGCTTCAATGGACGTGACGTGACCGTCCCTCGTCGGCTTGCGCACGGCCCAGACCTCGCGGATGTGATGGGTCCTCAGATGCAGATGGAAGGTCTCGTCGAGCACATTGATCCGCGGCCCGATCTGCTTGACCGACTTGATTGGGCCGGAATGGATCTGGATGCAACCACGATTGCCGACAAAGCACATGATAGGCATCTCGTCTTCGGCCGCCTGTTGGAACAGGGCGCCAACGGCATCATTGTCGAGCAGCCAAGCGTAATCTTCGTCGGCCATACGCATTGCCTGGCAGCGGCTGAGCTTCAGTGTCTTCAACATATGGTAGAACTGATGCACGTCGCTCAGCCGGCTCCAGTGCTCGCGTAGGTCGTCGGCCGTGGCGGCTTGGTCTGGACTCACTGCGTTATCGCGCGCACCGCCCGCTTCGACCGATATGATCGGCTCCTGGTCGTAGGATACGAGCTCTGCCGTCAGATCCTGATAGGCGTGCAGGTTCGAGGCGGGCCTGAGATGTACTTTGTGCATCGCCTCGCCGGCGGCATCAAAGAATTGCAGGCTGCGGCGGATCTCGGCTCCCTCGCGCTTCTCGAAGGCGAAGCCATACGCCCACGCTTTCGGGAAGATGCGCAGGTCGATGTCGTCGCCGAGCACCATGGCATGCTGGTTGCCGGTGACCACTTTGTCGTAGACGCCGATCTTTTGGTGCACGGCACTTTCGTTGCGGGTGAGCGCCATCACCTCGCCGACCGCTTCGAGGCCCATCAGCAGATCATCGACGCGCGGCTCGATGCGCACCGCGCCGTGACCACAATGCGCCGCGACGAATTCGGCTTCCGAAATGCCCAATCGAGCGGCGAGATCATGCTCCCGGATTTTCGGATTGTCTTCGCACGCCCACCGTATTTCATCCGGCGACGGTTTCTCGCGCTGGTCCATGTCTTACCCCTGGTTCTACCTACGTGTAAGGATCAGCTGCCCTGCCGGGGAATCTTCAGCCGATAGGGCGGCCGTAATGCTCGCCCCTGATCTGCTGCTGGCCCATGAACAAAGTGTCGCTGGACAGCGTGCATACGGCGTCGCACCCGCGCGAAAACCGGCGAGCAGGCACATGCCGATGGCATCCCGTTGAGCCGGTCGGCGGCTAATGGGCGGTGGTGAGCGAGTGTGGGTGTTGTCGCAATCGGCCAAGCGGGCATTCGGATGCCACGGGCGGCGCTGCTTTGCCCAAGCGAGGCGTATCTGACCCGGTCCTGACATGTTGCTCCCTTGCTTCGCCCCATCCATCGCGAGGGCACCCACGGCATGATTGCGGATCGGCATGCTCTTGCCGCCTCGCCAAACGGAGCCTCAAAAACCGTGCCAATTGCGCCGAAGCAAGCTCAGAAGACGTTCTGTATTTGCTGATGTGAGTTCAACCAAGAACTCAGGCCCAAGATCCCTCGTGGCGATCCCGACAAACCCGACAGTACGTGTCGGTTGGCCGACAGCTTCGCAGCAATGCACTCACAAGAAGCACGGCAGTGTCAGAGATGCCGCGCTGTGTTGAAACGTTTTTTTTCGCTTTGGCACGGTGCATGCGACGTGATGCGCAAGCAGGTCCCGGACTGAGGAGAATGGAGCCATGATTACGCTCACCGACAACGCTGTTGCCGCCTTCAAGACTGCTCTTTCCCGCGCCAGCGAGCCGGCGGAAGGCTTTCGCATTGTGGTCGAGGCCGGCGGCTGCGCCGGCTTCAAATACTTAATGGGCCTGGAGAGCGTGCCGCGCGAGGGCGACGCGATCACTGACACAGATGGGATCAAGCTGTTCGTGGACGCGGGCTCCCAACCCCATGTCGCCGGCATGACCGTCGACTTCCTCACCGGGCTCGAATCCTCCGGTTTTGTCTTCGATAACCCCAATGCGCGCGAAAAGTGCGGCTGCGGCAAGTCCTTCAGTTAAACGCCCGAAGCGCCTGTGCGGCCGAGAGACTGATTTTGCGGCAGAGGAGACTTATATGGCCGGCACGACAGATGTCCCCGTCCTAAAGAACAAGGTAAGGTCAAAGCCGATCTCGGGACAGCCATTCGCTTCCCTAGGATGCAAAGAACGTCGCCTCCCGAAACAGCTCGGGTCCTGGTGTCACCCGAGCTGCTTGCGGACAAATCGCGCCGCTGCGCCAAATTCGGCTCATCGAAGACCTTATCGCGTTCGGGCCGTCCTTACCTGCGGGCTGACGACGGGCACTGCGAACATGTCACCGGTCTACGTCAAACACTCCAGGCGTCTGCGGCGGCTGCCAGTTCAGGCCCATTATCATCAACGGCATGCGCCAGAGGCTCAACGAGTGGGTCCGCGCCGCGTCATTCTGGTTAACTGAGGATCGCACCTATGAAGCCTGTCTACCTCGACAACAACGCGACCACACGGGTCGATCCTGCGGTTCTGCAAGCGATGTTGCCGTTCTTTAGGGATCAATTCGGCAACCCTTCGTCGGCGCACGCTCTTGGCGCCTCAGTCAGTGCCGCGGTGAGAAAGGCGCGGAGGCAGTTGCAAGCGCTGATCGGCGCGGAGTTCGAGGATGAGATCACCTTCACCTCGGGTGGGACAGAAAGCGACAATGCAGCGCTCCTTTCAGCGCTCGAGGCGGCGCCCAACCGAACCGAGATCGTGACGTCCGCGGTCGAGCATCCCGCCGTGCTGACGCTCTGCGCGCATCTTGAGAAGACCCGCCGCGTCAAGGTGCACAGGATCCCGGTGGATTGCCGTGGCCGGCTCGACCTCGACGCCTATATGGCCGCCCTGACCCCAAGGGTGGCAATCGTTTCCATAATGTGGGCGAACAATGAGACTGGTGTGATCTTCCCCGTGGCCAGGCTTGCCGAGTTGGCCAAGGAAGTGGGCGCCCTATTCCATACCGATGCTGTGCAGGCGGTCGGCAAGCTTCCGATGGACCTGAAGTCGACCGCAATCGACATGCTGTCGCTCTCCGGCCACAAGCTGCACGGGCCGAAAGGGATCGGTGCGCTTTTCGTAAAACGTGGCGTCAATTTCCATTCGCTGATCAAGGGGGGCCACCAAGAACACAACCGGCGTGCTGGCACCGAGAATACGCCCGGCATAGCCGGGCTCGGCACGGCGGCCGAACTCGCATTGAAATTCATGGACGACGAGACCACTCGGGTAAAGTCGCTCCGCGATCGCCTGGAGGGCGGGATCCTCCAGCGCATCCCAAGCACCTGTGTCACTGGTGATCCCCTGCAACGGTTGCCCAACACCGCAAACATCTCCTTCGAACATGTCGACAGTGATGGAATTCCACTTCTCCTCAGCCGCATTGGCATCGCGTGTTCCTCTGGCTCGGCCTGCACCTCCGGCTCTCTGGAACCAAGCCATGTCCTAAGCGCGATGAAAACGCCGCACGCGGCAGTCCGCTTCTCCTTGGCGCGGGACAACAGCGAAGAGGATATCGACCGGGTGCTCGAGGTCATGCCGGCAATCGTGGGGAAGCTGCGCAGCTTTTTCGGTTCTGGGCCGGGTAATCCGGTCTATGCGTGAGCGGCAGAAGAACAGGCTGCCGGTCATGACCCGTCATGTCTCTCTCAACGATACGACCTTGCGCGATGGCGAGCAGGCGCCGGGCGTCGCCTTTACCACGACGGAAAAGCTGGAGATCGCTGAGTCTCTTGCGGCGGCCGGCGTGACAGAGATCGAGATCGGCACGCCGGTCATGGGCGTCGACGAGATCGAAACAATTCGCGCCGTGGTCGCGCGGCGTCTTCCGGTTCGCCTCATGGCCTGGTGCCGGATGACGTCGTTGGATCTCGATGCAGCGATCGAGAGCGGCGTCCAAGCCGTCAATTTGTCGCTGCCTGCGTCGGACATCCAACTTGCCGCCAAGCTCGGCCTCGACAAGGCGGGAGCGCTCCAGGTCATCGATCATATGGTCAGGCGCGCCGCCGCCGCCGGCTTCTTCGTCGCGGTGGGCTGCGAGGATGCCTCGCGGGCCAATCGGGATCATCTCGCCCGCGTCATCGAGACGGCCGCACGCGCCGGCGCAAGCCGCGTCAGGCTAGCCGACACAGTCGGTGTTCTCGACCCGTTTTCGACCTTTGAACTTGTCGTCCAGCTCGTGGCGCAGTCTCCAATCGACCTTGAATTTCATGCGCACAACGATCTCGGACTTGCTGGCGCCAACACGCTAGCCGCGATCCGCGCAGGCGCGCGCCATGCCTCCGTCACCGTCCTGGGGCTCGGCGAGCGTGCGGGCAATGCCGCGCTGGAAGAGGTGGCCGCCGCGATGGCGGTCTTCGGCGGCGCAGATACCGGCATCGAGCTGACCGCATTGCCCGGCCTCGCTGCCGAGGTGGCCTGGGCCGCCCGCCGGCAGACCGCGGCCACTAAGCCGGTCGTCGGCGCCGATGTTTTCACCCACGAATCCGGCATTCACGTCGCAGGGCTGCTGAAGGACTCGCGTACTTATCAGGGGCTTGATCCGGCTCTCGTGGGCCGCTGCCGGCGGATCGTCATCGGCAAGCATTCCGGCGCCACTGCGATTGCCCATGTGCTGAGCGAAAGCGGTCGCGATCTCGACCCGGATCTGGCAGCCGCGATGGTGGCCCGCGTCCGGCGCGAGGCGGCCGAGACCAAATCGACGCTCACTGCAACTCAACTGGTCGAGCTCTACGATAAAATGTGCAGCGAGGCGTCCCTGTTCGAGCTGTGCGGGTCCAGGTCAGCCGTGCGCGCGCGCGCAAAGGCCACAGTTTTGCGACCAGGGAGAATGCAATGAATTGTTCCGCTGACAGCCGCCCCATCGATGTCACAGACATCCTCGCACGACTGAAGCGCCTGTCGGCCGCGGAGGAGTTCTTCTCAGTCCTTGGCGTCTCCTATGACCCCAAGGTGCTGAATGTCTCGCGGCTCCATATAATGAAGCGCGTGGGCCAATACCTTGCCGAAGAAGATTTCTCCGGTCTGCCCGACCAGGTGATTGCCGCGAGGGTGCGCGCGACGCTCGAACGCGCTTACGAGGACTTTGCGATTTCCTCGCCGCTCACGCATCGGGTCTTCAAGGTGCTCAAGGACCACGATCCGAACAAACCTGCCGCGCCGGGTCACACCTTTGTCCCGTTCGACTCGGTACTGAAGCGGTTCGGACGGGAATGAGCGGCGACAAGGGTGCGACGCGACAATGTCGAGCAGCCGACAAATCCGGTCATCACCACAGCGCCGTCAGAAGCAACCAGCCGAAGTTGTAGGAAAGGGGGCAGCGCAAGAGACTTGGCACGAATTATGCGGATCAAGGAGATAACCGACAATGCCCGCACCCGGACAGGAGCCTAGAGAAACCGCCAATGCACATCGTAATCTGCATCAAGCAGGTGCCGGACTCGGCACAGATAAGGGTCCATCCGGTGACGAACACAATCATGCGCCAGGGTGTTCCGACCATCATCAACCCTTACGACCTGTTCGCCCTCGAAGAAGCGCTCAGACTGCGCGATGCCTATGGCGGCGAAGTCACTGTGCTCACCATGGGTCCGCCCATGGCAGAGGACGCGCTGCGCAAGGCGCTCGGCTACGGCGCCGACCGAGCGGTGCTCTTGACCGACCGCTATTTTGCCGGCTCCGACACGCTGGCGACCTCGTTCGCCCTTTCCCAGGCAATCGCGAAGGTCGGCGAGACGTTCGGCACGCCAGACCTCGTCTTCACCGGCAAGCAGACGATCGATGGCGACACCGCCCAGGTCGGGCCCGGCATCGCCAAGCGCCTCGGACTCCTGCAACTGACCTATGTCGCGAAGATCCCCTCTGTTGACCTTGCTGCAGGCGAGATCAAGGTCGAGCGCCGCTCCGAAGGCGGCACACAGATGCTGAAGAGCAGGCTGCCTTGTCTCATCACCATGCTAGAAGGCACAAACGAGATCCGCCGGGGCTCGATCCACGACGCCTTGTGCGCCGCGCGCAGCCAGGTCTTGAAATGGAGCGCGGCCGACGCCGGCATTGAGGATCTCACCAAATGCGGCCTGCGCGGCTCACCGACGGTCGTCAAGCGTGTTTTCGCCCCTCCTGCTCGAGCTGACAAGGCGGCACTAATCGACACCGCCGAGAAGGCCTTGCGCGATGTCGCTGACGAACTCATCACCGCAATCTTCACCCGCCAGCCGGCGCTGGAACATGAGCTCGCCTTCAACGGCGGCGCGTGACGGCAAGGAGCAAAACGATGTCGACCGCGAACCGAGAAACCCCTCGCCCTGCCGCCGGCCGCGCCGGCATAAAGAAGGAGCTGCCCGCCCATTTCAAGGACTACCGGCACGTCTGGGTCTTCATCGAGCTCGAACGCGGCCAGGTCCACCCCGTATCATTCGAGCTGCTCGGCGAAGGCCGCAAATTAGCAGACAAGCTTCAGGTCCAGCTTGCAGGCGTCGTGCTCGGACCGCCGGGAGAGGCCGTCGGGAACGCCGTTGCCGAAGCATTCGCCTATGGTGCTGACCTTGTCTACATCGCCGAGGCGCCCCTGCTCGCCGACTATCGGAACGAGCCTTTCACCAAGGCAATGACGGATCTGGTCGATACCCACAAACCCGAAATCCTTCTTCTCGGTGCCACCACACTCGGCAGGGATCTTGCCGGCTCCGTGGCGACGACCTTGCAGACAGGGCTCACGGCCGACTGCACCGAACTCGATGTGGATACCGACAGTTCGCTCGCCGCCACGCGTCCGACTTTCGGCGGTTCCTTGTTGTGCACGATCTATACGCTCAATTTCCGCCCTCAGATGGCGACAGTGCGGCCAAGGGTCATGCCCATGCCGCAGCGGACGGATAAACCGGTCGGGCGTGTCATCCGGCACAAGCTCTCGCTTGCCGAGGACGAGATCGCTACCAAAGTCCTCGGCTTCCTGCCGGACAATCAGTCGGCAAAGGCAAACCTTGCCTATGCCGACGTCGTGGTTGCGGGAGGCCTTGGTCTTGGCGCGGCGGAGAACCTGCAGCTTGTGAAGAACCTCGCGCGAGCAATCGGCGCCGAGCATGGCTGTTCGCGCCCGTTGGTCCAGAAGAGCTGGATGCCAGCTGATCGGCAGATCGGCCAGACTGGCAAGACCATCCGGCCGAAGCTTTACATAGCGGCCGGGATTTCCGGCGCCGTCCAGCATCGGGTTGGCGTCGAGGGGGCGGATCTCATCGTGGCCATCAACACCGACCCGAACGCGCCGATTTTCGATTTCGCTCACCTCGGAATCGTCACCGACGCGATCCGCTTCCTGCCCGCACTGACGGAAGCCTTCACCCGGCGGCTGTCGCCCCACAGTCGCGATAAGCTTGCGAGCTAAGGGACGGACATGATCGAGGAAAACTTCGACGCCATTGTTGTTGGGGCAGGCATGTCCGGAAACGCAGCTGCTTACACCATGGCCAGCCATGGCCTAAAGGTGCTGCAGTTGGAGCGCGGTGAATATCCGGGCTCCAAGAATGTCCAAGGTGCCATCATGTACGCGAACATGCTGGAGAAGATCATCCCGGATTTCAGGGACGATGCGCCTCTCGAGCGGCATTTGGTTGAACAGCGGCTTTGGGTGATGGACGACACATCCCATACCGGGATTCACTATCGGTCGGACGACTTCAATGAGGCCAAGCCCAACCGATACACAATCATCCGTGCCCAGTTCGACAAATGGTTTTCGCGTAAGGTGCGCGAGGCAGGCGCGACGGTTCTGTGCGAGACGACCGTGACGGAGCTCATCCGTGACGCCAAGGACAGGGTGGTCGGCGTCCGCACAGATCGGGCCGGCGGAGCCATCTACGCGGACGTGGTCGTTCTCGCAGAAGGTGTCTGCGGACTGCTTGGCACGCGAGCCGGCCTGCGCCAGATGCCGAAGCCACAAACCGTGGCGCTCGCCGTTAAGGAAATGCATTTCCTGCCCGAAGAGGTCATTGAGCAGCGGTTCGGCGTCAAGGGCGATGAAGGCTGCGTGATCGAGGCGGTGGGCACGACCTCCCGCAGCATGGCCGGGCTCGGCTTCCTCTACACCAACAAGGAGTCGATCTCACTGGGCATTGGCTGCCTCGTCTCCGATTTTGCCGCGATGGTCGAGAGCCCCTACGTTCTCCTTGATGCCTTAAAGAGCCATCCTTCGATCCGGCCGCTGATCGCCGGCTCGGAAGTGAAAGAATATTCCGCACACCTCATTCCCGAAGGCGGCTACAAGGCTATTCCGCAGCTGTTTGGCGATGGTTGGGTCGTGGTCGGCGATGCCGCGCAACTGAACAACGCCATTCACCGCGAGGGTTCGAACCTCGCCATGACCTCCGGCCGCATCGCGGCTGAGGCAATCATCGAGGTCAACAGCCGCAACGCTCCTATGACCAAACGAAATCTCGCTCTTTACAAAGCCATGCTGGACAAGTCCTTCGTGGTCAAGGACCTAAAGAAATACAAAGATATGCCGGCCTTGCTCCACACCAATTCCTGCAATTACTTCACAACTTATCCGCGGTTGATGTCGCAAGCCGCGCAGAACTTCATGCGTGTCGACGGCACGCCGAAGATCGAGAAGGAAAAGGCGACCACGGCGGCCTTCATCAAGGCGCGCTCGCGTTGGGGGCTGGTCAGCGACGCGGTCCGCCTTGCATTGGCGTGGCGCTGAAGGGAGACGAAATGACGATCGCAGTGACAAAGTCACGTGTCGAGGACAAGCTTTACCAGAACCGCTACTTGGTGGATTCCGGCCGCCCGCATATCAAAGTGCGACCGCACGAGAGGCCAAGCGCGAACTTGCTCGCGCTTACCCACGTCTGCCCGGCGAAATGTTATGAGTTGAACGACAAAGGTCAAGTGGAGATCACTGCTGACGGCTGCATGGAGTGCGGCACCTGCCGGATTTTGTGTGAGACCAGTGGCGAGATCGAGTGGAACTATCCACGCGGCGGTTTCGGAGTCCTCTTCAAATTCGGATGACCGACGCACGCACGTACTAAGAGGGTTGATCTTGATACAGTTTAGGTCTCGCCCAATGCCAAGTCTATTTTCTTTGCTTCGATCGTCGCTTTGACGAAGAGAAGCTCGTGAATACTGTGCTTTCAGAATTCAGATAAAAAAGGAGGAGCACTCTGGACGACAACCCCTGAGGTGTTTCCATGACCCACGGACCGCAAGATCGGGTCGACGAGGTTGGACCTCGGGAGACCCGCCCTGAACCGCCCATCAAAAGCATGCCCCAATCAGATATCGCGCTCAGAGGACTCTACGAGATATCGAAGGTGCTGACCGCCCCCAGCGAGCTGGAGATTACGCTCGCCAATGTCGTGAACGTACTGCCTTCATTTCTGCAGATGCGTCACGGAGCAATCGTCGTCCTGGACGCTGAAGGAGAGCTGGAGATTGCCGCGACTGCCGGCAATACCCACGTACGTCAATCAGGCACTCGCCGCGTCATACCACAGGCCGTAGCAGATCAAATCGTCGCTACGGGGACGCCGCTCTTCATACCGGACGTGCGCAAGTCCCAACTATTTCAGGCTGACCTTCAAACGTCTTCGAGCATCGGAACCATCCCAATTGCCTTTATCGGTATCCCGCTAAAGGCTGATCATGATATCCTTGGGACATTGTCGATCGACCGCGCCGGAGACGGCGCCACCGACTTTCGCGACGACGAGGACATTTATTTCCTGACGATGGTCGCCAACCTTGTCGGCCGGACCATCCGCCTCCATCGCGCCCTGAGTACAGATCGTCAGCGGTGTGGCCATGAGCAATCGGGACCGGAGAAATCGCCCAACGAGGGGAGGACCTACGACCCTGCCCGGCATGCGGATGCCAAAATCGACGGGATCATCGGGGAAAGCCCCGCACTCAAGCAGGTGCTCGAAACCGTCTCGGTCGTAGCAGGGACCAATTCCACCGTGCTTCTGCGGGGTGAAAGCGGCACCGGCAAGGAATTCTTTGCGCAGGCCATCCATAAGCTCTCACATCGGAGGAAGAAGTCTTTCGTCAAATTGAACTGCGCCGCACTGTCTGAAAGCGTTCTGGAGTCAGAACTGTTTGGGCATGAAAAGGGCGCTTTCACGGGTGCTATCTCCCAGCGCGCCGGTCGTTTTGAATTGGCAAATGAGGGAACGCTGCTACTTGATGAAATCGGCGAGATTTCGCCGGCCTTTCAAGCCAAGCTGTTGCGTGTCTTGCAGGAAGGCGAGTTGGAGCGAGTCGGCGGCACCAAAACGCTACAGGTCGACGTGCGCCTCATATGCGCCACCAACAAGGACCTCGAGACGGCCGTCATAAAAGGGGAGTTCAGGGCCGACCTTTATTACCGCATCAATGTCGTGCCAATCATCCTGCCTCCGCTCAGAGAGAGAACCGGCGATATTCCACGCCTTGCGAACGCCTTCCTCAACCGGTTCAACAAGGAGAACGATCGCGCACTAGCCTTCGCGGCGCCGGCGCTTGACCTGATCTCGCAATGTTACTTCCCTGGTAACGTCCGCGAGCTGGAGAACTGCGTCCAAAGGACGGCCACACTTGCGCGCTCAAGGACGATCACTCCATCCGATTTCGCCTGTAAGAAGGGCCAGTGCCTTTCCTGGCTCCTCTGGAAGCGAGCCGACCGATCGAATGGCGGCAATGCCATCGACGATCTCGCACGGGTCAACGCAGTGCCGGTCGGATTGCGGCTGCCGGCCAGTTGCATCGGTGCCTCCGCAGCCAAGATATCTCCCTTTACGGCCGGCGATCCGAACGATCCCACTTGTCCCCCGCGTCTGGCGGAACGCGACCGGGTGATCGACGCGATGGACAAGGCCGGTTGGGTTCAGGCCAGGGCGGCTCGTATCCTCGGCCTCACGCCGCGGCAAGTCGGCTACGCCCTGCGCCGGCATGGTATCGTGGTGAAGAAATTCTAGACGTCGTGATGACGTCAACCGTAAGCAGCCCGGAGTGGTCTCGTTCACACTTTGCGCGCCCAAGGCTGCTAGCCTCGCGACCCTATTTGCTTGTCCACTGTCGTAAGCCCGACAAAGGTGTGTCGGAGCAATCCGAAGGAATCTGACACGACAAGCCTATTCGTGAACCGAAACAGCTCTTTGAGCTGGCATAGCTCTTGCGCTTTGAACTGCGACATCACGCAGCAACGGAGCCGTTCATGTCTGCACCGGCAATTTCGCTTGAGAGCCTCAGCACGACATTCGGTGACCAGTTGCTTGGCACCATGAAACCCGGTGGCTGCGCGTCATCCTGCGGCTCGTCGACAAAGCCCGACGACACGGATCCGGCTGTCTGGGAGAAGATCAAGGATCACCCCTGCTTTTCAGAAGAGGCGCATCACTATTTCGCGCGCATGCACGTCGCGGTCGCGCCGGGCTGCAACATCCAGTGCAACTACTGCAATCGCAAATATGACTGCGCCAACGAAAGCCGGCCTGGGGTGGCCTCTGAAAAGCTGACGCCCGACCAGGCGCTACGCAAGGTGATCGCGGTCGCCAGCGAGGTGCCGCAGCTTTCCGTGCTCGGCATCGCCGGACCGGGCGATGCCTGTTACGACTGGAAGAAGACGAAGGCGACCTTCGCCAGGGTCGCCAGGGAAATCCCAGACATCAAGTTTTGCATCTCCACGAATGGGCTCGCGCTACCGGACCATGTCGATGAGCTTGCCGACATGAATGTCGATCACGTGACGATCACCATCAACATGGTCGACCCTGAGGTCGGTACAAAGATATATCCTTGGATCTTTTACGACCATCGCCGCTACGTCGGCCTCGAAGCCGCCCGGATGCTGCACGAGCGGCAGATGTTGGGCCTGGAGATGCTGACCGCGCGCGGCATCCTCACCAAAATCAATTCGGTGATGATTCCTGGCGTGAACGATGAGCATCTGATCGAGGTGAATAGATGGGTCAAGGAGCGAGGCGCGTTCCTGCACAACCTCATGCCGCTGATTTCGGACCCGGCGCACGGCACGCACTACGGACTGAGTGGGCAGCGCGGCCCAAACGCAATGGAGCTGAAGGCTCTTCAGGATCGTCTCGAAGGCGGCGCCCAGTTGATGCGCCACTGCCGGCAGTGCCGGGCAGATGCCGTCGGCATGCTTGGCGAGGATCGTGGCCAGGAATTCACGGCCGACCGGATTCCCGGCGAGGTCACCTACGATGCCAGCAAGCGTAACGCCTATCGGGAGCTGGTCGCGCAGGAGCGCCGTGATCACGTGGCGGCCAGAAGTGAAGCGATCGGATTGGTCAAGGCAGCGAGGCCCGGCAAATCCGTCCTCTTCGCGGTGGCGACCAAGGGCGGCGGCCGCGTCAACGAACATTTCGGCCATGCGAAGGAATTCCAGGTTTACGAAGCCTCGCCGAGAGGGATCAGCTTTGTCGGGCATCGCAAGGTGGAGAAGTATTGCCTCGGCGGCTTGGGCAAGGAAGCCGCCCTCGATGGCATCATCGCAGCCCTTCAAGGCATAGATATCGTGCTGTGCGCCAGGATTGGAACTTGCCCGCAGGATCAGCTCGCGGACGCTGGAATCAGAGCCACCGACGCTTGCGCCCATGACTATATCGCGACGGCAATCAGCGCGATTTACACCGCCGCGTCAGGGGCCCCCGCACTCGCGGCGACGGCCTGAGCTGTCTCATCCATTCGGACCAGGAGTTAAAATGGCTTTCAAGATCATCGCATCCCAATGCACCCAATGCGGCGCCTGCGAATTCGAATGTCCTTCCGGCGCGATCAAGTTCAAAGGCGAGAGCTACGTGATCGAGTCACAGAAGTGCACCGAATGCGAGGGGGTCTTCGATGCGCAGCAATGTGCCTCGGTATGTCCCGTGCCGAAGACCTGCGTTCCTGCGTGACCACATGGCTGCCGACATGGTTGGGGCTGCCTACGCAGGACGCCTGGAACGCACAACCTGCAGCCGCAAGAGAAATCAGGGAACGGACATGTCGCTCGGACGCGAAGAGGAGATCGAAATCCGCAGGCCGCCACGCTTCATGCCGGGAGAGCGGGTACGTGCTACTCGCCACATAAAGAATGACGGCACCTATCCTGGCAGGGAGATCGGCGAAAATCTCGTGCGCAAGGGCGACGAGGGATATGTGCGCGACATCGGCACCTTTCTCCAGCAGTTCTTCATCTATGCGGTCGAGTGGATCGACCGTGGCACCGTCGTCGGCATGCGAGCGCGTGAACTGATGAGCCTCGAGAAAGCCGAGTCCTGCAGTGCTGAAAGCAATACCAATGAAGGGACGGCCAGATGAAAGTCATGATCCGCAGGACCGATGCTGGCTTGTCGGCCTATGTCCCCAAAAAGGACCTCGAAGAGCCGATCATCAAGCTCGAGAAGGAAGAGTTGTGGGGCGGAACTATCACGCTCCGGAACGGGTGGCGGCTCGTCTTACCCGATCTCCCACGGGATACGCGTCTGCCGATCACTGTCGAGGCAAGGAAGGTTTCCGAAGAGGACTGATGCTGCCGCTAAGTGCGTCGCGAGGAAACGAGCATGAATACGATCCTGACATCGGGCCACCTTGTCATAGTGCGGGACAGTTTTGCCGATAAGCTGCTTGACCTGGCGAAGGCAGCGCTCGCCGCCGATGAGGTGATCCCCTATCTCGGTCCGGGTCTTCTTGGGTTCAACTGTGCGGAACCGCCTGTGCCGCATACTCCGGAGGTCGTTGCCGCGGCACTCAATGCACGGGCGCCCGCCCCTTCCAGGATCCGCACCAATATGTGGTCGGTTGCGCAGTTCATCGAACAGCGCCGGCATCGCCGGACGCTTCAAGCTTGGATGACCGAGATATTCGCAGCGCCGGTGAGGCCAACCCTCCTCCACGCCTGGCTCGCAAGGCTGCCGCTCTCCCTCATCATCGACAGCTGGTATGACAGCGCGATGCGCACGGCTCTCGTGGAGACCGGCCGAACGGACGTCGTTGAGATACAAGGCGTCACGCGGGCGAACGAAATCGGCAACATTTGGACAAAAACCTACGATTTGTCCGGGAGGGAGCTCGACGCCCGATCGGGGGCAAAGACGGTCCTCTATGCACCTCACGGGAGTAGTAGGCCCTCGCAAAACTTTCTCGTCGCAGATTCCGACTATGTCGAAGTCCTGACCGAAATTGATATCCAGACACCTATTCCTGACGTGGTGAAGGAACGGCGCATCACCCGTGGATTTTTCTTCGTTGGCTGCCGCTTCAACGATCAGATGCTGCGCACCTACGCCAGACAGATCATGAAGCGCTCCCGCGGTCCCTATTGCACCGTAATGGACGCGGAAACCCTGACCAGAAACGAAGCGCGTTTCCTTGCGGCAAGCGGAATCACGGTGATCGACATGCCACTTAGTCAAGCGGCGGCTCGGCTTCTGGGAACGGGCAAGGCTGCAGGTTGTGGACAGGATTAAAATGGCGGTCGCCTTTGATGATGCGTCCTTCGGCTTTCCTCGAAGGCGCAAAATGCAGTCGGGAATACACCCGTGAACAGTGATGCTGTCGGCAGCGCAACGAGCGCTCTGAATTCGTTGACCCATGTTGAAGCGGCGCGCTGGGGCCGGGATTTGAGTACGCTGTTGCGCATAACGCGCATGAATTTTCGGCATCCCTGGCAGGTCGCCTTCGCTATGGGCTCGACGATCATGGCGGCAATCCTCCAGTTGCTCATTCCCCAGCTTCTCGGCCGGGCTGTCGACCAGGCCCAGACAGCCATCGGGGGCGGTGTCGCCGGGAGCGCGGCAGGACAAGCGCTCTGGACCCCGGCTCTCCTGCTGCTCGCCGTCAGCGCGCTACGCGGCCTTTTCACGATGGCGCAGAACTATTTTGCCGAAGCCGTCGGGCATCATGTCGCGTACGAACTGCGGCTCGCCTACTACGACAAGATCCAGCGTCTCAGCTTTTCCTTTCACGATCGGGTCCATTCAGGCGATCTGATCACCATCGGAATGCTCGATCTCCAAGGCGTGCGGATGTATTTTTCCACCGCGCTCGTTCGCGTGGTCCTGCTCACCATGCTGATCGGGATCGGCGCCTACATGATGATCTCGATCGATCTCATGCTCGGCCTGGTCGCGCTGAGCTTCGTGCCTTTTGTCGCCTGGCGCTCATCGACCACACAGCTTAGGCTGCGCGCCACCTGGCTCGACCTCTATGAGCGCCTTTCGGTACTAAGCCGCGTGATGAAGGAAAATCTCGCAGGCATCCGCGTGGTCCGCGCTTTTGCGGCTCAATCCTATGAGATGCTGAAGTTCGACCGCGCTTCCAAGACCGCGCTCGGCCTCGCCAACGATCTCGTTGACATCTACGTACCCAGCACGTCGGCGATGACCTTGTCCTTCTTTTTCGCAATGGGATTGGTGCTTTGGATCGGTGGCAACAAGCTCATCGCTGGCGAGATCAGCGTCGGAACGATGGCGACCTTCCTGACCTTCATGACCATCCTGCAAATGCCAGTCCGCCAGATCGGCCTCATGGTCAATGCCTTTGCCCGCGCTTCCAGCTGCGGTTCGCGGCTTTTCGGTCTCCTCGATCAGGAGATCACGATCAGGGATGCTCTCGAGGCCAGACCGCTTGAGATAAGCGACGGCACTCTGCGCTTCCACAATGTCTCATTTGCGTACCCCAATGTCGAAAACCGCGCCATTCTGAAGAACCTCAGCTTTGAGGCCCGGAGAGGCGAGACGATCGCAATCGTCGGTCCGCAGGGTTCCGGCAAATCGACGATGGCTCATCTGATCCCCCGCTTTTACGACGTGACCGGTGGCGCCATCACGTTGGACGGCCAGGACATACGCAATGTCACCCTCGAGAGCCTTCGCAAGGCGGTTGCCGTTGTACAGCAGGATGCGTTCCTGTTCACCACCACGATTGAGAACAACATCGCTTATGGCGACCCCTGGGCGAAGAGACAGCGAATTGAACGCGCTGGCGAATTCGCCCAGCTCCACAACTACATCCTCGGGCTCCCAGCAGGGTATGAGACGGTCGTGGGCGAACGCGGCGTCTCTCTCTCTGGCGGCCAGCGCCAGCGTCTCACGATTGCTCGCACCATGATGCTGCGCCCTTCTGTCGTCGTTTTCGACGACTCGATGGCCGCGATCGATGCCGGCACCGAGCAGCGCATTCGCGCGGCGACGCGGCGCTTCGCCAAGGATCGGGTGACGATCATCATCGCGCACCGGCTGAGTGCGCTTATGCATGCCGATCAGATCCTTTTTGTCGATAACGGCGAAATCGTAGAACGCGGCACGCATGAAGAGCTTCTGGAGAAGCGGGGACGCTACAGGGCCCTTTACGATCTCCAGACGCGCCCAGGTGATAGCATATGACCCAGTATGGGGGCGCCCGCTGATGGACCAGGGCCCCGGCGAACTCGAAGCCGAACGTGACGACGGCAGACGCCCTCCGCGCGCGGTCGTCGGCTCGCACCGGATCGAGGAGGAGATGTTCGGCCGGGCTTTCGACAAGAGCATCCTCCGCCGGATCTGGGGCTTCGTCCACCCCTATCGGGCAAAGGTAGTTGTCACGATTGTCGCGATGCTGATCTTCACCGGGACGCAGCTTCTCATCCCCTTGATCATCCGCTACGCGATCGACAACGGCATGAACCCGGCAGGGACCGATCGCTCAGCCCAGCTTGCGGCAGTCGGCGCGTTCCTTTCGGCGATTTTGGTCAATTTCGCCGCCGGTTACATGCAGGAAACCTTGGATGGGAAAATTGCCGAAACTGTCCTGTTCGACATCCGCCGCGCCATGTTTGGCCATCTGCAAAAGGTTTCGCTCTCTTTCATGGACAAGACTGAGGTCGGACGCCTGATGTCGCGGCTGCAAGGCGACGTTAACTCCATACAGGAGTTCCTGGAAACCTCGGTATATTCCCTAGGTGATGTTGCGCTTCTCTTCGGCATCGTTTTCGTAATGCTGTGGCTCGACTTTCGCCTCGGCCTCCTGACGCTGTCGGTTCTGCCGATCCTGGTGATCGTCCGCATTGTCTGGCTGCCGCGTGCCCGCGACGCCTTCATGGCTGCGCACGAAACCAATTCCGTCGTCAATGGCGCGCTGGCCGAAGCCATTCACGGCGTGCGGACCATACAGTCGATGGATCGCCAGCAGGTGAATTTCATTCTTTTCGACGACCGGGCCCATGCCAACCTCAGGACCCAACTGATCGCTGCCAGATATGCACTGGTCATGGTGCCTATCGTCGATGGCCTCACGGGCCTCGCCTTGGCCGCCGTTATTGTGGTCGGCGGCTCGATGGTCGTGAATAGCCGTATAGATGTGGGCGTGTTGGTAGCCTACCTGTTTTACATCCAGCGCTTCTTTGACCCGATCCGCTCACTCACCCTGCAATATTCGATCATGCAGCGCGCCATGGCCTCAGGCAAGCGCCTGACCGATGTGCTCAATGTCAAGATCGATGTTCAGGACAAACCCAATGCGGAGGTACTTTCGCCCGAAATGGACGGCTCGGTCGAGTTTAGGGACGTCACATTCGGCTACGATCCGAACCGTTCGGTTCTGAAAAATGTCTCCTTCAGGGTCAACCCCGGCGAGACGGTCGCACTGGTCGGACCGAGCGGTTCTGGCAAATCGAGTGCGATGGCCCTGGTCCACCGCTTCTATGATGTTCAGCAGGGTCAGGTGCTGGTCGGCGGGCATGATGTGCGCGACCTCACCCAAGAATCGCTCGGCCGCCAGGTCGCCATGGTGCTGCAGGAGCCATTCCTGTTCACCGGGACGGTCTTCGAGAACATTCGATACCAGAAGACGGAAGCCACGCACGACAAGGTGATCGAGGCGGCGATGGCGGTCGGCGCGCATGACTTCGTCATGAGCCTCGCCGACGGGTATGAGACCCAACTTGGCGAACGCGGCGACAACTTATCTCTCGGCCAGCGCCAGCTTATCAGTTTCGCCCGCGCCCTGGTCGCTGACGCCAAGATCCTCGTGCTCGACGAAGCTACCGCCAACATCGACAGCTACACGGAATTGCAGATTCAGAAGGCTCTGATCAAGCTGCTTGAAGGGCGGACTGGCCTCGTCATCGCCCACCGTCTCGCCACGATCCGGGGGGCCGACCGCATCATCGTGCTTCAGAATGGCCAGGTTGTTGCGACTGGCAACCACGATGAGCTAATAGCCATGGGCGGCCTGTATTCCAAACTCTACTATCTCAACTACGCCTCCTTCGACGACATCCCCGAACACGAGACCACCGTCCAAGCTGGCTCCCAGACCTGAGTTTTGGGCGGCCTTGTGGTAGTGGCGTTGACTTTCGGGCGTGTCGGCGGACCACTCAGGCCACCGCAGACGGCCAGCAGGCAGCATTCAAGGACAAGCACTCCTCGCAGTTCGTGAAGACCGGCTGCGAACGATTTCCTCCAGCATCGTATCCCGACCGCGGTGCACCCCCATCATCGGGCGAGCTCGCTCCCGTTGGTGGCTGGGCGCAGCAAAGCCGCTCGCGAGCGCGCCCTCAACAGCGCCGTAGCGAGTGGCGGCTTTGCTACCGCCGGGCCGCTGATGAAGCTGGATGGGGGGCGCCGCACCGACGCCGCCCCAGGCGAGAAGAACCTCTGCGGCGGGCTATGGGCAACGGCTAGCGCGAGCGCGACGAGCAGACGCGTGCCTGCATCGTGACGCGCTCGGCCATCATCTCCTTAGGATCATGCAGGTTCACAAGATGGCCCAGACGCCAGCCAACGCACAAACCTGGTATTCTGTGCCGCCGGCTCGTCGTCAGTTTGGCCTCCCTCCCGATTGCCCGTCCCCATCACGTGCACGCTCGAGCACGTGGATGTGAGGGAGCGCTGTACAACGATTCAACCTCAGACCGCGAATTTCATGGTCAGCCAAGTCGAGCCATGATTTCGGATTGAATGGTCGTCGCAGTGTACAGGGAAGCATCTAGCGGCAGATTTCCAAATGCCAGTTGACAAAGCAGGTAGTTGGCACCTGCCTCTTCCAACTGACCTAACAGAGCTTTTCGCACAGATTCTGCTGATCCTACCACGCACAATTCACTCTCGACTGCCGCATCGAAGGTCAGCGGCAGGTTTGGTGGAGTGGGGATAGCGTTAAGCTCGTAAAGGAATTGGAAGCTCTTGAGCCAGCGTTCGTAAGCAGGTGCCGCGAGCGAATAGGCATGTGTGTCACAACGCCCAACCACGACCATGCGGAGCAATCCGATAAATTGCGCCTGATCCCCCGCGCCAGCGTTGTCCTCTCGATAGGCGCGGAACGCATCAGTAGTTTTGCGAACAGAAGAGGAAGGTCCTACACACGCGATATTGGTTCCATTCGCAGCCGCCCAAGCTGCGGACTCGGGTCGATTGGCAGCAACCCATGTCGGCGGATGTGGACGCTGATGAGGTCTTAACGTCAAAGGAACGTCATTGAGATCAAAATGGCGGCCTTGATAGCATAGCGTGCCGACCTTCATCGGATTAACAAGTATTTCCATGAGGATTTCGCTGGCTTCGGCATAACGGCCCGGCACCGCGTCCGCACCAATCCCGAAGTAGCCCAATTCGATCGGGAGAGCACCGCGCCCTATGCCCAGTTCGAGCCTGCCACCGCTCAACTGGTCCAGCATACAGATCTCTTCGAACGCACGCAGCGGATGATAAAGCGCAAGCAGCATCACCAAGGGTCCGAGACGCAAGCGCAGGGTGCGCTGGGCGACGCTCGATAAGAACAGATTCGGCGATGGACCTCTCCCATGGGGAGTACAGTGATGTTCTGCGAGATGATAGGCATAGAACCCTAGCTGATCGCACGCCTCTGCTAATATCAGGCGATCTTCGTATTGCCGACCGATATCGCGGCCATCCTCGTCCAGATGATCGAAGATGCCGAACGCTAGGTTTGAAGGAAAGACGTTTGTCACTCGATAAGTCCCCGATTTTAAAAGGCAGGCTGTTCTCTTGCTGGGATGACCAAGCAAGTCGGAAGAGATGTGTGTGATCGCCGATTTGCGTCAGCGTAACGAAGAAGCAGAGCCTGACGCTTCCCTGCCCTTGGAGCTTGGCACCGTTAAGCTTCCAGCAATGTCGCCAGCGGCAGCAAGAAATGCATCCATCTGCTCTTTTGTGCCGATGCTGACGCGGATGCAGTGTTCCAAGCCTTTGTCCGGAAAAAACGCGACAAGTATCTTTTGCCTTTCCAATGCTGCTTGCCACCATGAGCCGTCCTGTCCCGCGGGCACACGGGCCAGCAAGAAATTTGCGCGGGAGGGCGTTACGGAAAATCCGAGTTGCGACAGCGCGACTGTCACTCGCTCTCGTTCATCCTTGATGTGCTTGTGGTTCTCTGCGTAGGCGCCGCGATGCGCAAGCACGCTGATACCAACGGCATGCCCGATGACGTTCATGTTGAAGACGTTCTGGATGTTTCGCAGCCTGCCAATAATTTCAGGGTGACCGAAACCGAAACCGACGCGAATGCCGGCGGCGGCATAGCTCTTCGAGAATGACCTCAAGATCAGAACGTTCGGATACTGGTTGATGAGGCGCAGGCCATGATCGGGTGCAAAGTCGACGTAGGCTTCATCAAGGACAACCAAGCGGTCCGATTGTGCTACGAGGCGTTCGATATCGCTTATCGGGAGGAATGTTCCGGTCGGATTGTTTGGATTGGCCAACATAATGAACTTGGCGTCTTTTGCCGGACCGGAAAGCAATTGCTCCATTGGCAGGGAATGAGCTTGACATCCGATTTCGAGAAACTCGGCGCCCTGAATCATGGCAAGTTTGCGGTTGAACGAAAACCCTGGCGACATCATCGCAACCTTGTCGCCAGGCGCGAGGAAAGCTCTGTAGATGAGTCCGAGCAGTTCAGACGACCCGTTGCCTGCGATGACCTGATCCCTGGAAACGCCATAGGTGCTGGACGCCGCTTCCCTCAAGCTGATGTTATCGTCATCCGGATATAGATACTGGCACTTGAGGGCCGCCACTGCACTTTGCATTATGATTGGCGGCAACGGAAACGGGTTCTCATTCGTATTCAGCTTGACAAAATTTCCGTCCGGCGCTGGTCCGTTGGACGGCAGAGGATCTAACTGTCGCGTCACTGGCGGAAGAGCCGAAAGCACAGTTTGCAGTTTTGCATCGGACATATTTTAACTCCGTTTCAGTCAACAGGGGCATCCGTATGAGCTCGCAACGAGAGCAACATGGCGGACAGGATTGACGATGGAAGCGTTGCCTCTCACACGATGGTCGCAACGCAGACACGGGAATTCGGCCAGGCTGTCCTCGGTGAATCGAGTGGACGCGGACGTGGATCTGCATCGCTGCCGCAAGGCGCTAAGCAGCTCAGCTCATCTCCTCGGTTTCAGATACGCTTGATCTCGACGCCGTATTTCCTCAGCACGTAGCCAATCTGGCGCGGGGTCAGTCCAAGGAGGCGCGCTGCCTTTGCCTGCACCCAGCCACATCTTTCCATGGCAGCAATGACGCGCTCTATGTCGGGGGTCCTCGCACCAATTGGGTGTGTTTCGCCGGTACGCGGGACTGTGGTCGCGGCCGAACAGGCTGCCGCATCCGGCGGCGTGGCCGGATTCACTGACTCCGGCAGGATCGGCGCTGGTTGCAGCGCGGCCTTGCCCGATCTGCACTTCCACAGCGCCTCGGCAAAGCATTGGCCTTGGGAGCAGGCAAAGTCGTTTCTCCCGATTGATAGTCCCTCGGCCAGGATCGCTGTCCGGTGCACGCAATTTTCAAGCTCGCGAATGTTGCCGGGAAACTCACATTTCATCAGCACTTCAATCGCACACGGATCGAAGGTAAGCGTACAGCCGTTCTCGTCGTTGAACTTCTTGAGAAACTCAGCTGCGAGCAGCGGAATATCGCTGCGCCTCTGGCGCAATGCTGGTACCAGCAAGGGAACCACGTTGATGCGGTAGTATAGGTCGGCGCGGAACTCATTCCTTGCAACCGCCTCTTCCAGGTTCCTGTTCGTGGCGGCAATCACGCGAACATCGACCTTAATGGTCTGATTGCTGCCGACGCGCTCAAACTCCTGCTCCTGCAGCACGCGCAGTAGCTTTGCCTGGAACGAGGCCGAGATCTCGCCAATCTCATCCAGAAACAACGTCCCCTTGTCAGCTAGCTCAAAGCGCCCCTTGCGGGAATTGAATGCGCTTGTGAAGGCACCCTTCTCATGACCGAACAATTCGGATTCCAGGACTGTCTCTGGGAGCGCTGCACAATTGAGTTTAACGAAGGGCCGCTTGGCGCGCGGCGACAACTCGTGAATTGCCTTGGCAGCCAGCTCCTTCCCTGTACCGGACTCGCCTCGCAACAGAACCGTGGTTTTTGCCTTGGCTACGATCGCGATCTTCTCCAGCAGCGCACTTATCGCCGGACTGTCACCAATCATCCCCTCGACATGAACCTTTTTGCGCCGGGGTGCAGGGTGCTTAACATCGGAAAATTTCGTTTGCAGCCGATCTTCCAACTCCGGCGGTCGCTCGCGGTCCCCCGCGCAGAAGCGGTGCAACTTGACTGTCTGTCCCACCATGTTGGCAATCATGGTGAGCAGTCGGACATCGTAATCGAGCCGATAGCTTGACCTGCTTTCCAAAGCCCTGTCCATAGTCAGCGCGCCTACGGCGTTCCCATCAACACGAATGGGAACGCCGATGAAGGACACGGTGTCGGAGGCCCCAAGCACCTCGATGTCAGCGGCAGTGAAGGCCGGATGCATTGCTATGTCCTCGGCGATGAGCGGCGTGTCCGTCGTCACAATCTGATCGATGGCGTTGCGCGGCACGCGCGACCGGGAGGGCTCATTGCTGTTCGTGTCGCGGTCGCTGGCCACGGTGATGTCCAGTCCGGCCTCGGCATCGCAGAGAGTGATGATGCCGTGCCGCATTTGCACTAACGAGTGCAGGAGATCAACGACCTTGGCCAACGTGAGTTCGAGCCGGGCGGGACCGGTGAGTATTTTCGATATTTCGAAGATTCCGGTGAGGGCGCGCTCGTGCAATGCCCCATTCGCAGGATTCGTCTCGGACGTTGGACAACCCCTTATCGCATCCGGCAGCGATATGCCGCACTCGCTGGCATTTTGTTCTGATTTGCGAATGTTGTGGTGCATGTGATCCTCGATCTCGCGCCATCAAACGTAGGCCGGCGGCATGTGCGCCCGCGACGTCGCGAGCAAGCGCGAAAATACTCCGACGTGAACTCGTGCCGCCGCCGTTTGGTCGAGTGCAGAGCGGATCGAACCCTGATGCATCGCTTGGCTCTCCCCTCCACGAAGCTTGGCCATGGTCTCGGCTTGCACCAAGGCAACCACACGTTGTTTTCAACAGACTGGAGCGAGGCGGGATAGTCAATCGAGCTTTCTTTCATTCGTGAAAGGAAACCTCGCGGCATATGATAGAATTCATCAATTCTGTTTTTGCCGTTGAACGACGGAAATACTTGCGCCGGCGATGCGGTGCCCGAGCGGCTGACCTCGCCGAGTGTAAAAGCCGGGCCGTGCCATTCACCAGCGCCCGCGAAGGAGGGGCGGAAGTGATAATAACCGCCAACGGCACTGGTCGTTTGCGGCAACCGCCATTTTGCTCGAGTTGATCATGCGGCGGCGGTGTCGCGTGTGAAGGCGCGAAGCTGGCGTCGAGTACGGCTTGGTAGGCGGTGCTCGCAATTTCCAGATCGCATCGTCGTGGTCAGCGCCAACGGCGTCAATCTCTCCGTCTCGACGTGGCTTTCATGCAGCGGGAGCGCTGCAAAGAGCACAGCCATTCTCGGCTCTGGTGCCACCGATGAACCGCGAGCCAGAGGGATCGACCGGCAGCACTCTGTCAGTGAACATCAACGGGTCGTGCTGGACCCTCGTCGTTCCAGCCTTGTGCCAGCGCATTCATTCCATCATGGGTGCCACGGCTAGTCAGGGAAAGCGAAGCTCTCGGCCTCCTCTAGTCATGTGGCGCAGGCGTTCCGGCGAGAGAAACTCGCCTCTCACAGCGCTTCCGAACAGGGGTAAGTTAGCCTGTCATCTGGACGGGCTTATGAACAGGCGACCTATCTGGTACGCGCTGGCGCCAGCGATGCGGCCCGGTCCAAAGCCGGCTAAAACGAGGAACCCACCACGCTCTGTGCAGCAAACCGCTAGCCAGAGGGATCGACCGGCAGCACTCTGCCAGAGACATCAAGGGCGTGCCGGACCGCGGCCTCCCGCTGGTCTGACACCGCATTCCTCCATCATTGGCGAGCCCACGTCAGTTCAGGTCATGCGGATTCATCTGGCATGGGTATTGCGGCGGCGTTGGTGCAGCGTTCGACCGGAGCGCCGCGATAGGGAGAAGTCACGCCACCTCGATCCGGTCAGGGAGAGAGAAACAGTGTCAGCTGCGCAAGTCCGCGGCGCGAGTCCCGCGCCCCGCAAACCCTTCTACACCAAGCTCTACGCCCAGGTGCTTGCCGCCATCGCGCTCGGCGTCGCAATTGGCTATTTTTATCCGGAGACCGGCGAGAGCCTGAAGCCGCTGGGTGATGCCTTCATCAAGCTGGTCAAGATGATCATCGCGCCTGTCATCTTCCTGACAATTGCCACCGGCATTGCCGGCATGAACGATCTTCATAAGGTCGGCCGGGTCGCCGGTAAAGCAATGGTCTATTTCCTCACCTTCTCGACGCTCGCGCTGATCGTCGGCCTCATCGTCGCCAATGTCGTCCAGCCTGGCGCCGGCCTCAACATTGATCCGGCCTCGCTCGATGTCCAGGCCGTGAATACCTATGCCGCAAAAGCCAGCGAGCAGTCGGTCACCGGCTTTCTGATGAACATCATCCCGCCAACGATCGTCGGTGCCTTCGCGGAAGGCGACATCCTGCAGGTGCTGTTCTTCTCGGTTCTGTTCGGCATGGCGCTTGCGATGGCCGGAGAGCCGGGCAAGCCTGTCGTTTGCTTCCTTCAGGCGCTCATCGCGCCTGTCTTCAAGCTCGTTGGAATTCTGATGAAGGCCGCGCCGATCGGCGCTTTTGGCGCAATGGCCTTCACCATCGGCAGATATGGCATCGGTTCGGTGGTCAACCTCGCGATGCTGGTCGCGACGTTCTATTTCACCGCCTTCCTCTTCGTGTTCGGGGTTCTCGGCGCGGTCTGTCGCTACAACGGCTTCTCGATCTGTTCTCTCATTCGCTACATCAAGGAAGAGCTGCTGCTTGTCCTCGCAACGTCCTCCTCGGAGGCGGCGCTCCCTTCGCTGATGCAGAAAATGGAGAAGGCGGGCGCCAGGCGTTCGGTTGTGGGTCTCGTCATCCCGGCCGGATACTCATTCAATCTGGACGGCACGAATATCTACATGACGCTGGCGGCCCTCTTCATCGCGCAGGCGACGAACACGGATCTGTCCATCGGCGATCAGGTGCTGCTGCTGCTCGTAGCAATGCTTTCCTCCAAGGGCGCTGCAGGTGTCACAGGCGCGGGCTTCATCACCCTGGCGGCTACGCTCGCCGTAGTTCCGAGTGTTCCCGTTGCTGGGATGGCACTGATACTCGGCATCGACCGCTTCATGTCCGAATGCCGGGCGCTGACGAATTGCGTCGGCAACGCAGTGGCATCCCTCGTCGTCGCCCGCTGGGAAGGAGAATTGGACCGAGCACAGATGAAAGCCGCCTTCTGCGGTCATCAGCTTGCCGAGGCATCAAACCGGCTACCCTCCTCCAAGTAAGGTGGGCGGCCCACGACCTGTTAAGTCGCCTAGCTGGTCACATGAACTGAACGACCGACCCGCAGCCTCTAAACGGCTCCTCACGGACCATGTAGCCGAAGCGCTAAATGTGTGAGTGCAAACCGTCACCGCCCTTTAAGCGAATGAGCCTTTCAGTATACCCGGCCGGTTTACGTCTGGAATGATGTTCGTCCAACACGCTGTTGGCCATTCGTATGGGACGTTTTCACTTTGCCACCCGAAACCGAAACGCGTTAGGCGACAGAGAGCCGGCCCGCGTCAAAAACCGATCAGAATAGGGACCTATGACCAAGCGCCCCACAATTGCCGATCTCGCCCGCGAAGCCCGAGTCAGCGTAGCAACGATCGATCGGGTTCTGAACGCCCGCCATCCGGTGCGCGAGGAGACCGCGCGGCGGGTCCACGACGCCGCCCACGCGATCGGCTATCATGCTGCCGGGCTAATCAAGCAGCGCTTGCGGCGAGACCTACCGCACTACCGTCTGGGCTTCATCTTGAGAAAACCGGCCCAGCATTTCTACCAAGATTTTGCGCGCGAGGTCGAAGCATCGGTCAATTTGGCCCAGTCCTTCCACGGCATTCCGCTCGTCGAATTCGCCCCGTCACATATGCCGAGCGACCTGATCGCACGGCTCAAGGATTTGGGCGCACGCTGCCATGCGATCGCGATGGTGGCACCGGACCACCCGAAAATTACAGCAGCGGTTGAGGACCTCAAGGCCAAAGGCATTCCGGTTTTCTCGCTGCTTTCCGACTTCGCCGCCGGCGTACGACAGGGGTATATCGGCCTTAACAACCGCAAGGTGGGGCGCACGGCCGCTTGGATGGTGTCGAAGGTCGCAAAACGGCCCGGCAAAGTGGCGGTTTTTGTCGGCAGCCATCGTTTCCAGGGGCACGAGCTCCGTGACGTCGGCTTTCGCTCCTATTGCCGTGAGAACGCGCCCACGTTCGAGGTGCTGGATCCTGTCATGAACCTCGAGAAACGGCAGATCACCTACGAGGCAACGCTTGATCTCATGCAGCGAGAGCCCGAGCTCGTCGGCTTCTATGTCGCCGGCGGCGGCATGGAGGGCGCCATCTCCGCGCTCCGAGAAGAGGGCAAAAGTCGCGATCTCGTCGCGATCGTGAATGAAATCACGCCGGAGTCTCGGGCGGCGCTCGCAGATAATATCGTCACGATGGCGGTCGCCACGCCAATGCGCCGACTTTGCCGGGAGCTGATAACGCTGATGACGCGGGCTATCGAGACCGGCACCGCTGAAACACCCGGACAGACATTTCTCCCGTTCGACATCCATCTGCCGGAAAATATATGAAACTCATGGGCTCTATCGTGAGCGGGGAGTTTCCTTTCATAAACCAGAGAAAGTTGAATGATGATCCAATCCCGCGGGGTGGCCGCACCCACGGACCTCAGCCGGGCAGAATGTAGCGCCGATTAGATGAACGGATCGGCCACGCGTTCAGGCAGAAGCGCGGGGTCAATTGCCTGGGTCCGCAGCGTCAAGCTCGACCGGCTTCATTGCCAAGTGCCCGACTTTCTCGGTGCAGGGGACTGTGGTCGACGCCAGTAGCCGAGCGAGGCTGGCACAGATTGGATCGACCACGTCGACCGCCATCTCCTCGCCTGGCCGCGCGTGAAAAGCCGCGGCAAGGCCTGCGACGTGGCAATTAAGTGGGGCTGAGCATCTTCTGGGACTCCGCAAGCAAAATCGGAGGCGGCAGTCAATCCAGTAGCAACCCCGGGCGTGTGTTCTGCTCGTTCCTGGCCCTCGTACTTGACAAGCAACTGCACCGCTCTGCTGGGCAAAGGCCCGGTGTTTAAGTGGGACTTAACATCTTCCGGGACTTCGCACGTGAAATCGAGGTGGCAGTCGGTACCAACAACCGCAAGGTCGGATCGGCGTGCACGAGACGCTCATTGATTTCAGGCAAAGGCGCCAGGCTAGATGCCTCCTGCAACATCATTTCCCGCATCCACATGCTTGCCGGATCAGTATTGTGAAGCTCAGGCCACTGGACGGCCTCCGTGAATGCGGGAGGAGGAAGTGGCGGCGGAAGTTGGACAATCCGCAGGGGTGTTGTTTTTGCGAAATGCTGCGCCAGCCGTAAGGGCATGGTCCCGATGCGGTTGCTGCCTGACAGGACGGGCGCGATCAGGCTAAAGCCCTGTACGACGACCTCGACACGTCTCTCGAAACCGTGCTCGAGCAAATACCATTCCTCCATGGTGGGCTGCCGGGTGTGCCTGAATTTGAGCACGACATGCCCCATGGACAAGTATCGCTCGAATGTAAGTGGCTCTGACAGCTGCTTGTTCGTGCCGCAGCCTACGCATACGAGCATATCTTCGAACAGGACTGCGCGAGGATGTTTCGACATGAACACTTCCGGCATAATCAGAAAATCAAGGTCGCCGCGCCGGAGAAGCTCCTCGGGGTCGTCGCAAATAGGCAGACATTCAAAGCGAACGGCGGGTGCTTCCCGCGCAGCACGCTCTACGATCTTCTTAAAAAATACGAGCGTGATGTAATCGGAAAGCATCATTCGGAAGAGACGATCCGATTGGGCTGGGTTGAAAGCGTCGGAGGAAATAATCGATAGCTGGATGTGCAGCAATGCCTCCCGGACTGCTGTGGCGAGCCCGTCGGCGCGCGGTGTCAAAATGAGCTCGCGGCCGTTCATCGTAAATAGCTCATCGTTGAAATAGGCGCGTAACCGAGCAACGGCGGCGCTCATGGCCGGCTGGCTCAGGTTGATACTGCGAGCCGCGGCAGTGACTTTACGCTCCCTCATCAGAGCGTCCAGCACAACGAGGAGATTTAGATCGAGTCCCTTGAAACGCATGTCATGTTCTATCCAACGCGTGGATGCGTATCATTCAAACAATCAATTTTACGAATTTACGAGCCATGCATTAGAGGAACGTTAATGAGCGACGTCAAGCTCAAATCGACGACACGGGCCGGAACTTCGAGAGAGCGTCTGGCTCACCTTCGCCAACGACAACGGCTGAATGCAGCCAACAGCGCCGCTTTGGTCGGGTAATGCGGCCGCAAAAAACTAATATGAAGAGAGGTCCTGAATGCGCCATCAGGTGCAGTGGAAGTTGTGCTGGGAAAACGAATTGCAGCTCTCCGATCACGTTGAGCTCGCCGAGTTCTTTCGTGATACGTACGGGCCGACTGGGGCGTCCAACGCAGAACCGTTCGAAGGTAGTCGAAGCTGGGCCGGAGCCAGGCCTGAACTCCGCGTGATCGCCTATGATTCAAGTGGTGTAGCGGCTCACATGGGCATACTGCGCCGTTTCATCAAGGTTGACGCGGTCGACCTGTTGGTGGCTGAGCTGGGCCTGTACGGGGTACGCCCGGACCTTGAGGGTCTCGGAATCGCCCATTCAATCCATGTCATGCTTCCAATACTGCAGGAGCTTGGCGTTCCATTCGCTTTCGGAACGGTCCGGGACGCGCTGCGGAATCATGTTGAGAGGTTCGGGCGGCGATACAGGCCTTTGGCCGTTTTGTCGGGAATTCGCGTGCGCTCGACCCGACCAGAGGCCCGCCTCGACCTGCCGCCCACACGCATCGATGACGCACTCACCATTGTTCTGCCGGTTGGACGGCCGATCAGCGAATGGCCCACGGGCACGATGATAGATCGGAACGGACCAGAGCTATGAGCCGTCCCGATTGCTTGTACGAAGTGCGCCGTGAGTGCTCTGACGGCACCGGCCGTCGCAGCGTTTATCTGACGTTTGACGACGGTCCCAATCGACTTTTCACACCGGAGATTCTCGATGTGCTGGCAGAGCAGCGGGTGCCGGCGACTTTCTTCGTCATCGGCGCCTACGCCTTAGAGCACCCAGATCTAATCCAACGGATGATCGCAGAAGGGCACGAGGTAGGCAACCACACGATGTCTCATCCGGATCTGTACCAATGCGGTTTCGGCGAAGTGCAACGTGAGGTCTTTGAAGCGAACGACGCCATCATGAGAGCGTGCCCGCAGGCCTCGGTGCGCTATGTTCGCGCGCCCTACGGCGCCTGGAGTGAAGAAGTCTTCACAGCGTCACAGATCGCCGGGCTGGCGGCCCTCCATTGGTCCGTCGACCCTCGAGATTGGTCTCGCCCTGGGGTCGACGCGATTATCGATAAAGTGCTCGCCTCTGTCCGGCCGGGCGCAATCGTACTCTTGCACGACGGATGCCCTCCCGGCGAGTTGGGCCGGGGCGCTCACGCCGGTCTGCGCGACCAGACGGTCACGGCGCTGTCCCGGCTGATTCCAGCATTGCGTGAGCGCGGATTTGTAATCCGCTCACTTCCTCAACATCACTGAACAAACGAGATCCCATGACTCTTCTTGGTACAACCAGCACTGTGGCCATATCGCTTTATGCGCTGCTCTCGACTGCTTATAAGAGCATGCAGGGGCTTTATGCTCTGCCGACAAACGACCCATCGGCGTTGGAGGTTCTCGTCGGCTCCGATCAACTGCCCAGCGTGGATGTCATCGTCCCCTGCTTCAACGAGGATCCGCGCACGCTTTCAGAGTGCCTGGCTTCCATTGCCGACCAAGAATACGCCGGAAGACTTCGGGTCTATGTGGTTGATGACGGTTCTGGAAATCGCGAAGCCTTAGGAACTGTCCACGAAACCTACGCGCGCGACCCTAGGTTCGACATCATTTTGCTTCCCGAGAATGTTGGAAAGCGCAAGGCGCAGATCGCCGCGATACGCCGCTCATCAGGGGATCTGGTGCTTAACGTTGATTCAGACACGTTACTCGCGTCCGACGTCATTGCCAAGCTTGTACCGAAGATGCGAGATTCAGCGGTCGGCGCAGTCATGGGTCAGTTGACGGCCAGTAACCGGACCGAGAGCTGGCTGACCAGGCTGATAGACATGGAGTACTGGCTGGCTTGCAACGAGGAGCGCGCGGCGCAGGCTCGCTTCGGTGCCGTTATGTGCTGTTGCGGCCCATGTGCCATGTACCGCCGGTCTGCGCTCCTTTTGTTACTGGACCAGTACGAGTCGCAGTTTTTTCGGGGCAAGCCAAGCGACTTCGGTGAGGATCGCCATCTTACTATCCTGATGCTGAAAGCAGGCTTTCGAACCGAGTACGTTCCGAGCGCCATCGCGGCCACAGTCGTCCCGAACAGACTAGGACCGTATCTGCGCCAACAACTCCGTTGGGCACGAAGCACATTCCGGGACACGCTGCTTGGGCTGCGCTTGCTGCCCAGCCTGAATAGCTATCTCACGTTGGACGTGGTCGGACAGAATCTCGGCGCGCTACTCCTCGCCATATCGGTATTAACGGGCCTCGCACATTTCGCACTGACAGGCTCTGTGCCTTGGTGGACAGGACTGATGATTGTGTCCATGACCCTGCTCCGATGCAGCGTGGTAGCATTTCGTGCCCGACAGTTTCGATTTCTGGGCTTTTCGCTGCACACGTTCATCAACATCTTTCTCTTGCTTCCGTTGAAAGCCTACGCGCTGTGTACATTGAGCAATAGCGATTGGCTGTCGCGAGGCTCTGCTGTCGCTACATCGAACACTGGGGGAAAACAGGCCCCCACCCAAACTCCGATCACTGGTTCCAGCAGGGCAGAATTCTCGCCGCATGCGGCTCCGCTTCGCAGGCTCAATCTTGCGCGGGATTCTTCGGAATTAGTGCTGTCGGGCAACATTTGCGGCGACGAGTGATCGCTAATTACCTAGTGGACGAGAGGTGCACGAGTTTGACCCAGAACGTGAATCATCAGTTGCTTGATCGGGAATTGGCCGCAGACGATCCGTGGCTTCTCGACGGCAATCCGTTCGAGCGGAAGCGCCACACGCAAATGCTCCAGCTGGCGCTTGCCCAAGGCTCCATTTCAAATGCCCTCGAAGTCGGGTGCGCTGCCGGCGCATTCACGGAAAAACTAGCCCCCTACTGCCAAGGGCTCACCGTCATCGATGTCGTGGCGCAAGCGATTGCTCGAGCACGTCAACGGATAAACGAGCCGTCGCGCATCAACTGGATAGTCTCCGATGTTCAACAGTTTTCGACCGACGAGTTGTTTGACCTGATCGTTGTGGCGGAGGTCCTCTACTATCTCGAAGACATAGCCGAGATGCGCGCGGCCGTCAAAAACCTGGTGCGGGTGCTTGCGCCTGGCGGGCATCTGATCTTCGGATCGGCAAGGGATGCTAATTGCCGTCGCTGGGGCCACGCCGCTGGTGCTGAGCCGGTCATCGCCATGCTGAACGAAACGTTGATCGAGGTAGAGCGTCTTGAGTGTCGGGGCGAGTCGGTCAACGAAGACTGCTTGCTCGTCCGTTTCCGAAACCCGCTTTCCGCTTCCTGATGAATCGAATCTATCGCCGTTAACCTGGAGACACTATGCGCATCTTTGGTATCAAGCTGACCCATGATGGGGCGATCGCCCTGGTCGAGGATGGACGGCTCGTCTTCTGCGTTGACCAGGAAAAGCGGCACAACGATCCGCGTTACCAAGCCATCGATAATCTATACGCAATTGTCGCCGCTTTACCGGAACAGGGGCTAAATCCTTGTGATGTCGATCAGTTCGTTATCGACGGCTGGAATGGCGAAGACGAGTCACAGTTTCAGGTCCGGCAGGCAACCAAGCAACCGCCAGTCTTGGCGTCCCTCTCGGTAAAATGAACCCATGTCCATGGTAGCGATCGATCTTACTGACGTAAGCAAAACTTATGACAAGCTCGTTGTCGACAGACTGTCGTTCCGCGTTGCGGCGGGGGAATGCTTCGGGCTCTTGGGACCGAACGGCGCGGGCAAAAGCACGATTGCGCGTATGGTCCTCGGCATGACATCGCCCGATGCGGGGAAGATTACTGTGCTCGGCGTTCCAGTGCCGGCGCGCGCGCGTTTGGCACGTATGCGCATCGGCGTGGTCCCGCAGTTCGACAATCTTGATACCGCGTTCACTGTACGCGAGAACCTGTTGGTGTTCGGGCGCTACTTCCGGATGAGCAGACGCCAGATCGATGCGGTCATACCATCGCTGCTTGAGTTCGCCCGCCTCGAGAACAAAGCGGATGCGCGCGTCGCCGAACTGTCCGGCGGCATGAAGCGGCGCCTGACGCTCGCGCGTGCGCTGATCAATGACCCGCACTTGCTGGTGATGGACGAGCCGACCACCGGCCTCGATCCGCAGGCCCGCCACCTGATCTGGGAACGGCTGCGATCGCTGCTGGCGCGGGGCAAGACTATTCTTTTGACTACCCATTTCATGGAAGAGGCCGAGCGGCTGTGCGATCGGCTGTGCGTTATGGAGGAGGGGCGCAAGATCGCCGAAGGCCGCCCGTCCGCACTCATTGACGAGCAGATCGGCTGTGACGTGGTCGAGGTCTACGGCGGCAATCCGCATGAACTGGGTGCGCTGATCCGGCCGTACGCACAGCGCATTGAGGTGAGCGGTGAGACGCTTTTTTGCTATGCACCCGATCCGGAGCAGGTGCTGGCGCAGCTACGCGGGCGCGCGGGTCTACGCCTTCTGCAGCGTCCTCCCAATCTCGAGGATGTGTTTTTGCGGCTAACCGGGCGCGAGATGGAGGACTGAACAATGGGCGAACGTTATGCGGCGGGCATGCCCGCCAATGCGTGGAATTGGGTCGCGGTTTGGCGCCGCAACTATCTTGGATGGAAGAAAATCGGGCTTGCATCGGTGCTCGGCAACCTCGCCGATCCGATGATCTATCTGTTCGGTCTCGGCTTTGGAATCGGAACAATGATAGGTCCTGTTGAGGGCACTTCGTACATTGCGTTTCTCGCGGCTGGCATGGTTGCCACAAGCGCGATGGCATCGGCGACCGCTGAAACGGTTTACGGGAGTTTCGGCCGCATGGGCGACCAGCGCACCTGGGAAGGAATGCTATGCACTCAGCTGACGCTCGGCGATATCTTACTCGGCGAATTGGCGTGGGCAGCCACCAAGGCCCTGATGGCGGGCACAGCAATCACTATTGTTGCGACCACGCTAGGCTACGCATCGTGGCCATCCATCCTCTGCTTGCTGCCAGTCATCGCTCTCAGTGGCCTCGCCTTCGCGAGTCTAGCGATGGTCGTCACGGCGCTTGCGCCCAGTTATGAATATTTCATATTTTATAATACGCTTGTTATAACACCCATGCTGTTCCTTTGCGGCGCGATGTTTCCGGTCAACCAATTGCCCGGCGCTTTTCAGGACGTCGCCTCCTTGTTGCCGCTCGCACATGCAATTGACCTCATTCGTCCGGCGATGCTTGGCCGTCCCGCCGGCAGCATGGGCCTGCATATCGGCGCGCTTTGCATATACACGGTTTTGCCGTTCTTCCTATCGGTTGCTCTGTTTCGTCGTCGGCTGATGCGTTGACGCTCTCACCATTCGTGAAATTGATTGTTTGGGCGATACCCATCCACGCGTCGGATAGGTCAATGCATGCGTTTTAAGGGACTCGATCTAAATCTCCTCGTTGTGCTGGACGCTTTGATCAGGGAGCGTAAAGTCACCGCCGCAGCCCGCAGTATTAACCTGAGTCAGCCGGCCATGAGCGCCGCCGTCGGTCGGTTACGCGCCTATTTCAGCGATGAGCTATTTACGATGAACGGCCGCGAACTCATTTTGACACCGCGCGCGGAGGGGCTCGCCACAGCAGTCCGGGAGGCATTGCTGCACATCCAGCTGTCGATTATTTCCTGGGACCCCTTTAACCCGGTCGGATCGGATCGTCGCTTCCGCATCATCCTTTCCGATTACCTCACACTCGTATTTTTTAAGAAAATCGTAAAGCGTGCTGCGCGGGAAGCTCCCGCCGTCCGCTTCGAATGTCTGCCTATTTCCGACGACCCCGAGGAGCTTCTCCGGCGCGGCGACGTTGATTTTCTGATTATGCCGGAAGTGTTCATGTCGAAACATCCTCGCGCAGCCCTGTTCGAAGATATGCTCGTATGCGTAGGCTGCGGCACGAACAAGCAGCTGTCAGAGCCACTTACATTCGACCGATACTTGTCGATGGGGCAGGTTGTGCTTAAATTCGGGGACACCCGGCAGCCCTCCATCGAGGAATGGTATTTGCTCGAGAACGGTTTCGAGAGACGTATCGAGGTCGTCGTACACGGCTTTAGCATGATCCCGCCCCTTCTATCAGGCACCAGCCGCATCGGGACCATGCCGTTGCGGCTGGCGCAGCATTTCGCGAAATTAACACCCTTGCGGATTGTCGAACTTCCGCCGCCACTTCCTGCCGCATTCACGGAGGCCGTCCAATGGCCTGCGCTTCACAATAATGATCCGGCAAGCCTATGGATGCGGGAAATGATGTTGCAGGAGGCATCTCGTATGATTGCCCTGCCTAAGAGCACCGGACGTCTCAGTTGTCGGCCGAATTGAGAAACTGACCCCTCGGTTATGGGAGGAGGCATGGATGGCGATTGGGATTGGGCGATTCCTGCATTGTCGAGAACGATGCAGGGAGAGCAGATCCTTCAGCCTGAAGAGGTGGCAGCGATGCTGCGGCGGCATGAGGTTGGCGGGGAACCGACGGGCGAAGGAATTCGGGTGCGCGCGCAACACCGTGCATCGGCATCTAAGCGAGGGCGGGACTGTTCCGTTTCGCAAGCCCGTGCGGCCGACGGCGTTTGACGGACTGGACGATTGGCTGCGGGAGCGCTTCTTCCCCCATGGGTCGAGCCGGATGACGATCTCGACCCGCTCCAGATGCACCGGGAACGCCTTGCGCGGTCGCGCAGCACGTCGCGGCTCGCCTGTCGGTCTTGCGGCCTTGCGGCCTCGAGTTCGGACTCAATCGCGCCGAGCCCGGTCTGGATTCGAAGGCGAAGGCCTGCTGGGCACGTTCGAGCTTCTCGGAGCTGCGACCGAAGCGCCGCGCTCCAGCTGCTTGACGATCCCTGAAGGTCGGCGAGCCTCTCCTGGGCACGCTCGTGTGTCGCCATCCGGACGATCTCGGCCTTGAGTGTTCGCTCCGGAGTTGTTGCAGTTCGGCCTTCTCCGCCGCCATGGGGACGAATATCGCCTTGAGCGGAACGATTTCGTGGAGACGGGCCAAAGCGCTTCTCTTCATGACGCCGACAAAAGCTTATTTTGCACGGCCAGAGGCCCGCCTTTTGCGCCTGAGTCACTTCGCCACGGCCTATCCGGCCGACGTCGGACGCCGTCTCCGTTCGGCTTAAGCGCGCCAGTCCATGCCTTCGACGAGCGCCATCAGTTGGTGCGTCTATCGGTTCCGCATGCGGAACTGACGAAGCTCAAGGACCTGACGCTCGTGCCCGGCATGCCGGCCGAAGCGATGGTCCAGACGGGCGAGCCTACGGCGCTTTCCTATTTTGTGAAGCCGCTGTCGGACCAAATCAGTCGGGCATTCCACGAGTAATGAAAGTAATTCTGTTAGCTTGGCGTAGGCCGCGTCGCGTAGAGCCCGTGCGGCCGACGTGCGGAAGCTGTCGTTCCGAGATCCTTGAACTCTCGGCTCGCGCGAACGCGCTCCCTAATGTTCCATTGCTCGCAATGGGCAGTGCTGGCGAGATACTCGGCAACACAGCCCTATGCCTGTTCTTCCGAGGCCGGCTTGACGGTGAGCGAATGCGTAACGCAGCTGTGAGGACCCGTCAGTTGTCGTTTCAGCTCGGCTTCGGTCAACTTCGACAGCCTGTCGGCGAAAGGCGCTATCACGAGACCATTGGCGGCAAATTGCCCCCCCCCTGTTGCGCGGTAGCAGCATGCGTGTCGGGGAAGGAACCGTCTCCGGCCCCCATTCATCGCTGAGCCGCGCCGTACCCGCCGCCACCGGAACTTGTCCACGTCCAGCGCTTACGGTGCGGGTATGCCGGCGTCGAGCAAACAGAGAGAGGTTTGGGCCCAACCAGGGCGGCCGGTTACCAAGTTTTCCTCGTCCGCTTGAGTGTGAATGTTCGGGTCGATCGTCTGGGCGCGTCCCCGCCGCCTGCGAGCCCGCTACTGCTCAGCGGAAGGGCGAAGTGAACGTGAATGCATCCATTTCGTAAATGTGTGTCTATCCAAGCAATCGATTTCTCTAATTACCCGATGGGCAATATGAACGCGTCAGGCAGGGTGCATCATTAGGAGTATTTTTCGATGGCAAACATTATCGAGGGTAGCCCGGATGCCGAAACACTCCTCGGCACAAAGGGTGAAGATTGGATGGAGGGTTTCCAGGGCGGTGACTGGATTGACGGTCGTGGCGGCAACGACGAGATCTCGGCTGGCCCGGGCAGTGACCGAGCCCTTGGCGGCGAGGGTAACGACCGCATCTTCGGCGGAGATGGCTGGGACGATCTCTCCGGCGACAACGGCCGCTTCAACGCGCGCGTCTCCGGTGAGGACAATGACAGGCTCAGCGGCGGTCCCGGCCAGGATGTCCTCTACGTGGGTGACGGCCAGGATACGTTGACCGGGGGCACCGACAATGACACGTTCGTGTTCCAGTTCCACAATCCGGTGCCTGGGGTCAATCCGAGTGTCGGGTCGAAGCCGGACATTACCACTATCACCGATTTCAACCCGGCGGAGGACAAGTTCGCCTTCGATGCGGTGGGCCTCTACAACGACGGTTTTGGCGCGAACTTCGTCAACAACGCCAGCATACAGTCCGGCTACCCGGTGAGCAGCTTCTACAGTGGCGCGGCCTCGGGTGCGAACGGCGAACATGTCGTGGTAATCACTGGCGAATCTTTCAACTCTGCTAATGAGGCAGCGAGTGCGATCTCCGGCGAGCACGCCGGCGACATCATTGTCTACCAAAGCAGCTACACCGACAGAGTCGCAACTCTGGCCTATGTCACCGCCGACGGCAGCGCGCACGAGTTCGCCCACCTGGGCGGTGTGGTCACCGTGGCCGACCTAGGCCTGACCGCGTCGGACTTCACCTTCGTTTGATCCAGAAAAACGATACGGAACAGCGCCCCGCCCCCTGGGCGGGCGCTTTCCGTCTCCGCTACTTGCGATGGGCCGGGGCGCCGGGAGCAGTCGCAGCGTGTACAGCTTGACGAAGCCCTGCACGTCGCGCTGGTCGTACACCGAAATCTCCCTGAAGGCGTCTGTTCGGGCCCTTGCGGCCGGCCACGATGAATCCCTTCCAAACCTTCAGCCGGACGGTGTCGTTGTTGACCCGCTCCATTAGATGCCAAACCAAACAAATTCGGCGGGAGCACTGATCCTGAATCAGCGAGTCGGTTGCCGCTCGGGGAGCAATATAGGGAGCTGGGTCGCCAGATCCTCACGGAGACCTACGTGAGTAACCATTCCATGAAGGATTCAGCTTTGAGACCTTTCCCTCTGACTTCCGCTATTTGGGGAATTCTGTTGATCAGCGGCGTGGTCAACGTGCTTGCGCTGATCTCGCCGCTGTTCATGCTTCAAGTCTATGACCGCGTTCTGGCAAGTGGCAGCGTATCGACGCTGGTGGGGCTCGTCGTGCTTGCTGCGGGGCTTTATGCGTTCCAATGCTTGCTCGACATTTTGCGCGCCCGCGTGCTGCTGCGGATTGGCGAGCGTTTCGATGGAGAGTTTTCCGGACGCGTTCACAATGCGATCGTTCGCCTTCCGCTTTCAACGCGCATGCCGGGCGACGGCTTACAGCCGCTTCGCGATCTCGACAATGTTCGCGGCTTCTTAGGTGGAAATGGTCCGACAGCGTTCTTCGATCTGCCATGGATGCTGCTTTATCTTGGCATTTGCTTCCTCCTTCATTTCTGGATCGGCATGACGGCACTTATCGGGGCGGTCGGCCTCACATCTCTGACACTCCTTGCCAACACTCTCTCGCAACGGCCGATAAGCGATACCGTTTCCCACAACATGGCACGCAATGGTCTGCTGCAAGCAGCGCGTTGCAATGCCGAGGTCGTGCAAGCTCTCGGTCTTGGAAAGCGGATCGCTGCCCGATGGCAAAAGGCCAATGCCAAGTTTCTGGCCACCAACCGGAAAGCTGGGGACGTGGCAGGTGGGCTGGGTGCCATTTCAAAATCGCTGCGCGTGCTGCTGCAATCGGCCATTCTTGCCGTCGGCGCGTACCTTGTCATCAGACAGGAGGCTACGGCCGGGGTTATGATTGCCAGTTCGATCATGATGGGGCGCGCGCTGGCTCCGGTCGATCTGGCCATTTCAAGCTGGAAACCTTTCCTCATGGCGCGCCAGGGTTGGGCGCGGCTGGAGGAACTCCTGGAAAAGGTTCCTGAATCCGCTGCCGTTATGCCAATGCCTGCACCTGAACGCGAACTGCGCCTCGAAGGCGTGACAATCGTTCCGCCCGGCGCAAGGAAGCCGACCGTGACCGGCCTTGCGTTTGCCATTCAGGCGGGAAGCGCACTCGGGATCATCGGTGCATCGGGCTCGGGCAAGTCGACACTCTCGCGCGCCATCGTCGGCGCATGGGCGCCGGTCGCCGGAAAAGTTCGCATCGACAGCGCAAGCCTCGATCAATGGGACCGGGAAGCACTAGGCCGTCATATCGGCTATCTGCCGCAAGGTGTTGAACTGTTCGACGGCACCATTGCCGAAAACATCGCTCGTTTTGAAGATAATCCTGACCCTGAGGCTATTGTCGCCGCGGCGAAAGCAGCGGGCACGCACGAACTGATCCTCCGATTTGAGCACGGCTACGAAACTCCGATCGGTGAGGCCGGATCGGCACTTTCCGCCGGGCAGCGCCAGCGTATCGGCCTTGCCCGTGCTCTTTATCGAGACCCTTTCCTTGTTGTGCTGGATGAACCCAATGCCAATCTCGATTCGGAAGGCGAGGCTGCGGTCATTAAGGCGATCGCCTCCGTGCGCGAGCGCAAGGGCATTGCGGTTGTCGTCGCCCATCGGCCCAGCGCCATCCGCGCCGTGGATTTGGTGTTGGTGATGGAAGGTGGACGGCAGCGAGCATTCGGTGCGCGTGATGAAGCGCTTTCCAAAGTCCTGAAGGGGACAGCGATGGCACGAGGCGCTGGCGTCAACGCCATCGAGTCTACACAGGATCACGTGGGAGAGCGCGCTGACATGGAGGATCCCGGTGTCCGGCATTCATCAGAACAATGACGTTTCCAGCTCCATTCGCCGCCACCTGGTGGCGGGCCTTCTGGCGAGCGTAATCTTTGTGGGAGGAGCCGGAGCCTGGGCGGCCTTCACGAATCTCTCCGGTGCGGTTGTCGCGTCCGGACACTTTGTCGTCGATTCCTATGTCAAGAAGGTGCAGCACCCGACCGGCGGGGTGGTGGGAGAAATCCTGGTGCGCGAAGGCGATAAAGTGAAAGCCGGCGACATCCTCATGCGGCTCGATGCCACCCAGACGCGCGCCAATCTCGCCATAGTCACCAAGCGGCTCGATGAGCTCGCCGCCTACCAGGCAAGACTCGATGCTGAACGTGACGATCTCGCGGAGATCGCCTTCCCGGACTGGCTGCTCGCCCGAAGAGATGTTCCGGACGTAGCTTCGGCAATACATAGCGAGACGCTGCTGTTCGAATTCCGCAGACAATCCCGCGACGGAAAGCAGGCGCAACTGGCGGAACACATTACTCAATATCACCACGAGATCGAAGGATTCGAGGCGCAGGAAATTGCCTGTGAAAAAAGGATCGAGGTTCTCCTAAAGGAAATTGCTGTTCTGAGTGGGCTGCGCGACCAAGGCATTGTCTCGGACCAACGGTTGAACAGCCTGAAGATCCAGGTTGCCACTTTCGGTGGTGAACGCGGTGAGAAGATCGCACATCAGGCACAGACAGCAGCCCGCATAGCCGAAACGCGCCTGCAGATCCCGCAGATCGATCAGGATTTCAAGACCGAAGTCGGCCAGGAGCTCAGAGAGGTTCAGGCGCAGATCGGGGAGTATGGTGAGCGCAAGGTGGCGGCTGAACAGGAACTGCGACGGATCGATATCGTCGCGCCGCAGTCAGGCACCATTCAACAACTCGCAGTTCATACGGTCGGCGGAGTGATTACGCCCGCCGATCCGATCATGCTAATCGTGCCGAAAGGCGACGATCTTGCGCTGGAAGTACGGATCACCCCGAAGGACATCGACCAAATCCAGCTTGGTCACAAGGCCGTGCTGCGGATGTCAGCCTTCAATCTGAGAACCACGCCGGAATTGAACGGATATGTCAGCCGGATCGCAGCAGATCTGGCGACGGACGAAAAAAACGGCATTTCGTATTACCTGGTGCGTCTATCGGTTCCGCATGCGGAACTGACGAAGCTCAAGGACCTGACGCTCGTGCCCGGCATGCCGGCCGAAGCGATGGTCCAGACGGGCGAGCGTACGGCGCTTTCCTATTTTGTGAAGCCGCTGTCGGACCAAATCAGTCGGACATTCCGGGAGGAATGAAATAAGCCACAGAAATATATTGTTGTATTTCTTGGTTTCTTTGAGAGTGGTAACACCTGAAGGCACAGACATATTTCCTCATTTGCCTCTGGTCACCACTTCTTTCTGTAGTGAATTTAGCATCTTAACGTACCCTCAAATGCAGAAATGTCCGCGTTTCATGTTGCAACTGAGTATCCTTGGTTTTCAACGGTTTTTAATGGTGCGCGACATGAAAGGCGACACGAAACACCGCCACCAGCGGCAGCGGGCTGTTCGTTTCTCTTCTGCGGAATGAAAGTCAGTCAGTGCCGCGTGGCTGACATCGCCTCGAACATATCCCAAGCCTCATCTCGGTTTCGGTGCTTGCCGGGAATGCGGACCCAGCACTGCTTCGCAAAGATCCGAGCTTCTAGATCGTCATCAGGATGCGTATCGGTCATAAGCGCCGTCCAGTCCCACTTCCGGGCTTCGCGGCGCATCACGTCGACCACAAACCAGCCGGAAGGCGGTCGATCACGTTCGGTGGTTCGCATGGCAGTTTCCTTCTGAACGAAAGATCCATCTCGACGGTCTCTTCACTGTGGGTGCAATGCATAGGAAGGTCAGAATCTCGCGGGAGGCGTCGGCTATGGCGCTTCAACTTGCCGTTCTTTGAAAGATCGCATCACAAAATGGTGTGGCGGTCTGAGCAACTGCCTCCCCGTTCGAACATCGCGATGATGATCATGCGTCCGCCGCAGCACGGGCACGGAAGCGCAAGCCGTCCGGTTCGGCTGATGGGTCGTTAGTGGCGGGAGGCACGGCCGCGAGCACGGGATCTGCGGTATTGTCGCATTAGATTACCTGGCTCGCGATCGAGACGGTCTCTTCGTCTTGCGTTGCCGTCGGCTCGATCTGAGATCGGGGCCTTCGATTGTTCAAGGGCCAGGTTCGGCGCTTTGCTCGAACAGGCTGTTCACCCCCTTTCCCGATCTGGCGATGAGCAGGCGAAGACGGTCGCTGCCCTGAACAAGGTCCTTTCGCGGGATGGATATGAGCTGGCCCAGGATGGCGAAATCTCCGGTCATCCGCTCTTCAGTTTTCGCTCTGTTGTGCGCGGGGTCGGTGGCAGGCCGAAGAACCTGATCTTTGCCTCGCGGGGACCAAAGCCGGAGATCGGCTTCGCCGATGCGATCAACAACGACATCGTCATACTGTCCGGCGAAGAGAGCTGCCTTGTTTACGACCGGCCGATCGGCGCGAGCGGACTTCTGTGGTCGGAGCTCGTCGCCTGGTGGGGCGAGGTTGCGCCGGGAGCAGATGCCGCAAAACTCGGGGCGCGCCTTCAGGAATCGCTGGCCTCGGACGCGGAACGCAAGCTTTTCGCGACCTACTTCAAGTCCTATCGCTCCGCCCTCGGCGAGGAGTTGCCCGCACTCCTGCCCAAGTCTATCTTCACTATGACCCTGCAGTGGTGAAGACCCTGCGTCATCGACTGCCTCTGCCGCGTCAGCGCATGGACTTCCTTATGTTACTTCGCAACCGTCAACGCATCGTGATCGAGGTCGATGGCAAGCACCATTTCTCGGAAAACGACCTCCCATCATTGAATGTCTATGCCGACATGGTGTCGGCTGACCGTGAACTGCGCCTTGCAGGATATGAGGTCTACCGGTTCGGCGCGAATGAACTGGTCGGTAGCGGTGCCGAGGCGAGGATCACGGATTTCTTCGAGAAGCTTTTTCGGCTGCACCGCATTCGGCAATGAGGGTGTCGGGTCTCGGGCAAAAGGATGACTTCGCGCGGTTTCACATGGTCCGCGAGCGCGTCAGCGGCAGCGATGCCGCAGCTTGGATCGGCCCTCACGCGGCCATAGGTCGGCGCGACCTCCTCGCGAGGCCAGCGCTCGACGACCGCATCGCGTTCCTGCAAGGCGCAAGGCCAGCCAGGGCGACCTCGCTTGCGGCACAACGAACGCGTACTATAACGGCCGCTCGGGGAAAGATGACATGGACCTTTTGTTCGACGACGCGCAGCTGAAGCGGGTGTGGAATCAAGAAGCCATCCCGGTCATCTTGCGACGCATCGGTAAGGGCGAGAAATTACGGGTGCGGTTGCCCTACGGAGAACGCAATCGCAAGTGGCTGCGCAATGAACGCCGGCATCGCCCGGAATGGATCGAGGAGCTGCGTTGCTGGGACTTGCCGAAAGCCTGGCTAAATGATTTCGTCGATCGCGCGCTTGTACGCTACCGCAGCGTTTACATTATTCAGCCGTACCGCGAGCAGGAGAAATGTTCCCCTGCTTGCCTCAACGCAACTGGGCACGATTGCGAATGTTCCTGCATGGGCGAGAACCATGGTGCAGGCAATGACGGCAGCTGGTTTGAAGTATCCGAGACATTCGCAACGCGATGGGGTGGGCCTGAGCTGGCGTGTCGGCTTCTAACAGCCAAAAGTTGCGCGTCAGCAGGCGACCACGGGTAGGTCGGATTGTGGGTAGTCAAGCGCGGTGAGCGGAGGCCTGCACTACACGCAGCATCCCTGTTGACAATCAACCTTGATCCATCTGCTCTGGACCATGTTCCACGATGAACCTCGCGCGCTCCAACAACTCATCGAACGTGACAATTTCTGGGCGATTGGTGTGGCGCCGGTGAAGCTCGAATGAGCGAAACTTCGGGAGATTCGTCCCACGATCAAATTGAAATTCGGCCAGCGAACCGATGACGAGACAGGATCGCACGTAAGAGCCGCGTAGCTTGTTTGACATGGGAGGCGATTAGCGATGCCCATTTATTTCATCCTCGAGGAGAATAACGCCGATTGGCGGATGAAGATCGGTCGCGCGACGAACCTTAGAGGTCGTCGAGGTGCCTTACAGACCGGCAACTCGCGCCCGCTAAAGGTAGTGGGGTGGATCGAAGCGGAGAATGAGGCCGAAACGGAAAGGCGGCTCCACGAGAAATATGCAGCGCATAACATTGGCCGGCATGGAGGGAGTAGCGCCAGAGAGTGGTTCTACCTTCAACCCGCCGACATTCTCGAGGATCTGAAACGCGCGGGCATCAAGGGTTTCGTCGAAAAGAATGCAGATGCCTTTGAAGTCGTCGGTCACGATCGTGACGGCTCACCTGAATATCTCGGCGTCTGGGACTGGAGCAACCTCGAGCTTGAAGAGTGCTGCCCGTTTTGTGGCTGCTTGTGCGGCATGCACTTTCAGGACGCATCGCAGATGTTTCACTGTTTAAGCTGCGATGAACTCACCGATTTCTCACAGCCCGATTTTGACAACGAGGAAGACTATATGGCTTGGAAGGAGTACGAAGAGCGCTTGAAAGTAGGGCGTGCAAGTAAGGCGCGACGTAGCAGGTTAGCTTAGACGACGGCGGCTTTTGGGACCATTTGCACAGCGAATGAACGACCGACATCAGGCGCATTTGGGCCGCAAGCGGCCATCCGTTCTCATTGAGTGGTCTTGGGCAGCCGTGGTCTTCACTCGACCCCCTGCATGATGATAAATAACCCAAGAAGGATCTAGACCGAACCGGAAGAGACAAGGTGCAGGTGCGAGGCATTGAGAGAAATAGCAGGAACCGAACCAATCCACAGAAATATTTTGTTGGTATTTCTGTTGGTAGCAGATGCGACTAGCCTTCGTATAAGTCTCTGAAAGGAAAACGGGATTTTCTTCACTTGGATTCCGCCTCTGGGCACCATTTTCCAAACAATATAAATGACTTAATCGTTGGACGCTTAGCCGTCTTGCGCGCCGTCAAGACCCTGCCCACTACGTCAGATACGACCGCCTTTCCGGCCTTAATTCTAATCATCTGGCTACCGACGCCGCGCACTCGGTCATATCTTCCGGACTGGGTTCAAGCAGCGCCCGCTGCCCACTTGAAATCGCCGCCGTCAACTGTCATATTTTACGCGACAGTTGACGCAGGAGGCGCACATGACGGCTACGGCGGATAAGGTCGTTACGGAAGCGAGAGACGGCGGTCTCCAACGAGTGGAGGCACTGCTCGGCGGGTCTCGTATATTGTCGCGTCGATTGACCAGCGCACTTGATGCGCATGAATTGCTTCTAAGTGGCCTGCCGGCCTCGGCGCTAAACCATCTCGTCGGACAACTGGTCTTCATTGACAAGACGGCGTCCCTCGAAAAGGCGGTTGGTATGAGCCTGCGAACCTGGCAGCGCCGCAAAGACGCTCCATCCAAGCCTCTTAGCCAAGAGCAAAGCGGACGGACTTGGAAATTCGCAGAGATCCTGGCGAAGGCGACGGATGTCCTCGGTACGCAGGCGGAAGCTGAGCAATGGTTGGAGCGCCCGGCGATCGGTCTCGACCAGCGCCGTCCGATCGATCTTCTGGGCACTCCCGCCGGCGTGGAACTGGTCGAAGACTATCTCGAACGGCTTGAATACGGCGTCTATGCATGACGCCTCTGCCAATAGCGCTCGGAGGAACGGAACTCATCGCGTGGCGGCTTGACCAGGCCGTCCATGCCGCGACATGGAATAGTGGCGAAGGTGCCTATCGGGTGGGCGGCCGCTGGAACAGCAAGGGCGTAAGAGCTGTGTACTGCTCGATCGATCCCGCCACGGCTATCCTCGAAGTCGCCGTACATAAGGGTTTTCGCGCCCTCGACACAGTTCCTCACACGTTAACAGCCGCTGTCATCAGCGATGCATCGGCTATACATGTCGTCGATCCTGCAAGCGTGCCCAATCCGAACTGGCTGCGCCCCGGCATACCAAGCGCGGGTCAGCAGGCATTCGGGGATGACCTTCTGATGGGCCATCGCGTGGTGGCGATACCGAGTGCGGTCTCTTCACATAGCTGGAACTTGATCTTCGTGGCAAGCGTAGCGACAGATACCTATGCGCTGAAGCTCCAGGAAACTTTTGCTCTCGACACAAGGCTGCATCCCCCGGCCGGCCGCTAATCTGGCCGCGTGGGCGCTGTGTGCAAGGCGTCGGCTCACCGGGAGTCGCAGCCAAAATATCTGCCGCTTGGTGACGGCCAGCAGGGTGGCCATAAAAGCTGGCCAACCGGTCACCGCAAGCATCATTGGCCGAAACAAGTTTGCGCTCTTCTGCCTGCATGCGGATTTAATTTGCTTGGCCACCCGTCAACCCTGGGGCAAACTGCCTGCCGGGGCTGCAGGAGGTGAAATGAGAGCACGCGCAGCAACGCTTGGGGATCTGGAGGATGTCTTTCGCGGTCTGTCCAAGCGGATGTCGGACGAATACGTGGCGGCCGGCAAGGACAGCAAGATCGCCTACGACAATCTGATGATGAATTTGAAGGAGGGCCGCGCGCACGCGCTTGTCGAGGGCGACAAGGCCGTGGCGATTATCGCCTGGCACGAGAACAGCGACGCCGCCGACACGCTGTTCGCCGCACGGGAGGATTTCTTCCGTGCGGCGACCGTTCGCTTCTGCAAGCGGCATATCCGGCACATCCAGGCGCTCGCCGGCAACCTCGCCATCCACTCGCGCAGCTGGCTGCAGGGGCCGGATGTCGCAAGATGGTTTGGCGTTATCGGCTATGTCGAGCGCGGCCGGGAGAATGGCGCCACTTTGTTCGAGCTGCCGCCGGCTCGCGGATAGGCAATCGCGGGATATTGCCTGGCAAGCTTGCAGTTTCGAGCGCTCTCCCAGGAGGGTGCGAAGAGACTTTTCCACCAGCCGTCCTGGCAGAAGCTGTGAGGCGTGCTGCCGTTGATTTCCAGATGTTTCCTGCGACTATCGGCACGCACACTTGCGGAAGATAGAGGTCGAAACAATGCATCTGGACCACTCCGATCACGTCTTCGTCGACCTCGTGCCCGAGCAGTTCGGCCCGTCGGAAACCATCGTCGCGCGCTATCGCGGGCTTGTCGCCACCGCCTTTCGCTATCGATCCGGCGTTGCCGGGCTTCGGATCAGCAACGCGAAGGGCGAAATCGTCATGCTGCCGTTCCAAGGACAGCAGATCTGGGACGTGACCTTCCTCGGCCGCTCCCTGACCATGCGCTCGATGTTCGATGAGCCGGTCGCGACCCGGGACTATCTTTCCAACTACGGCGCGTTCTTCATTCACTGCGGCGCTACCGCAATGGGAAATCCGGGCCCGGATGATCGTCACCCGCTTCACGGCGATCTGCCCAATGCGCCTTATCAGGACGTGCAACTGATCGCCGGCAGCAATTCCGAAGGACCCTTCATGGCGCTGACGGGGCGCTGCCGACAGACCGTCGCTTTCAGCCATGACTATGTGATGGAGCCGACCGTACGGCTGCAACTCGATGCCAGCAGCGTCGCAGTCGACATCGTGATCGAGAACCTGAAACGCTCGGCCATGGAGTTGATGTACCTGGCGCACATCAATTTCAAGCCGGCCGACGGCGGGCGCCTGGTCGACACCGTAGCGGATGATTCCGCGGACATTGTCGTGCGCCAGACGCTGCCGCCCTTTTTCACACCGAGCGAAAGCTACCTTGCTTACCGCGATGCCGTTGTCGCCGATCCTTCGCGGCATCGCCTGCTGACCAAGGGCGAGCCGATCGACCCAGAACTCGTGCTGACGATGAGGGCTAAGGCGGACCTCCAGGGCTGGGCGCACGCCTTGCAGGTCCATCCGGACCGTACGGCGGATTTCGTCAGCTTTCGCCCCGACGAGCTCAATTATGCCGTCCGCTGGATCACGCGCGGCGCCGACCAGGACGCACTTGGCCTCGTGCTGCCGGCCACCGCCGAACCAGACGGCTATCTTGCGGCCAAGGAAAGAGGCCGCCTGGTTCGCGTCGTACCCGGGGAAAAATTCCGCTGTGCCCTGCGTTTTGGCGCTATGGACGCGGACGCAGCCGCACAACGGGAACAAGCCATCGCAGCGTTGAGAGGTGAAGGCCGTTAGTCGCAAGCCCTGACCGCAAACGCTGCCTGAACCGCGCGATTGACCGTGACCGGCAGGATCGACATGTGGTTCTCGCCGGCGTGCAGCTCGAAGCGCGCGCGCACGCCCGGGAGAGCATCAAGCCGCTGCGCCATTGCCCGCGCGAATTCGTCGGTGCGTGTCACCTTCTTCTGCCGCAGGCGCTTTTCCTCGTCCTCGGCGCCAATCTGGAACGGTGCCAGCTTCTCGGTCTCGTACTCGCCGGCCGACAGGATCATGGTCGCCGCCAAACCAGCGGGAACGGCGGCCTCGAAGGTTTCGAGAAAGCGGTCGATGGCACGCTCTTCCCAATAGAGGGCGGGGCTCGCCGCGATCCAGGTCTGGAAGTCAGAAGGCCGCGTGAACAAGGCATAGAGCGCAAACAGACCACCGAAAGAATGGCCATAAAGCGCCTGGCGGCTTGTGTCGACCGTGACCCGACCGGCGACCCATGGCTTCAGCTCGTCTTCGATGAAGGCAAGGAATTCCGCTGCCCCACCCGTCCGGACTTCGGGCGTGCCCTCGTAGAAGGGCGGATAGGTCTTGCCCGGCGGCGGGCCGAGGTCCCATGAGCGGCGCAACGGGTCGTAGCCGCCCTCGACGGGATAGCCAATGGCGACGATGACGCCCCAGCCGACATTGGTGCCCGTTGGATAGAAGGCCTGCGCGCGCATGGCGTCGACCGCCGTGCCGATGACGGCATTGCCGTCGGTCATGTAGAGGACCGGCCAGCCGGCTTCTGGCACCGGCCCGGACGGCACATGCAGGAATATCCGCCAGGGGGCGCCGCCCTGCGCCGGGACGAAGTCGTGGATCGTGGTGTCGGCAATCAAGGCTGGCGCCGCCATCGACTTGGACATGGATATCTCCAGAGGGACAAAAAAGTCAGCGGCGGCGCAGCAGCCACATCAGCACCGGGCCGCCGATGAGCGTGGCGACGAGACCGGCCGGGATCTGGCGCGGGAAGATGGCGGTGCGGCCCACCCAGTCGGCGGCGACCATGATCAGCGCGCCGGCGAGCACCGCGCCAATGGCCTGCGGCAGCGCACGGGACAGGCCAAGGCGACGGGCAAGGTGCGGCGCCATCAGGCCGATGAAGGTCAGCGGACCGACGATCAGCGTCGAGGCTGCGGTGAGTGCCGCGACCACCAGAAGCACGAAAAGCCGCGTCCTCTTCAGGTCAATGCCAAGGCCCTGCACAGCGGCGGGGCCAAGCGGCAGGATGTCGAGCCAGCGCATGAAGAAAGGCGCGAGCGCGAAGAGGCAGACGGCGATACCACCGGTCAGCAAGGCGTCACCGACATCGACGCCATAGGTCGAGCCGGTCAGCCAGTTGAGCAGCAGCATGGCACGCGGATCGCCGGTGGCGGTGAGCACCAGGATCAGCGCGTCGAACAAGGCCGTCAGGGCAACGCCTGCGAGCAGCAGCCGCTCCGGCGCATAGGCGGCACGGCCGCCGATCGCCAGCATCACCAGCAAAGCGGCGAAGGCGCCGATGGTTGCCGCCGCCGTCTGAACCGGACGTCCGGCATCGGAGAGCGCAAACAGCGCCACCATCATGCCGAGCGCAGCACCGGCGCTGATGCCAAGCACTTCCGGGCTGGCCATCGGATTGCCGGTCAGCCGCTGCATCATCAGCCCGGCGAGCGCCAGCATCGCCCCGGCGCTCAGCGCGGCAAGCACACGAGGCCACCGCCACGACAGCAAAGGCTGCAGCTCGTCGCCGAAGGCGAAGGTCCAGCCATGTGGACCCGGTCCATAGAGCAGGGCCAGCCCGAGCAGCAAAAGCAGGGCCAGGCCGATCGCCGTCAGTATAAGGCCGGGCCGGCTTGCGCGCGGTAGGCGCGCGGCCATCAAGGTCGGGGCTTCCGAGCCAAGAGCAAGGCGCGGCAGCAGCCAGAGAAGCAGAGGCGCGCCGAGAAGTGCTGTGATCGCTCCGGTCGGCAGCAGGTCGCCTTGCGGTCCAGTGGCGATCTGTACGGCCTGGTCGGCTGTCCATAACAGCGCCCCGCCGATCAGTGGCGCCATCACCAGTTGTTGGCCCAGCCGCCGGGCACCGCCGACGCGCGCGAGCGTCGCCGCGGCCAGGCCGACGAAACCGATGACGCCGACAGCGGCAACAACAAACGCGATCAGGGCGACCGCGGCCGCCAGTCCTGCGAAGCGATAGGCGCCGAGCGGCACGCCAAGGCTGCGCGCGCCTTCATCGTCGAGACCAAGCAGGGCCAGCGGCCGCACCATGAGGAAGATCGCCAGTGCCGCGCTGCCGATGCGTGGCAACAGCCACAGTGTCGTCGACCAGTCCTGCTGGCCCAGCGAACCGGCGCCCCAGATGAACAGGCCGGCCAACCATTCATGCCGCAGCACAATGAGGGCAGCGCCGATAGCGCCGGCATAGAGACTGACGACAAGCCCCGCCAGCACGACCGAAAGCGGTGACAGGCCTTTGTGCCAGGACAGAGCGATGACGGCGGCAAGGGCAACCAATGCGCCGCCCAGCGCCACCCATTCGCGGCCAAAGGCAAGCAGCGACGGTGACAGAAGCGTTGCTAGTGCCAGCGCCAGATAGGCGCCCGCCGAGACGCCGACCGTTTCGGGCGAGGCAAGCGGGTTGCGCAGAACCTGCTGCAGGACGGTTCCGGCAAGCCCGAGCGCCGCACCGCATAAAAGGCTGACGGCAAGCCTGGGCAGGAAGGCGTAGTGGACGAGCACCTGCCGCATATCATCAATATCCGGGGCGGCGAGCGATTGGAGCCAGAGCGCCGATGGCAGCTGCACGGTGAGGTTCGAGACGGTTGCCGCGATCGCCGCCGCGAGCAGCACCGCGCAAAGCAGGATCGCGCCTACCGGCTGATTGCCAAGAGAGCCCCATGGCAAGGCGCGGCCCGACGGCGCAAGCTTTCCTTCTTGAGTGACGGCCGCGGCATCCTCAGCCATGGGCGGCCTCCGCGGTCATCGCCGACGCCAGGACCCGAGCAAAACGGCGCGCGGATGGAAGCGCGCCAAACATCAGGACGGCAGGAAGGCGCATGATCGAGCGGTTGCGCACGAAAGGCATGGCGTTCCAGACCGGACTTTCGGTCAGCGTGCCGCCAGCGCCCTCAGGCAAGGGTTCGAGATAGGCGAGGCGCGCATCGCTGGATGTTGCCAGCCCGTCGATACCGACGGTCGAAAACCCCCAGTAATTGGTCTCGGCCGTCCACGCGTTGCTGAGCCCGATGCGGTCGAACACCTCCTGAAACAGGCTCTTTGCGCCGTAGACGCGCACATTGCGGGGGTCCAGGAAGCTGACGACATAGATCGGCCGTGCCGACAGCGGCGCCAGTTGCTGGCGAACTTCCGTAAAATACGCGTCTGTCGCCACGATCAGCGCTTCGCCTTCGCTTTCCTTGCCGACAAGCCCGGCGAGCTGGCGCGTCGCCTCGACGGCGTGCTGATAGGGCTGCCCGGCTTCGGTGTAGAGACCGATCGTCGTCACCGGAGCCACGCGTTCGAGCAGCGGCTTGATGCCGTCAAGATACGGCATGGACAGGATGATGTCGGGCCTGAGCTGCTGCAGAAATTCGAGATTGGGCTCGAGCAGCGTGCCGAGATCGGCGATGTCGGGCGGCAGCCGCGGCTCGACCACCCAATTCTCCCAGACCTCCCGATCGGCAATGGCGACCGGGCTGACGCCGAGCATGAGCAAGGTCTCGGTCAACCCGTCATCCAGGCAGACTATGCGCAACGGACGGGCTTCAGCCGTGGAGAACCCCATGCCGGCGAACGGCAGCGTGAAAAGCCCGAGCGCCTGGCGCCGGGTCATTCGGCTGCGCAAGTGATCGGACGCGGCTCTGGGCTCTCGGTCTCTCTGCAATGCGGCGTGCCCTGCTTTTCGGGATACGGTCTCCAGTGACCACTGCCCGGTTGACTATGAAACATGAGTTCAATAGTCAACATTTTGATGGCCTGACAAGTCAACTTTACGCAACCGCATGCCAGGCGCAGCCGCCGCTTGGCCGCAAGGCGATTCGCCCGTACAACAGCGCTGTGCGATGTGGCCGACCAAAAAATCACCGCCCGCGAAGCCCAATCCGCGCTCGCATCATTTTTCCTCCACGAAGGCATTCCATGATAGACGAAGCCACGGTCGCCTTTGGGCAGCCGTTTCCTGGATTGCCTGAGAGACCAAAGACGGCCAAGGAACGAACCAAAAAAGCCGGCAGCAAGCCGCCGCCTGAAGACGTCAAGGACCGGTCGAACGCATCAAGGCAGCGCGATCGGGTTGCACTCGGCAAGGCTTGATGATTTGTTGCCGCTATACGGAGAACGAATGATGCGAGAGCCTGCCGGTCAAGACGAATACGGGTCGACGAACCCCTTCGATCCGGACGACCTGCCGACGTTGAACGCAATCGGCCCGAGCATGGGTAGCGGCAATGATTTCGAGAGATATGCCGTTGCCGTGATCATCGTGTTCGGTGCGCTGATCATTGGCGGGCTGATGGCCGCATCGATGGTCTTCGGGCACCGCAACGGCTTCCTCTTCGCGCTTGGCGGCGCCACGTCCGCTTGGATATCCGGAAACGCGCTGCTGCTCGACCGGCCGCGTATCTATGCGCTGTTCGTCGGCATTGCCGCCTTGATGCTGGTTGCGTCCACCCTCACGCTGGTCTTGTGACGATCAAATCGGTGTGAGCCGATCCACTTGAGCAGCGGGCGATCAACCCGAATCGCCACGCTGCACCAAGCTTTTCCTCCGAGCTATCAGTATCCGAGCGCCTCGCCAGAGGCCGCGCGGCTGTCGATGGCGCCGTTGTAGCGCGCGCCGCCGCCCTTCTCGATTTCCGCCAGGCTCTTGCCGCCGACCAGGATGCCGGCCGCCTGCCCCCAGGTCTGGTCAGCGAGATCGAGGTGATATCCCATGCTGGCCAGCAGCTTTTCTGTGTCCGGCGACAGGCCGAACGGCTCGACATAAACCTTGTCGGGCAGCCATTGATGGTGGATGCGAGGCGCGTCGATCGCCTCCTGGATGTTCATGCCGTGGTCGATGACATTGACGATCGCTTCCAGCGTGATGGTGATGATGCGCGAACCACCCGGGCTGCCTATGACCATGAACGGCTTGCCGTCCTTGGCAACCACGGTCGGGCTCATCGACGACAGCGGCGTCTTCTTCGGCTGGATGGCGTTGGCCTCGCCCTGGACCAGGCCATAGAGGTTGGGCACGCCGGGTTTCTGGGTGAAATCGTCCATTTCGTTGTTGAGCAGGATGCCGGTGCCGTCGGCGACGACGCCGGCGCCGAAGGAGCCGTTCAGCGTGTAGGTGACCGCGACCGCGTTGCCTTCATCGTCGATGATCGAATAATGCGTCGTCTCCTTGCTCTCGCCAAAGCCCTTCGGCATCAGATCCTGCGACACGCCGGCCCGGAACGGATCGATCTTGTCGCGGATATCCCTGGCATAGGCTTTATCAAGCAATTTCGAGACCGGATTGTCGACGAAATCGGGATCGCCGAGCGCGGAATTGCGATCGACATAGGCGTAGCGCATCGCCTCGATCATGACGTGGACCGTCTCGGCAGAACCGGCACCGAGGTAGGATAAGGGATAGCCCTCCAGAACGTTGAGGATTTCGCAGATGATGACGCCGCCGGAGCTGGGCGGCGGCGAGGAGGTGATCTCGTAGCCGCGATAGGTGCAGGTCACGGGCTTGAGTTCGCGCACCGCATATTGCTTGAAATCCGGTTTGGCGAGAATGCCGCCCTTGGCGCCGCTCGCCTTGACGATGGCATCGGCGATGGCGCCTTTGTAAAAGGCATCCGTACCCTTTTCGGAAATGGCGGCGAGCGACGCCGCGAGGTCGGGCTGGACCAGCCGCTCGCCGATGCCATAGGGCTTGCCGTCGGGTTTCAGGAATATGGCGGCGGCCGCGGGGTCCTTCGCCAGCCTGTCGGCACTGCCGGCAAACGAGGCGGCGTCGCCCTGGTTGAGGATGAAGCCGTCCTTGGCATAGCCGATTGCCGGCGCCATCAGATCCTGCCGGGACAGTTTGCCGTATTTTTGGCGGGCCATCTCCAGACCGGCCACCGAACCCGGCACGCCGACCGCAAGATAACCGTCGAGACTCGCCCCCTTCACCGGGTTGCCGTCCTTGTCGAGATACATGGTTTTTGTCGCCGCCAGCGGCGCCCGCTCGCGGAAATCGAGAAAGGTCGATTTGCCGTCCTTGAAGCGGATGGTCATGAAGCCGCCGCCGCCGACATTGCCGGCATTGGGGTAGACGACCGCGAGCGCATAGCCGACGGCAACCGCCGCATCGACAGCATTGCCGCCCTTCTTCAAGACCTCGATGCCGACTTCGGACGCCAGATGCTGGGCCGTCACCACCATGCCGTGCTCGCCCTTGGCCGGTTGCGGGGAAGCGGCAAAGGCGCTCGTCAACGGCGCCAGGGCGAAGGTGATGCAAAGACTGGCGGCGATCAGTGTTCTGCGGGTGAGCGGCATGGCGGTTCTCCGGGCGGGGGGACGCCTAGAAAAGACCCTTGGGATGGGTTAGTCCAGCCAATAGTGATGGTTGGCGTTCCTTCACACCCCCCTCTGTCCTGCCGGACATCTCCCCCGCAAGGGGGGAGATTTGCAGCTTCAGCTGCGGCGCTCTTCCTGCATCGTTGGCGATTGGCGAAAGCAGAAATGACATCCGATCTCCCCCCTTGCGGGGGAGATGTCCAGCAGGACAGAGGGGGGTGCTCAAGTGCCGCCCTCTCTGTCGGATCGACGGAAAATCGAACTAAAGGCCTACACAATCCCGCCTGAACCGCCCGCAACCGCCGGGCGTTCGGCCGCGACTTTCGCCCGGTAGCCCGCCGCACGATACGCCGCGACCGGATCAATGGCGCCACCCGTCTTCAGCCGCGCCATGGCGAGGATCGGCTCGACATCGGTGCGGTAGGCGGCTTTCAGCGTCTGCGTCGCCATCAGCGCGTCGTTCAAGTCCTGAAAACCTTCCAGCGCCTTGCGGTCGACGAGCAGCGCCTGCGCATAGGCGCGCTGCACCTCGACCGCCGACAGCATCAGGCTTTCGATCGGATCGGTGACGTTGTGGCTCTGGTCGAGCATGTGGGCCGGGTCGAAACCCTCGGCGCCGGACAGTTCGGCATCGACCAGTTCGTTGAAGACGAGGAACAGCCGGTAGGGGTCGATCGAACCGGCATCGAGGTCGTCGTCGCCATATTTCGAATCGTTGAAGTGGAAGCCGCCGAGTTTCTTGAACTGGATCAGCCGCGACACGATCATCTCGATGTTGACATTGGGGGCATGGTGGCCGAGGTCGACGAGGCAGAACGCCTTGTCGCCCAACTCCTGCGCGATCATGTAGTTGGTGCCCCAGTCCTGCACGACGGTGGAGTAGAAGGCCGGCTCGTACATCTTGTGCTCGCTGAACAGTTTCCAGTCGGCGGGCAGTCCGGCGTAGACCTCTTTCATGGCGTCGAGATAGCGCTCGAACGCCCTGGCGAAATTGACCTGGCCTGGAAAGTTCGAACCGTCGCCGATCCACACCGTCAGCGCCTTGGAGGCGAGAGTCTTGCCGATCTCGATGCATTCGAGATTGTGCTCGACCGCTTGCCGGCGCGTCCCGGCATCGGCATGCGAGAGCGAGCCGAATTTGTAGGAGAGTTTCTGGTCCCTGGCATCGGAAAAGGTGTTGGAGTTCATGGCGTCGAAGCCGAGGCCAAAGCGCGAGGCGGCCTGTTTCAGCCGGTTCGGGTCGGCCTTGTCCCACGGAATGTGCAGGGAGACGGTCGGCGTCGCCTGCGTCAATTGCTGGATGACGGCGCAATCCTCGATCTTGTCGAAGATGTCGCGCGGCTCGCCGGCGCCGGGAAAGCGGGCAAAGCGCGTGCCGCCGGTGCCGACACCCCAGGACGGGATCGCCACCGCGAATTTCTCGACCTTGTCGCGGATGGCGTCGATGGCGATGCCGCGACGGTCGAGGCGTTCGCCGAGCGAGGCGTAGTCGCGCTCAAGGTTGACCTGGCGCGCGGCGTTGTCCTTGTCGACGAGGTCGGCGGAGATGATGGATTCGGACACTAAAGTTTCCTCCCAAGATGCAGCTTTACCCTCCCCCTCCTTGTGGGGAGGGTGGCCCGCAGGGCCGGGTGGGGGTACCCCCCGCCCCGGCAAGCACTCACCGCTTCGCGGCGACTGCCTGCCGACCCTCCCCACAAGGGGGAGGGTAAGAAATTATCGCGTAAAGCTCTGGGCGTTGCCCGCGTCGACATTGATGATGTTGCCGGTCGACTTGGCCGACATGTCGGACGCCAGGAAATAGATCGCTTCGGCGATGTCTTCCGGGAACACCGAGCGCTTCAGCATCGAACGCGAGCGATAGTGCTCCTCCAGATCGTCGGTCGACATCTTGTAGGCGGCGGCGCGCTGTTCCTTCCACTCGCCGGTCCAGATCTTCGAGCCGCGCAGCACCGCGTCCGGGTTGACGACATTGACCCTGATCTGCGCCTCCGCGCCCTCCAGCGCCAGGCAGCGGGCGAGATGGATCTCGGCGGCCTTGGCGGTGCAATAGGCGGCGGCGTTGGGCGATGCGGCAAGGCCGTTCTTGGAGGCGACGAAGACGACGTTGCCGCCAATCTTCTGCGCGCGGAACAGCCGGAACGCTTCCCGCGAGACCAGGAAATAACCGGTCGACAATATGTCCATGTTCTTGTTCCACAGCGCCAGCGTCGTCTCCTCGATCGGCGCCGAGGAGGCCAGCCCTGCATTCGACACCAGAATGTCGATGCCGCCGAACTCGACCGCCGTCTCGGCAAAGCCCGAAATGACCTGGTCCTCCGAGGTGACGTTGATCAATACCGGGCGGACGAAATCCTTGCCGTAGACTTTCGCCAGTTCGTCATTGGCGCTGGCCAGCGCTGTCTCGTCGATGTCGGCCAGCACCACGCAGGCGCCTTCGCGCAGCAGGCGGTTGGCCGTGGCGCGGCCGATGCCGCCGGCGCCACCGGTGACCAGCGCGATCTGGCCGGCAAGCGACTTCGGCTTCGGCATACGCTGCAGCTTCAGATCCTCGAGCAGCCAGTATTCGATGTCGAAGGCTTCCTGTGCGGGCAGGCCGACATAGGACGATACGGTGGAGGCGCCGCGCATGACGTTGATGGCGTTGACGTAGAATTCGCCCGAAATGCGCGCCGTCGCCTTGTCGCCGGCGAAGGTGAACATGCCGACGCCGGGCATCAGGTAGACGACGGCATTGGGATCGCGGATGGCGGGCGAGTCCGCATGCTTGCAGCTGTCGTAGTAGGCCTGGTAGCCGACGCGATATTCGGCGATGTCGTCGGCAAGGCGCGCGATGACCGCATCGACATCGGGTTTTGCCGGATCGAACTCGATGACCAGCGGGCGGATCTTGGTGCGCAGGAAATGGTCGGGGCACGACGTGCCGAGTGCCGCCAGCGGGCGCAGATCCCTGGAGTTGACGAATTCGAGCACAGCAGTGGAATCGTCGAAATGGCCTGTTTTGTGGCTCTTTTCCGAAATCAGGCCGCGAATCCTCGGCATCAGCTTTGCGGCAATCGCACGGCGCTCAGTGGCGTCGAGCGACTTGACCGCTTCACCGCCGAGGATAGCGACACCCTCGGAGCGGCGCTCGAACCATTCGATCGCCTGGTTGATCACCGAGATCGTCGTCTCGTAGCATTCCCTGGGGGTGTCGCCCCAGGTGAACAGGCCGTGGCTTTCCAGGATAACGCCTTTGGCGGCAGGATGTTCGAGGCAGAATTTTTCCAGCCACAGGCCGAGTTCGAAGCCCGGGCGCTTCCACGGCAACCAGCCAATGGCGTCGCCGAAGATTTCTTTGGTCAGCGCCTTCGAATCCTTTGCCGCGGCAATGGCGATGATGGCATCGGGATGCATGTGGTCGACAAAAGGCTTCGGCACGTAGGCATGCAACGGCGTGTCGATAGAGGCCGCGCGCGGATTGAGGTTGAAGGTGCAGTGCGGCAGGAAGCCGACCATTTCATCTTCGTGCTCGACGCCGCGATAGAGGCCTTTGAGCGCGCGCAGCTTGTCCATGTAGAGCGTGGCGAAGCCATCCAGCTTGATCGAGGCGCTGTCGCCGCCCGACCCCTTGACCCACAGCACTTCGACATCCTCGCCGGTGAGCGGGTCTCTCTGCCAGATCTTCGAGGACGTGTTGCCGCCGCCATAGTTGGTGACGCGCTTGTCCGAGCCAAGTGTGTTCGAGCGGTAGACCAGAAGTTCCGGCCCGCTCATCGCGTGAGCCTTGGCCTCATCCCACAGATTGGCGAGGCGCGCGCCGGTGCGCTTGTCGAGCATAAGAAATCCTCCCGAAGGCACGCAAAAGGCGCGGCCATTTGGTTCGAATTTCCACGGAAGCAGCCGGCTTGTCAATCACAAACGATCAAGATCGATCATATTGCACTGCACAATGAAATTATATGATCGGAAATGATTGACACTGCGCGTTTTGGGTGCCTAGATGCTCTGGCAGGGAGGAACCATGCACGAAAAAGAGCGCCACAGGATCATTCTATCCGCCGTCCAGGAAAAGCCTGTTGTGACGGTGCAAGAGATGGTCGACCTGACGGAGTCCTCCGAGGCGACGATCCGGCGCGATATCGCGGCTCTCCACGTCCAGAAGCGCCTGCGCCGCGTCCGCGGCGGCGCCGAGGCAATCTCGCCGCCGCAGTTCATCGGGCTGGCCGGCCGGCCCTTTTCCGTCAACGAAACGATCAACGCCTCGCAGAAGCGGGCAATCGCGCGTGAAGCGGTCGAACTGTGCAAGGACGGCGAACCGATCATCATCAATGGCGGCACCACCACCTTCCAGATGGTGCATTTCCTGACCGGCCGCCGGATGCCGATCTTCACCAACTCGTTTCCGATCGCCGAGCATCTGCTCAAGCACTCCAAGAACACGGTGATGCTGTCGGGCGGCACCATCTATCGCGAGCAGAACATCATCCTGTCTCCCTTCGACAATGACGTGACGCGCAATTTCTATGCGCGCCGCATGTTCATGGGCGCGCAGGGGCTGGGGCCGCTTGGCCTGATGGAAGGCGATCCGCTTTTGATCCAGGCGGAGCAGAAGCTGATCGACCAGGCCGACGAGTTGGTGGTGCTGGTCGATTCCTCAAAATTCCGCAAACGCTCCAGCCTGATCCTGTGCGGCCTGTCGCGCATCGCCACCGTCATCACCGATGACGGCATCGAGGATCGCGAAGCCAAGATGCTGGAAACCGCCGGCGTGACGCTGATCGTCGCCCGCACATCCGCAACCAACAAGGAAGAATCTTCACTGCAGGCCTGAGGCCAACTCGCGCTCGCAGCGGCGATGGAATGCAACGCTCAAGGGAGGAAATTCGATGAGCTTCTTGAAGAAATTGATGGTGACGGCTGCATTCTCAGCCGCCATGTTCGTGAATGCCGCCTATGCCGAGAACGTCAAGATCGCGTTGGTGGTGAAGTCGCTCGGCAACGGCTTCTTCGATGCCGCCAACAAGGGCGCCGAAGAGGCGGCCAAGGAACTCGGCGATGTCGACATCATCTACACCGGCCCGACCAAGGCGACCGCCGAAGCGCAGATCGAAGTGGTCAATTCGCTGATCGCGCAGAAGGTCAACGCCATCGCCATTTCGGCCAATGACGCCGACGCGCTGGTACCGGTGCTGAAGAAGGCCATGGAACGCGGCATCACCGTCATCTCCTGGGATTCGGGCGTCGCCAAGGAAGGCCGCCAGCTTCACCTCAACCCGTCCGACACCGGCCTGATCGGCGAGACCATCATCAAGCTTGCCGCCGATTACCTGCCGGAAGGCGGCGAAGTCGCCATCCTGTCGGCCTCCTCGACCGCGACCAACCAGAACGCCTGGATCGATGCGGCCAAGAAGATCCTGCCGGAGAAGTTCCCCAAGATCAAACTTGTCGCCACCGTCTATGGCGATGACGATTCGGCCAAGAGCACTGATGAGGCCAAGGGCCTGTTGAAGTCCTATCCGAACCTCAAGGCGATCATAGCGCCGACCACCGTCGGCGTCGTTGCCGCCGCCCAGGTCGTCACCGATGAGAACTTGATCGGCAAGGTCAATGTCACCGGCCTGGCGCTGCCGTCCGAGTTCAAGAAGTTTATCGACAACGGTTCCAGCCAGGCGGTTGCGCTGTGGAATCCGATCGACCTCGGCTACTCGGCCGTCTACCTCGCCCATGATCTGGCGGTGAAGAAGGAAGAGGCGAAGCCCGGCGCCACGCTGTCGATCGGCCGCGTCGGCAAGGTCACGCTCGACGACACCAACTCGGCTGCGATGGCTCCGCCGTTCCAGTTCGACAAGTCGAACATCGAGAAGTTCTCCAAGATTTATTGATCTGGAGCGCTCTCAAGCTGTCGCGGCGGAGCTCACGTCCCGCCGCGACTTTAAACGGACCTTGTTTCAGGGCTTGATACGACTATGGACACGACAGCCCAACCCGGCACGGTGAAGGAGCAGCCTCTAGCCTCGGCTCCACGCCTGACGCTGTCCGGCATCTCCAAGAGCTTTCCCGGCGTGCGCGCGCTGCACAATGTCAGCCTGTCGCTCTACCCCGGCCAGGTGACGGCGCTGATCGGCGAAAACGGCGCCGGCAAGTCGACGCTGGTCAAGATCATGACCGGCATCTACCAGCCCGACGAGGGTACCATCAGCATCGACGGCCAGGCAGTCACCCTGCCCAGCGCGCATGCCGCCTTCGGCTATGGCGTTACTGCCATCCATCAGGAAACCGTGCTGTTCGACGATTTGACGGTCGCCGAAAACATCTTTCTCGGCCACGCGCCGCGCACGCGTTTGCGCACCATCGACTGGCGCACGATGCGCAAAAATGCGCGCGAAGTGCTCGACACCATGCATGCCGGCCATATCGACGCCGATGCGCGCCTGAAGGACCTCGGCATCGCCAACAAGCATCTGGTCGCCGTCGCGCGCGCCATGTCGATCGACGCGCAGATCGTCATCATGGACGAGCCGACCGCCGCGCTTTCGATGAAGGAGATCGAGGAGCTCTTTTTGCTGATCGAGTTCCTCAAGAGCGACGGCAAGGCGATCCTGTTCATCAGCCACAAGTTCGACGAGATCTACCGTATCGCCGACCGCTACACGGTGTTCCGCGATGGCGAGATGGTCGGCGAAGGCCTGATCAAGGATGCCGGCCAGAGCCAGATCGTGCGCCTGATGGTTGGCCGCGCGGTCGATCACATCTTCCCGCAGCGCAAGGCCGAGATCGGCGCGCCGGTGCTCTCCGTTTCCGGCCTGTCGCATCCGACCGAATTCAACGATATCGGCTTCGAATTGCACAAGGGCGAGATCCTCGGCTTCTACGGCCTGGTCGGCGCCGGCCGCAGCGAGGTGATGCAGGCGATATCTGGCATCACCCGCACATCAGCCGGCACGATCACGCTGGAAGGCAAGACGCTCGCGCCGAAATCGGCTGCGGATTCGATCGATGCCGGCATCGTCTACGTGCCGGAGGAACGCGGCAAGCAAGGCGTGGTGATCGGCCTGCCGATCTTCCAGAACGTCTCGCTGCCTTCGCTCAAGCGCACATCCAAGTCAGGCCTGCTGCGGCTGTCGGAGGAGTTTTCGCTCGCCCGCTCCTACACCGAGCGGCTCGACCTCAGGGCCTCCTCGCTCAGCCAGGACGTCGGCACGCTGTCGGGCGGCAACCAGCAGAAGATCGTCATCGCCAAATGGCTGGCGACGTCGCCCAAGGTGATCATCCTCGACGAGCCGACCAAGGGCATCGACATCGGCTCGAAGGCCGCCGTGCACGGCTTCATGGCCGAGTTGGTGGCGCAAGGCCTGTCGGTGATCATGGTGTCATCCGAACTGCCCGAAATCCTCGGCATGTCCGACCGCGTCGTCGTCATGCGTGAAGGCCTTGTCGCGGCGGTCTACGACAACAAGGGGCTGGACGCCGAGACGCTGGTCAGGACGGCAGCGGGGATCGCGGCATGAGAGCTTTCTTGAAATACCGTGAAATCTGGCTGCTCGCGGCCATCGTCGTGCTGATCGGGCTGATCTCGACGCGCTTCCCGGCCTTTGCCGACCCCGGCAATCTGCGCCAGGTGTTCAACGACACCTCGATCCTGATGATCCTGGCGCTGGGCCAGATGGTGGTCATCCTGACCCGGTCGATCGATCTGTCGATGGCGTCCAATCTCTGCTTCACCGGCATGGTGGTGGCGATGCTGAACGCCGCGCATCCGGCAATCCCCATCCCGCTGCTGATCGTCATTGCGCTGGCCGTCGGCCTGGTGCTCGGCGCCATCAACGGCCTTTTGGTCTGGCGGCTGAACATCCCCTCGATCGTGGTGACTTTGGGCACGCTGACCATCTATCGCGGCGCCACCTTCGTGCTGTCCGGCGGTGCCTGGGTCAATGCCGACAAGATGAGCCCGGAATTCATCGGCTTTCAGCGCGCAGCCTTCATCGGCATTCCGGTGCTGTCGTGGATCGCCATCCTGGTCATCGCGCTGTTCTTCGTTTTGATGACGCGCACCGCGCTCGGCCGCTCGATCTACGCCATCGGGGTCAACCCGACGGCTTCCGTCTATGCCGGCATCGATGTCGGCCGCACGAAATTCATCGTCTTCTGCATCTCCGGCATGATCGGCGGCCTGTCAGGCTATCTCTGGATCTCGCGCTATGTGATTGCGTCGGTCGAGGTCGCCAACGGCTATGAGCTCAACATCATCGCCGCCTGCGTCATCGGCGGCATTTCCATCGCCGGCGGCATCGGTTCGGTCGGCGGCGCGGTGCTCGGTGCGCTGTTCCTCGGCATCATCTCCAACGCGCTGCCGGTCATCAACATCTCGCCCTTCTGGCAGATGGCGATTTCGGGCAGCGCCATCATTCTGGCCGTCGTGCTCAACGCGCGCGGCGAACGCCAGCAAGGCCGCATCATCCTGAGAAAGGTGGAGGCGGGGACATGACCGACATCCCTGCCCCGCGCCACATTCCCGACCGGCTCGACAAGCCGCTTCGTTCGGCGATCTTTTCCTGGGAAGCGCTGCTGGTCGTCGTGGCCGTCGCCATCTTCGCCATCAACAGCTTCGCCTCGCCCTATTTCCTCGATCCCTACTCGCTGTCCGATCTGACCTTCAATTTCACCGAGAAGGGCCTGATCGCCTTCGCCATGGCGTTGCTGATCATTTCGGGCGAGATCGACCTGTCGGTGGCCGCCATCATCGCGCTGGCGTCGACCATGATGGGCATGGCGGTGCAGGCCGGCGCCGGCACGCCGGTGCTGGTGGCGATCGGCATCGTCGTCGGGCTCGGCTGCGGCGCCTTCAACGGTCTGCTGGTGACAAGGCTCGGCCTGCCCTCCATCGTCGTCACCATCGGCACGATGAGCCTGTTTCGCGGCATCGCCTTCATCATCCTCGGCGACCAGGCCTACAAGGGCTATCCCTCAAACTTCGCCTTCTTCGGCCAGGGCTATGTCTGGTGGGTGGTGTCGTTCGAACTGGTGCTCTTCCTGATCGCGGCCGTCGTCTACTGGTTCCTTCTGCACCGCACGAGTTTCGGCCGCCGCGTCTTCGCCATCGGCAACAATCCGGTCGCTGCGCAATTTTCCGGCGTGCGCGTCGGCCGCACCAAGTTCATCCTGTTCTGCCTGACCGGGCTGATGTCGGGCATCGCCTCGGTGCTGATCACCTCCCGCCTCGGCTCGACACGGCCGTCGATCGCGCAAGGCTACGAGCTGGAAGTCATCACCATGGTGGTGCTCGGCGGCGTCAGCATCCTCGGTGGCGCCGGCAGCATTCTTGGCGTCGTGCTTGCAGCCTTCATCATGGGACTGGTGACCTTCGGGCTTGGCCTGCTCAACGTGCCCGGCATCGTCATGTCGATCTTCATCGGCCTGCTGCTGATCATCGTCATTGCCTTGCCGATCGTCTGGCGGCGACTCCGCGGAGGGCGTTGATGGCCGAAAAATACGCATTCAAGATGAAGCTCAAGCCCGGCATGAAGGCCGAGTACAAGAAGCGCCATGACGAAATCTGGCCGTCGCTGCTCGCGCTGCTGAAGCAGGCCGGCGTCTCCGACTATTCCATTCATCTCGATGAGGAGACCAATATCCTGTTCGGTGTGCTGTGGCGGCGAGACGACCACGGCATGGACGAATTGCCCAGGCATTCGGTGATGCAGCGCTGGTGGGCTGAAATGGCCGACATCATGGAAACCAGACCGGACAACGAGCCGGTGGCCGTGCCGCTGGAAACAATGTTCCACATGGCATGAGTGCTATGCGCCACATCGCCGTCATCGACATCGGCAAGACCAACGCCAAGGTGGCGCTGGTCGACCTCGCGACGTTGAGCGAGGTGGCGCTGCGCCGAATGGCCAATGCGCCGGTGCGACAGGCGCCCTACCCGCACCACGATGTCGAGGCCTTGTGGGCATTCATCCTCGAAAGCCTTGCCGGCCTCAACCACGAACAGCGCATCGACGCCATTTCGATCACCACCCACGGCGCGACCGGCGTGCTGGTCGACGCGGCGGGTGAACTGGTGCTGCCTGTGCTCGACTATGAGTTCGATGGCCCTGACAGGCTGGCAGCGGATTATGAAGCGATCCGCCCGCTCTTTTCCGAGACCGGCACGCCGCGCCTGCCGCTCGGCCTCAATCTCGGTGCGCAATTCTTCTGGCAGCAGAAAAGCTTCCCGGCCGAATTCGCCAGGGCCGCCGCGATGCTGATGTACCCGCAATACTGGGCGTTGCGCCTGACCGGCATCGCCGCCAACGAAGTTACCTCGCTCGGCTGCCACACCGACCTGTGGAACCCATGGACGGCGGATTTTTCATCGTTGGTCGACAGCCTGGACTGGCGGAGCCTGATGGCGCCGGTGCGGCCGGCCAGGGATCGTCTCGGCCCGATCCTGCCCACTGTTGCGGCGCGAACCGGACTCGATCCGCAAACACCGGTGTTCTGCGGCCTGCATGATTCCAACGCCTCGCTGCTGCCGCATCTGCTGTCCGACAAACCACCTTTCTCCGTCGTCTCGACCGGCACCTGGGTGGTGTCGATGGCGGTCGGCGGCAAACAGATTGCGCTGGATGCCACGCGCGACACGCTGGTCAATGTCAACGCACTCGGCAATCCCGTTCCCTCTGCGCGCTTCATGGGCGGCCGCGAGTTTTCCGTGCTGACCAAGGACCAGCCGGAGCAGTGGACTGAAGATGATGTCGGCGCCGTGTTGGGGCGAAAGATGCTGCTGCTGCCGTCGACCCAGCAAGGCTCGGGCCCATTCCCGCACCATGTCGCAATATGGCTTGATGCCGAGGGCCTGAACAGCGGCCAGCGCTTTGCCGCCATCTCGTTCTATCTGGCGTTGATGACGGCGACCTGCCTCGACTTGATCGGCGCGGACGGTCCGACCACGGTCGAAGGCCCCTTTGCCCGTAACCGGCTCTTTGTCGGCATGCTGGCGGCAGCCACGGCGCGCGCCGTGGTTGCGTCCGAGGCCGCCACCGGCACCAGCATCGGCGCGGCGCTGCTGGCATCCGATCAGCCGGCGACGCACGGCAAGGGCGAAAGAATAGAACCGCCTGTAGACCCGGCCTGGGTTGATTATGCCAGCGCATGGCGCGCGGCAGTGGACGTGCAGGGCTGATCAAAGAATCCGCTTGCCGAAGGCCGACATGACGAAGTTGACCGCGTCGGTGCCGATCCGCGGCTCCAGATCCGCCGTCAGGCCCGACACATCCATCGACAGTAGCCCGCCGGAGAGTGCGATCGCCTCCATCGCCTGATGCGTCTCGCGCACGGTCAGCCCGCCGGAGCCCGCAGCCCAGCCGGCGAATTCGGTCGCGGTCGGCGAATAGCTGACGTGAAAGCCTTGCGTACCAGAGGTGGCGATGCGTATCGCCTCATGCATCAGGTCGCGCATGCCCAGGGCGTCAATATCGGTCATGGTGAATGCCGACACGCGCGAATCCTTCAGCACCCGCGCTTCGGCCGGATCGGCGTGACGCAAGCCGACGATGACGACATTTTCCGGCGACAGCTGCGGCTGCAGCGCACCCGCCTTGTGGTCGAGGCCGAGAGTACGCGCCAGCACCGAGCCTTCCGGCAGGTCGATGCCGTCCTCGTCCTCGGGCATCAGGGCGGCGATCGAATCGATCCAGATCAGGCCGAAAGAATGTGTCGCGCGCGCCGTCGCGGTCAGCGCCTTGTGGGCGATGCGCCGGTCTGCGCCTGCGATGAGCCGGACCAGCCCCGATGGCGGCCTCTCGACATCGGCGAGTTCCACGACGTCGAAGTTCATCGCTTCCAGCCGGGCGCCGGTGCCTTCCCGGGCCAGGATGCCGGCAGCTCCCTGCCCGGCCGTGATCTGCACCATCTTGCGACCGGAAAAATCCTCGACGTCATGCATCGGGGCCTTCTCGACATATTCCGAAGTCATTGCCAAAAGCATGGCGCCATAGCTCATGCGGAAGGCGACGCGGTCGCCGACGGAGGGCCTTGGATCGGCATCGGCGACGTCGAGCAGCAGATGATCGCTGGAGGCGCCGAGCACCCGTATCCCCCTGGCGATCGGCGTCAGCCCCTCGACCAGCACGTCCTCGCGGCCGATATTGGCGATGGCGCGCAGCCTGTCGCCCTCGTCGGGGAAGACCGGCTGGTTGCCGAAGGCGTCATAGCCGGATTGGCCGATCGGCCGTGACGGCTTGAGCTTGACCTCGATGATGTCGCTGGTCAGCCGGCAGGCATCGGGTTCGAGCTCCGCCCACGGCGTGTCGCGGAAGGTCTCGACGCCGCCTTGCAGGATCGCCTCGCCGACCCGCAGATTGTTGATGCCGGCCGGCAGTCTGCCTTCGAGCAGCAGCGGCAGCGACGACGAGGCACCGCCGGAGATCACGTCGAGGCTTCTGCCGGACAGGCGCTCGGTCTTGTAGGCATGGGCGACGAGCTGGCCGAGATTTTCCGGCGTCGGCATGATGGCGCCGAAACAGCCGAGATTGGTGCCGATGCCGGCAATGCGAACGCCCTTGAACTGCAGTATCTGCTCGACCGTCGGAATAAGGTCATTTGGCCAGATGCCTTCGCGCAGATCGCCGAGATCGATCATCAGCATGATGTCGTGGACACGGCCCATGCGCTCGGCGATGCGCGAAATCTCGCGGATGGTGGCGAGTTCCGACTGCAGGCTGATGTCGACGGTGCGTACCACCTCCTCAACCCGCGCCATCGGCGGGCTGCGCAACAGCATGATCGGCGCGTTGATGCCGCTGTCGCGCAGCCGGCGGATGTTCTCGAAGCGCGATTCGGCGATGCCGGCGACACCGCCGCGCAGCATGGCGCGCGCCACTTGCGGCATGCCGCAAGTGCCCTTGGTGACGCCGAATACTTTTATGCCCGACAGCGCGCAACGCTCGACGATCGTGCGCGCATTGCGCTCGATGCGGCCAAGGTCGATGGCGACTTGCGGCCCCGACATTTCTAGCCTCCGTAAACCAGCCCCTGCGGGTCGATCTCCGGCTTGCGGCCGGCAACGAGGTCGGCAAGGAATTTGCCGGAGCCGCAGGCCATGGTCCAGCCGACATGGCCGTGGCCGGTGTCGAGATAGAGGTTCTTGTAGCGCGCCTGGCCGATGACCGGCACCGAGTTGGGCATCATCGGCCGCAGGCCCGCCCAGAACACAGCCTTCTTCTCGTCGAAGGCACCCGGGAAAAGATCCTTGCCGGTGCTGATGATCGTCTTGAAATCGGCGGGCTTGAAAGTTCGATCGAAGCCGGTGAATTCAGCCGTCGAGGACATCCGCAAGCGGCTGCCCAGCCTGGAATAGCCGATCAGCCGGTCCTCGTCGGCGCCGCCCATGGTCGGTCCCTTGCTTTCGTCCTCCAAGGGAATCGTCGCGGTATAGCCTTTTACCGGATAGACAGGCAGGTCGATGCCGTAGCGGCGCCCGAGCAGGCCGCTCTCCGGTCCCATCGAGATGACCACGGCATCGCCAGCGACCGGGCCGGCCGACGTCATCACCGCGCGCACATGATCGCCCTCGATGTCGAGGCCTTCGACTGTCGTTGCGAACAGGAATTTGACGCCGAGCTTCTCGGCAGCATAGGCGGCCAGCCTGTCGACAAACTGCTTGGAATCTCCGGTCTGGTCGGTTGGCGAATAGACGCCACCGGCAATCTTGTCCTTGACGCCGGCAAGGCCTGGTTCCAGCTCGACCAGCCGGTCGCGGCCGACGATTTCGATCGGCAGGCCGTGCTTGGCAAGATAACGATAATTGTCGGTACCGGTGTCGAGGCTCTTTTGCGAGCGGAAGAAATAGAGAATGCCCTTCTTGCGCTCGTCGTAGTGGATGCCGGTCGCTTCCGAAAGCGCATTGATGCAGTCGCGCGAATAGAGCGCGAGCCTGAGCTTGATGTCGGTGTTGGCGCGCAGGCGCGCCACCGTGCACTGGCGCAGGAAACGCAGGCTCCAGGCGAGGAAATAGGGATCGAAGCGCAGCCTGACCTTGATGCCGAGATCATGGTTGTAGAGCCCGCGCAGGAAGGTCTTCAAAGCCGCCGGCGAGGCCCAGGCGGTGGCGTCACCCGGTGACACCAGGCCGGCGTTGGACTGGCTGGTGCCTTGTGCCGCCGCCGGATGGCGCTCGATCACTGTCACCTCATGGCCGTCGCTGGCCAGATAATAGGCGGCCGCCGTACCGACGACCCCGGCCCCGAGCACCGTTATTTTCATGCCATCCCCCAAGAGCTCCTCGCGGTGCGGCGCCTCCGCGCCTTGCCGCGAATGCCTTCAATAGCGCTTCACTGCCCGCCTTGCGAGCCCTTGGGAGAACCCGGCTCAGCCGCGCGCGGAGTTCTTGCCGGTCAGGATGCGCTCCCAGGCGAGCGCGTCGGCGACGATCTGGTCGAGATCGTCGCGTTGCGGGGTCCAGCCGAGCTCGGCGCGGGCGAGATCCGAATTGGCGACCACCGCCGCGGCGTCGCCAGGGCGACGGTCGCCCATCTTCACCTCGAAATCACGGCCAAAGGCGCGGCGCACGCTGTCGATGACCTCGAGCACCGAATAGCCATGGCTGTAGCCGCAATTGGCGACGAGGCTGGTGCCCCCGGCGCGCAGCCGCTGCAGGGCCAGGCGATGCGCCGCCGCCAGGTCGCTGACATGGATGTAGTCGCGCATGCAGGTGCCGTCCGGCGTCGGATAATCGGTGCCGAACACCTGCATGAACGGCCGCTTGCCAAGTGCCGTCTCGCAGGCAACCTTGATCAGATGAGTGGCGCCCGGCGTCGACTGGCCGGTGCGGCCCTTCGGGTCGGCGCCGGCGACGTTGAAGTAGCGCAGCGCGGTATAGCGCAGGCCATGCGCGATCGACGCGTCGCGCAGCATCCACTCACTCATCAGCTTGGACAGGCCATAGGGCGATTCCGGCGACAGGCGGGCGTCCTCGCGCACCGGCTCCAGGCCGGCTCCGCCATAGACGGCGGCGGTCGAGGAAAAGATGAAATTGGGCACGCCTTCGCGCACCGCGGTTTCGATCAGCGTGCGCGTCTTCGAGGTGTTGTTCTCATAGTAGCTGAGCGGGTCGGCGACCGATTCCGGAACCACGATCGAGCCGGCGAAATGAATGATCGCGTCGACCTTGTTCTCCCTGATGACCCCGCCGACCAATTCCCTGTCGGCAACATCACCGACAACCAGCCTTGCCTCGGGCGCCACTGCCCATTCGAAACCGGTGGAAAGACGGTCGAGAACGACCACGCTTTCGCCGGCATCCAGCAGCTCCCAGACCATATGGCTGCCGATGTAACCGGCGCCGCCTGTAACCAAAACCGTCATCCGCGTCCTCGCTTATCCAAGATTTATCGGAAACTGTCTCAACCCCCGCTCTACTGGAAAGCCCGCCGCATGACCATTGGAACCCGTGGTAACCGGCCTCGCCGGCCAGTGGCATTGTCCTGAAACAAAGTTGATCCACATCAAGGGAATAGGCCACGATCCGTGGTCGTTAGGAACAGGTCCGGGGCGTGGCATTTTGACCAAAAAGGCCAGGTGGACGACCAACAGGCCAATGATTATGATCCCGCGCAAAGATTGGGAAGTCGACATGAACTATCAGCGGTTCTTCGAGGAAGCGATCGACCAGCTCCATGCCGAGCGTCGCTACCGCGTTTTCGCCGACCTGGAGCGGATCGCGGGCAAGTTCCCGCGCGCCATCTGGCGTTCCAATGGCCGCGCCGAGGAAATCACCGTCTGGTGCTCCAACGACTATCTTGGCATGGGCCAGCATCCCGACGTCATCGCCGCTTTCCAGAATACGGCAGGCAAGATGGGTTCGGGCGCCGGCGGCACCCGGAACATTTCCGGCACCTCGAACCCGCTGGTCGAGCTCGAGGTGGAGCTTGCCGACCTGCACGACAAGGAAGCGGCACTGGTCTTCACCTCCGGTTTCGTCTCCAACGAAGCCTCGATCTCGACCATCGCGAAGCTTTTGCCCAACTGCCTGATCATCTCGGACGAATTGAACCACGCCTCGATGATCGAAGGCGTGCGGCGTTCCGGCGCCGAGAAGAAGATCTTCCGCCACAACGATGTGGCGCATCTGGAAAGCCTTTTGCAGGCGGCGGGGCGCGAACGCGCCAAGCTGATCGTCTTCGAAAGCGTCTATTCGATGGATGGCGACATCGCGCCGATCAGAGAGATCGTCGAGCTCGCCGAGCGCTACAACGCCATGACCTATATCGACGAGGTCCATGCCGTCGGCATGTACGGGCCGCGCGGCGGCGGCATCACCGAGCGCGAAGGCCTGGCCGACCGCATCGACATCATCGAAGGCACGCTGGCCAAGGCATTCGGCACGCTGGGCGGCTATATCACCGGCACCAGCGCCGTGATCGACGCCGTGCGTTCCTATGCGCCGGGCTTCATCTTCACCACGGCACTGCCGCCGGCGATCGCGGCTGCCGCGACCGCGTCGATCCGCCATCTCAAGCGCTCGCAGGCCGAGCGCGACGCCCAGCAGCAGCAGGCGAGCCGAACCAAGCAGATCCTGTCGGCCGCCGGCCTGCCGGTGATGGACTCGCCGACCCACATCGTGCCGCTGCTGGTCGGCGATCCCGAGGCCTGCAAGATGGCCAGCGACCGCCTGCTCGGCGTGCACGGCATTTACATCCAGCCGATCAACTACCCGACCGTGCCGCGCGGCACCGAGCGGCTGCGCATCACGCCGACGCCGTTCCATTCCGATGCGCTGATCGCCGAATTGCAGGATGCGCTGGTCGAGACCTGGGATGCGCTCGGCATCCCCTATGGCTCCGCCGGGCGGCCTTCGGTGGCCAAGAGCGACCGCATCATTCCCCTGCTGGTGCCCAAGTCGGGCGGCTGAATCCCGTTGCTGGTTGCGCCTGTCGATTGCTTCCAACGCCGCGACGCTCCGACGTCACGGCATGGATCCTAGGGTCTCCGCGGCGTCGCTTCGCGACTGCTACGCCCTAGGATGACGAAGCGTGGGGGCTTCTGGCTAGTCACAGAGATGGAGTTTGGCATCGTAGCAATGGCCGACCTTCGAGGTTGGCCGAGGCATCTTTCTCTTCGTCATCCTAGGGCGGAGCAAGGAGCGAAGCGACGCGGCGCAGACCCTAGGATCCATGCCGTTACTGCGGCCGAAGAGTGAGGCGGTCCAGAATCTTCAAACGCGCGGCTTTCCTGTCCAGCCCAATCCTCAAATAGCCTTCATCCAATTTGCCAGCCGGTGTGCCGCTTCCTCGACCTGGTCGAGGCGGCGGTGGAAACACAACCGCAAAAACGCCTCGCCACCGGGGCCGAAAGCGGTGCCTGGCGCCAGGCCGACATTGGCCTTGTCGACAATGTCGAAGGCAGCGGTGCGTGAATCGGTGATGCCGTCGACAGTGAAAAACAGATAGAACGCGCCCTGCGGCACCGTGAACCGGGCGCGGCCGGTGGCGCCGAGAATGCCGCAGACAAGGTCGCGCGCCTTGCGCGCCCGCTCCACCTGTTCGGCAACGAAGGCGTCGCCCCCATCAAGGGCGGCGGCCGCGCCGCGCTGCATGAACTGGGCGACGCCGGAGTTCGAATACTGGATCAGGTTCTCGAACACCTGCTGCAAGCTCGGATGCGTCTTGATCCAGCCGACGCGCCAGCCGGTCATCGCCCAGTTCTTGGAGAAGGAGTTGACGTACAGGATGCGGTCTTCCGCCGACGCGATGTCGAGGAAGGACGGCGCGCGGCCATGGCCATAGTGGAAAAGCGAATAGATCTCGTCCGCGATGATCCAGAGGTTTTTCGCGCGCGCCAGATCGAGGATGGCCTGCAAGGTCTCATGATCGGCGGTCCAGCCGGTCGGATTCGACGGCGTGTTGATGAACAGCGCCTTTGTGCGTGGCGTGATCGAAGCCGCGATCTTCTCGACGTCGCAGGACCAGCCATTGCCGGAATGATCGAGCGTGACCGCGACTGGAACGGCTCCCGCTATCGCTGCTGCGGCATCGAAATTCGGCCAGGCCGGCGACAGATAAACCACCTCGTCGCCGGCGCCGGCGAGCGCGTCGAGCGCCAGCTGGATGGCATGCATGCCGGAGCCGGTGACGATGAATTCTTCCTCCGGGAAGGTCTTGCCGAAATGCCTGGCATAGTAGCGGGAGAGCGCCTGCCTGAGATCGGGGATGCCCCTTTGCCAAGTGTAGAATGTCTCGCCGCCGGCCAACGCCTTCGACGCGGCATCGGTGATGAAGGCTGGCGTCGGCAGGTCGCCCTCGCCGGCCCAGAGCGGAATCATGCCTTCGCGCAGGCGGCCGTAATTGACGACGGCGACAATGCCGCTTTCGGGTGCCGCACGGGCCTCGGTGCGCAAGCTGTCGATCAGGGTCATTGGCGGGTCCGTTTTGGTCAGCGGTTTTCGTCAGCGGTCCATACCAGATGCGAAAACAGAAAACCCCGGCCGCGAACGACCGGGGTTTTGGTCCAGCAAATGCTGCCCGTGGTCAGCGCCTGGCGAGCAGATCGCGAATTTCAGTGAGCAGCGCGACGTCGGCTGGCGGCGGAGCGGCCGGAGCAGCGGGCTTCTCGCGCTCAAGCCGCCTGCGCATGTTGTTCACCGCCTTGACCATCAGGAAGATGATGAACGCGAGAATGAGGAAGTTCAGCGCCACGGTGATGAAGCTGCCATAGGCAAAGACCGCGCCCTGCTTCTTGGCATCGGCCAGCGAGGTCGCGTTGACGGCTGAGGACAATCCGAAGAAATAGTTGTTGAAGTCCAATCCGCCGAAAATCGCACCGACGATCGGCATGATGATGTCGTTGACAAGGGAATCGACGATCTTGCCGAAGGCCGCGCCGATGATGACGCCGACCGCAAGGTCCATCACATTGCCCTTGGAAATGAATTCCTGGAATTCTTTCAGCATTCGACCCTCCTTGTCGTGACTGGCCAAGCTGCCGTTTCCGTCCTTGCGGCATCGACCTGAGGCAACATAACAAAAACCTCCGGTTGCAACATCGATAAAAGGGAGAAAACAACCGCTTTCTTCTTACCTGACGGCACCTTGCTTGTACTGTCTGAATATCGCGGTCGCGATCATGCTTCCAAAGCCGCAATGGACTCGGACGCCAAGCTGTGGTTGCGTCCGGGCAAGCCGGATAAAACGCGGCAGAGGAGGAAAGTCCAGGCGTGCAGGGCTTGTTCATCGTCATCATCGCGGTCGCCTATGTGACGCTGCTGTTTGCCATCGCCAGCCTCGGCGACCGCCGCTCGGCCATTTCAGGGCCGAGCCGGGGGCGGCCTTTCATCTACGCACTTAGCCTCGCGATCTACTGCACATCCTGGACTTTCTTCGGCTCGGTCGGCCTCTCTTCCGAACGCGGCCTCGAATTCCTCGGCATCTATACGGGCCCGGTGCTCGTCTTCGTGTTCGGCTTCCCGCTGCTCAACCGCATCGTGCGGCTGGCCAAGACCGAGAAGATCACCTCGATCGCGGATTTCCTCGGCGCACGCTACGGCAAGAGTTTCACCGTCGCGGCGATCGCCACGCTGATCGCCACCATCGGCGCGGTGCCCTATATCGCACTGCAGTTGAAGGCGATCTCCGGTTCGGTCAGCCTGATGGTCGAGCACTATACGGGATCGCCGCCTTCGTTCGATCCCTTCGTCAGCGACATCTCTCTGGTCGTCGCCATGCTCCTGGCGCTGTTCGCGGTGCTGTTTGGAACCCGTCACGCCGACGCCACCGAACACCAGGACGGGCTGGTGCTGGCGGTGGCGGTCGAAACCGTCGTCAAGCTCGCCGCCTTCCTGGCGATCGGCCTGATGGTCACCTTCCTGATCTTCGGCGGCCCGGGCGACATGTTCGACAAGCTCGCCGAGAACGCGCAGGTCCGACATGCGATGAGCTACAACACCTCGCTCGCCACCTGGCTGGTGCTGACGTGCCTCAGCGGTTTTGCCATCATCATGCTGCCGCGGCAGTTCTACGTCACCATCGTCGAGAACCGCGGCGAGGCCGAACTGCGCACCGCGACATGGGTGTTTCCGCTCTACCTCGTGGCGATCAACCTGTTCGTACTGCCGATCGCCTTCGCCGGCCTTTCGCTGGTCGGCACCGGAACCAGCAGCGATCTCTACGTGCTGTCGCTGCCCCTGTTCAGCGGCCATGATTTGCTGGCGATGGCGGCTTTCATCGGCGGCCTGTCGGCGGCGACGGCGATGGTGATCGTCGAAAGCGTGGCGCTGTCGATCATGATCTCCAACGACCTCGTCATTCCGCTGTTCGTGCGCCGCCTGCTCAAGACCTCGACCTCCGAGACGGAGGACTGGTCGACGCTGATCCTCAATGTGCGGCGCGGGGCGATCTTCATCCTCTTGTTCATCGCCTTCCTCTATTATCGCGAGAGCACCGACAGCGCGCGGCTGTCGTCGATCGGCCTGATGTCGTTCGCGGCCATCGCGCAGTTCGCGCCCGCCCTGATCGGCGGGCTGATCTGGCGCGGCGCCAATGGCCGGGGTGCGGCACTTGGCATGGTCGCCGGCATCCTCGTCTGGGGCTACACGCTGCTGTTTCCATCGCTTGCCGCCCCTGATACCGGCATCATCGTGCACGGGCTGTTCGGCTTCGAGGCGCTGCGGCCGCAGGCATTGTTCGGCACCGTCGCCGAACCGCTGAACCACGGCGTGCTGTGGAGCCTGTCGCTCAACGCGGTGTTCTTCGTGCTCGGCTCGCTGTCGCGCGCATCGGTGCCGCTGGAACGCATCCAGGCGTCGATCTTCGTGCCGCGCGATGCCGGCCCGATGCCAAGCCTGCGCCGCTTCCGCACCGCCATCACCGTCAACGACCTGAAGGACACGATCGGGCGCTATCTCGGCGTCGAGCGCACCGAGCGCTCTTTCCAGTCGTTCGAAAAGACCAACGGAGCCTCGCTGCACGGCAACGAGCAGGCGAGCATGGACGTCATCCGCTTCTCCGAGCAATTGCTGGCCAGCGCCGTCGGTTCCTCCTCGGCGCGGCTGATCCTGTCGCTGCTGTTTCGGCGCCACGACCGCGAATCCAGGGATGCCTTCCGCTTGCTCGACGACGCCACCGAGGCGCTGCAGCACAACCGCGACCTGTTGCAGATCGCGCTCGACCAAATGGAACAGGGCATCACCGTCTTCGATCGCGATTTCCGCCTGATCTGCTGGAACCGCCAGTACCGGGCGCTGTTCGACCTGCCCGACGAGATGGGCCAGGTCGGCGTCTCGCTCGACCGCATCCTGCGCCATCTCGCCGAACGCGGCGACATCCCTGCCGATCAGCGCGTGGCCATGCTCAACCGGCTGACCAGTTTCGTCAGCCCGTGGCAGATGGAGCTGAAAACCTCGGGCCGCATCCTGGAACTCCGCTCCAACCCGATGCCGGACGGCGGCATTGTCGCCACCTATGCCGACATTTCCGGGCGCGTGGAACAGGATCTGGCCCTGAAGCGTGCCAATGAATCGCTGGAGCAGCGCGTCAAGACCCGCACCATCGAACTGACCCGGGTCAACGAGGAGCTGGCGCAGGCGCAGATGCTGGCCGAGGAGGCCAATCTCGGCAAGACGCGCTTCCTCGCCGCCGCCGGCCACGACATCCTGCAGCCGCTGAACGCCGCCCGGCTCTATTGCTCCTCGCTGATCGAGAAGGCCGGCAAGGGGCCTGCCGGCAAGGCGGCCGTCAACATCGAATCCTCGCTGGAATCGGTCGAGACGATTCTCGGCGCCGTGCTCGACATCTCCCGCCTCGATGCCGGCGCAATGAAGCCGGACGATACCGCCTTCAACCTCGACGGATTGCTGCGCCAGATCGGCAACGACTTCCGGCCGCTCGCCGCCGAAAAGAAGCTCGCGCTGACCATCATGCCGTCATCGCTGACAGTGACGACCGACCGCAATCTGCTGCGCCGCCTGATCCAGAACCTCGTTTCCAACGCCATCAAATACACGCGCCACGGCCGCGTGCTGGTTGGCGTCAGGCGGCGCGGCGAACTGGCCGAGATCCAAGTGATCGACACCGGCATCGGCATCGCCGGCGACAAGCTGAACACCGTCTTTCGCGAATTCACCCGGCTCGACGAGGGCGCGCGCGAGGCCGAAGGCCTCGGTCTCGGCCTCTCCATCGTCGACCGCATCGCCCGGGTGCTGCGCCTGGAGATCCGGATCTTTTCCACCCCTGGCAAGGGCACGCGCTTCTCCGTCATCCTGCCCGTGGCGGCCGTGCAGGAGCCGCGGCGCGAGATCGAAACCAGGGCTCCTGCCCGCGCGACGGCTTCGCTGGCCGGGCTGCACGTGCTGTGCATCGACAACGACGCCCGCATCCTCGAAGGCATGCGGCTCCTGCTCGAAGGCTGGGGTTGCAACGTCGACACCGTGGCCGGTTCAAAGGATCTGGAGACCGCGAAGATACACCGCCCGGACATCGTTCTTGCCGACTACCATCTCGACGGCGAAACCGGTCTCGAACTCGTCGTCAGGCTGCGCGCGATCCATGGCGACAACCTGCCGGCCGTGCTGGTCACAGCCGACCGCTCCAACGAGGTGCGCACGGCCGCCGGCGGGCTCGAGATTGCGGTGATCAACAAACCGCTCAAACCAGCGGTACTGCGCTCGATGATGGCCAGGGTCAGGCCGCTGGCACCGGCGGCCGAATAGCATCAAAGGCGCCCGGTCTCAGCCCTGGTGTCCGAGGGTGGCGTCCTAGAGCATTTCACCGTTTCACGGAAACGGCGTTCTGCTCTAACTCTTTGTTTTAACGCAATTCTAGACGGAAAACCGCTTCACACTTTTCCTAGAATTGCTCTAGGCCAGGCCGTCGACCATCTGGGAACTGCGGAACCGGGGCCGTCCGGCATCGCCCGCCACAGGCGGACGATGCTCGCGAAAGGCCATTGCAAGCGTCCTCAGCGCCTCGCGGGACTTGGCGTCCGTCAGCGTCGAAAGCAGCACGATCTCGGAAGGCGGCAGCGCCGGAAGCCCGAATTTCCGGCTGACCTCGATGGTGCCGGATGGGGCAAGCCGGCAGGAAAATACCGAGGCTGCGAGGCCGGCCGAGACGGCCTCCGCGACGGCGAAGGAGCCGCAGCCGAGGAACACCTCCGTCCACGGTATTCCGACAGCGTCGAGCGCGCGGGTCGTGATGTTGCGGATACCGCAGGATGGCGAGGATGCCGCCAGGCGCAGCGGCTCGTCGGCCCGGTGGATGAAGTCGGGCGCGGCGTACCAGCCGAAATGTTCGGGCGCCAGCACTTCACCATCGCGCCGGTCGTCCTCCCGGCGGATGATCGCCGCGTCGATCTCACCGCGATCGAAAGCGTCCAGCAGGTCGTGTGAATCATCGAGCCGCACTTCGATGGTGAGCGCCGGGTCATGCGCGTTGAGCCGCGCCAGCAATGTCGGGACTTCCGCGCCTCCGACATGGGTGGCGATGCCCAGTGTGAAGCGGCGGCGCACCGAAGACAGGCTGGCAATGGCGCGATCGTGTGCCGCGAGGAAGTCGCGTGCGGGCTGGAGAAACACCGCGCCCTGCGCCGACAAGCGCACCAGCCGAGGCGTGCGCTCGATCAATTTCTGGCCGACGCGCTCTTCCAGCCGCTTCAGCTTCACGCTGATCGCCCCTTGCGTGCTGCCAAGAGCCTCGGCCGCCCGCGTAAAGCTCTGAAGATCGGCGATGGCGACGAATGTTTTCACAGCGTCTACGTCCAGCGTCATGTCAGCTATCCGCACTTGTTGTCTCTGAAATAGCCAACCATGCAATTCTAAAATGATCAAGCCTCGCCTACCCTGGGCCATACGCGCGCCGGGCGAGCTGCAATGGATTCGCCGATTGCCGACAAATACGTTCGAAAGGTTGAACCATGCCCACTGCCCTGACCCGCCGCGGCATCATCGTTCTGTTTGCCGCCTGCCTGGCGTGCCTGATGTTCGGTCTGGAGATTTCAAGCGTTCCCACGATCCTGCCGACACTGGAGCAGGTGCTGCATGCCGACTTCAAGCAACTGCAATGGGTGATGAACGCCTATACGATCGCGGTCACGACGGTGCTGATGGCGGTCGGCACGATCGCCGATCGTTACGGGCGCAAGCGTGTCTTTCTGGTCGCCATCGCCGCCTTCGGCCTGACATCACTGATTTGCGGCGTCGCCGAAAGCGTCTCCACGCTCATCGTCGCCCGGTTTCTGCAGGGCCTGAGCGGCGGTGCGATGCTGATCTGCCAGCTTGCCGTGCTGTCTCATGAATTCCGGGAAGGGCGCGAACGCGCCGTCGCATGGGGCTGGTGGGGCGTCATCTTCGGCATCGGCCTCGGCTTCGGCCCCATCATCGGCGGCGGCATCGTCGCGGTCTCGAGCTGGCAATGGGTATTTCTTGTCCACGTGCCGGTTGCTGCGCTGGCATTCGCCCTCGCTCTGATGGGCGTCCACGAATCGAAGGACCCGCAGGCGGGCAAGCTCGACATAGCGGGCATCCTGACGCTGTCACCGTCGGTCTTCTGTCTCGTCTTCTACATCATCCAGGGGCCGGATCTGGGTTTCTCCAGCCCAACCGCGCTGGCGATCCTCGGCATCTCGATAGTGAGCTTCATCGCCTTCCTCATTGCCGAGAAGGTCAGCCAGCGGCCGATGTTCGACTTCTCGGTCTTCCGGATCCGACCCTTTTCCGGCGCCATCGTCGGCTCGGCGGCGATGAACCTCAGCTATTGGCCTTTCATGATCTACCTGCCGATCTGGTTCCACGCCGGGCTCGGCTATGACACCGTCTCCACCGGCCTTGCCCTGCTTGCCTACACGCTGCCGACGCTTGTGCTGCCGCCCTTGGCAGAGCGCTTTTCGCTGCGTTATCGGCCCGGCATCATCATTCCGGCGGGCCTCGTCATCATCGGCGTCGGGTTCATCCTGATGAAGTTCGGCAGCGCCGCCGCGCAGCCGGATTGGCTGACGATGCTGCCCGGCTGCCTGATCGCGGGGATGGGTCTGGGAATAACCAACACACCTGTCACCAACACGACGACGGGTTCCGTTTCGAGCGACCGCGCCGGCATGGCCTCCGGCATCGACATGAGCGCCCGCATGGTTTCGCTGGCGGTAAACATCGCGGTGATGGGCTTCATCCTGGCCAGCGGTGTGCTGGCGCATCTGAGGCATGCGCTGCCCGACCTCGACGCTGCCCAATTGCGTCTTCTCGCCGAAGCTATCGCTGCTGGAAATCCCATCTCCGGGCTCGCCGGGACCGTCGCCCCGGATGCGCTGCGCAACGGCTTTGGCTGGGTCATGCTCTATGGCGGGATCGGCGTCTGGATCATGGCCGCCATCAGTTTCGCAAGCTTCAACGCGCGGCCGATGCGGCGGACGGAGGTTCAGTGCTCTGATTGAACAATGTTCTGATTGAACAGGCGCCCTGGCGATCAACCCGCCGGCTGCAGCGGGTCGCTGCCGATCTTGGACAGAAGGATCACCGCCTGCGTGCGGCTGTCGACGCCGAGCTTCTGCAGGATGGCGGAGACATGCGCCTTGATAGTGGCCTCCGATACGCCGAGTTCATAGGCGATCTGCTTGTTGAGCAGGCCCTCGGCCAGCATGCCCAGCACCCGTGTCTGCTGCGGCGTCAAAGCCTGCAGCCGCTTGATAAGGTCCGATATTTCGGGATCGCGCTCGATGCCGAGATCGACGCCGGCTGGTGCTGCGATGTCGCCGGCAAGCACCGATTGCACGGCGCTGCGGATCTCTTCCATGCTGGCCGATTTGGAGATAAAGCCGGAAGCGCCGAGGTCGAGCGCCCGCCTGATGGTCGCCGGATCGTCGTGGGCCGACACCACGACCAGCGGCACCGCCGGATGGATGCCGCGCAGCGAGACCAGGCCGGAGAGCCCGCTGGCGCCCGGCATCGACAGGTCGAGCAGCACCAGATCGACGTCCTCGTTGGCCACGACCAGCGCCTTGGCGCTCTCGAAATCGCCGGCTTCGTGGATGGCGGCGACGTTGCCGATGCCGGCGAGCGCTTCGCGCAGCGCACCGCGAAACAGCGGGTGATCGTCGGCGATGACGAAAGAATAGCCTGCCGGCAAATGTCCCTCCCCGAATCCCCTATGGGTTTAGCTTTTTCGGGATCAGTGGGCGATTATGCGGGGCGGCGCGCTGTTTTCAAGCGGCAAAGCCAGCGCCCCGCGTTTTCCCTTGGTTGAAGCGCTCAGGTCTTCTGCGAATTGGGCTGGGCGCCGTTGTCCTTGTCCATATCCCTGACGATGCCCATGAAGCCGCGAAGGAAGCGCTCCATGTAGCCCATCGTCTTGTTGAAATCCTCCTCGCTCGGCAGTTTCGATTCGAGGCGGGCGGAGAGCGAATTCTCGAGCTTGGTGACGCGCTCGTCCATCGCCTTCATCGAGGTTTGCAGGCGGTCGACCTCGTCCTGGAAAGCAGCGCGTTCGTCGGCCGCCATCTTGCAGACGAGCTGGCCCGAACGCTCCTCGCAAATCGACATGGCGCCGGTCTGCGTATCGATACGGACAAAGCCGTTATCGGACTTTTCCAGCCGGTAGCGGTCGGTTTCTTCCGAGTAAGCTGAAGCCGCGATCAGCGAAACGAGCGCGGCGGGGATCAAGATGTGCTGCAGACGCATGTTGTCCTCCATGGCCAAGGCCTCAGATATCGCATGTTTGCGCCGGAAATGGGGAAGACCCTTGGCATGGCCTTTCCCGAATGGCTGGTTCGGAATCTTCTTGACGCAATTCCCAAGGGAAAGCGCTATGCGCTTTTCCCGGGAAAACCGTTTCACACTTTTCCTGGAACTGCTCTATAGCGCAACCATGTCTCAGATTATCTACAAGATAACCCCGCAAGCGCCATGGCGCGAGGCCGAAACGCATGGCCGCTTCACCGGCGCGCCGATCGATGTCGCCGACGGCTTCATCCACTTCTCCACGGCAGCACAGGTCAGGGAAACGGCGGCAAAGCACTTTGCCGGCCAGACAGACCTTTTGTTGGTCGCCGTCGACGGCGCCGGCCTGGGCGCCGCGCTGAGATACGAGGTCTCGCGCGGCGGCGAACTGTTTCCGCATCTCTACGACGTTCTGGACCTGAAAGCAGTGCTGTCGGTCCGACCACTGCCGCTTGGCGCCGATGGTGTGCACCAGTTCCCGGCACTGGAGGGGCAATGAGCGTGCTCGACCGGCTCGGCCAGAAGCTGCTGTTCGCCTTCGATCCGGAAACGGCGCATGGCCTGTCAATCGCCGCCTTGCGATGCGGCGTTCCGGTTGGTGCGCCGGCGGTCCGCGACGACAGGCTGAAGGTCAGCGTCTGCGGCCTCGATTTCCCCAATCCGCTCGGCATGGCGGCCGGCTATGACAAGAACGCCGAGGTGCCCGACGCGCTGCTTGGGCTGGGTTTCGGCTTCGCCGAGGTCGGCACGATCACGCCGCTGCCGCAAACCGGCAATCCGAAGCCGCGTATTTTCCGGCTGACTGCCGACGATGCGGTGATCAACCGGCTGGGCTTCAACAATGAAGGCCATGCAGCGGCCGAAAAGCGCCTTGCCGCACGTAAGGGCCGCTCCGGCATCGTCGGCGTCAACATCGGCGCCAACAAGGACAGCAGCGACCGAATCGGCGACTATGAGCGCGGTGTCGCCCGGTTTGCGCAATACGCCAGCTATCTCACCGTCAACATCTCCTCGCCCAACACGCCGGGCCTGCGCAACATGCAGGCGCGCGAGCAGCTCGGCGAACTCTTGTCGCGGGTCATGGCCGCGCGCGCCACGGGAACGGCGCAGCCGCCGGTGTTCCTGAAGATCGCGCCGGATCTGGTCGAGGCCGAGCTGGAGGACATCGCCGCCGAGGTCACCGAGAAGCGGATCGACGGCGTCATCGTCTCCAACACCACCATCTCCCGGCCGCCGCTGCGCAGCGGCGACACCGCGCGCGAGACCGGGGGACTCTCCGGCAAGCCGCTGTTCGAGCGTTCGACCATCGTGCTGGCGAAGATGCGCAAACTGCTCGGACCGGACCGCGCCATCATCGGCGTCGGCGGCGTCGATTCCGCCGATACGGCGCTGGACAAGATCCGTGCGGGTGCTGATCTGGTCCAGCTCTACACCGGCATGATCTATGCCGGGCCTTCACTGCCAGGCCGTATTCTTTCCGGAATGGTCCGTTTCGTCGAAAAAGAACGGCTGAAGTCGATTTGCGAGTTGCGCGACAGCCGCCTCGACTTGTGGGGGTCCAGGCAACTCTGAACTGCTCTCAGGAGCGTAGATTGCGACTGACGGCCCGCTCGCAAATGGCGCCGCCGATGGCAGGCAACACCCCGAAGAGAAGCAATTGCGCGGTGCCGCCGATGCCAGAAACCGCGGAGAGAATGAACGCAGCGAGCAATCCCAGCGCCGCGCCCAAGACATATGGCAGGTAGCTTCGCATAAGCTCGCCCTGGAACAATTGGTGCATCAAGTCTGTTGGAAATCGACTGGAAGTGCAAGTGCATCCGACCGCACAGCATTGGCAACGAACCCGGGTTAACGGGTTCCTTCGGAGTCTCGCCGGGGCGTTGGCTGACGAAGCATCAAACGAAAAACCCGCCTGTGCGGCGGGTCACTGGCGCAAATCAGCACCATAAACAAATATGTACCATAGCTGAGGTCACCGAGTCAAGAAAAAATTCCTATCGCGAACAGGTGTCGTTCGGTGCCTGGACGGCGCAGGGCCTTCCGGGGGACATCGTCTAAAACGCCGTCCGTACCCTGAGCCGCAGGATCGTCAGCAGGCTGAAGCCTCGCACCAGCAGGAAGACGTGCAGCGCCGCCCACAGTCCATTGTTGCCGAAGGCGGGCGCAAGGGTCAGCAGCGCGGCCGCGAAAACCAGGAACGACAGAAGCATCATGTTGCGCATGTCGCGGGACCAGGTCGCGCCGATGAAGACGCCATCCATCTGGAACGCCAGCACACCGCTCAGCGCCGTGAATGCCGCCCACGGCAGGTAGATGTCGGCCACCGAACGGACTTCCTCCGATGTCGTCACGAGTGCGACCAGATTGGCGCCCCCAGACAGCATTACCAGCGTCGCGGCTCCCGCCAGTCCGAAACCCCAAAACAGCGTCAGCCGGACGGCCTGGCGGAACGGTGCGGCGGCGCGCGCGCCGACGGCACGGCCAGCCAGCTGTTCGGCGGCGGTGGCAAAGCCGTCGAGGAAATAGCCGGCGACGAGGAAGAAGTTCATCAGCACGGCGTTGGCGGCCAGCGTCACCGTGCCGAACTGCGCGCCCTGGCGGGTGAACAATGCGAAGGCGGCGAGCAGCGAGAACGAGCGGATCATGATGTCGCGGTTGAGCGACATCATGCGCAGGAAGGCGGCCATGTCGAGCAGGCGGTGGCGCGGCAAGGATGGGGCAGCCCGGAACCGGCGGATCACGATCGCCAGGCCGAGCAGCATGGCCAGGAACTCACCGGTGACGGTCGCCCAGGCAACGCCGGCGACACCCCAGCCAAGTTTCAGCCCAAGCAGGAAGCAGAGCGCGATGTTGATGCCGTTCAGCACCAATTGCAGCACCAGCCCAAGCCCGCCCTCGCCACGCCCCAGCACGTAGCCAAGGATGGCGTAGTTGATCAGCGAAAAGGGAGCCGCGAGCAGCCTGATCCTGATGTAGACGCCCATTGCCTCGCTGACGCGCGGTTCGGCGCCCATGAACTTTTGCCCGGCGATGGCGACCAGCGGCGCAAGGGCAGCGAGCACGATGCCGGCGATAACCGCGATTAGCACGGCGCGCCAGAACACCGCCTGCTCCTCCAGGGCATCGCCGCGTCCGAAAGCCTGGGCGACGAGCCCGGTGGTGCCCGAGCGCAGGAAATTGAAAGAGGTGAAGACGACGTCGAAGATCAGTGCGCCGGCCGCAAGGCCGCCGAGCAGGGCGGCATCGCCGAACTGGCCGATGACAGCCGTGTCGACCAGGCCGAGCATCGGCGTCGTCAGATAGGCAAGCGTCATCGGCACGGCGATGGCGAGCACGGAGCGGTTGGTGACGACAAATGATCCGGGGTGGATCGGGGATCCCGCGTGGATAGGGGATCCGGCGTCGGCTGGTGTTGCACCTTTGTCCAAGGATTGCTGCCTTGCTGATTGCGGCTTGATAGAACCGTCGATGTGCCCCATTTTCCGGCCACCGCGCAATCACCTATCCCTTGACGGCCAACCGAAATCCCGGTCTGGCGTGAGCCAGCCGGATACGATTTCATGCCTCTGCAGATCGTCCATCATCCCGACTACGACGCCGGCTTCGCCGTCAACCATCGCTTTCCGATGAGCAAATATCCGTTGCTGATGGAGGCGCTGCGTACGCGCGGCCTCGCCGGCCCCGACGCGCTCAGCACCGCCGAACCGGCACCAGCGTCATGGCTGGAGCTTGCCCATGCGGCGGACTATGTCGACCAGGTCGTCAACTGCCGCGTGCCCGAGAAGATCGAGCGCGAGATCGGTTTTCCGATCGGACCCCGCGTCTCGCTGCGCGCGCAGCTTGCCACCGGCGGCACCGTGCTAGCGGCGCGGCTCGCCTTGCGCCACGGTATCGCCTGCAACACCGCCGGCGGCAGCCACCATGCACGGCGCGCGCAAGGCGCGGGCTTCTGCACCTTCAACGATGTCGCCGTCGCCGCGCTGGTCCTGCTCGCCGAAGGCGCGGCACGCAACATCCTGGTCGTCGATCTCGACGTGCACCAGGGCGACGGCACGGCGGATATTCTCACCGATGATCCACGCGTGTTCACCTTTTCCATGCATGGCGACCGCAACTATCCCGTGCGCAAGATCGCCTCCGACCTTGATGTCGCGCTGCCCGACGGCACGGGTGACGCCGCCTATCTCGAGAGGCTCGCCGACATCCTGCCGGAACTGTCCGCCCAGGCCCATTGGGACATCGTGTTCTACAATGCCGGCGTCGACGTCCATGCCGCGGACCGGCTTGGCAGGCTGTCGCTATCGGATGACGGCCTGCGCGCCCGCGACGACATGGTCATCAGCCATTTTCGCGCGCAGGGCGTTCCGGTGTGCGGCGTCATCGGAGGTGGCTATTCAACGGATGTGCCCGCACTCGCGGCGCGCCACGCCATCCTGTTCGAGGTCGCCGCGGGCTACGCCTGATAGTCCTTTTTCAAGCACGGTCTTGTCGGAAAACCGGTTCCCACTTTTCGGGATCATGCTCTACTTCCGGTAGTTGGCGATCCTCAACAGGATGAAGGCCGGCACGACGATAGCCGCGCCCAGCAGGATATACCCGAGAAAGCGGTCGATGGCGTGGAAGCCGAGATTTCACAGGTCCATGAAGAACTTCCGGATGCCGTAGAGCACATCCATCGGCGACCAGCCGAAGGCATTCATGACAAGGCCGACGAGGAAAGACACCACCAGCAGTTTCAGGATCACCTTGAGCGGCGAGTCGCCAAGAAAGCGCGTCAATGCGGCGCGCCACGCCATCCTGTTCGAGGTCGCCGCGGGCTACGCCTGATAGTCCTTTTCAAGCACGGTCTTGTCGGAAAACCGGTTCCCACTTTTCGGGATCATGCTCTACTTCCGGTAGTTGGCGATCCTCAACAAGATGAACGCCGGCACGACGATAGCCGCGCCCAGCAAGATATAGCCGAGGAAGCGGTCGATGGCGTGGAAGCCGAGATTCCACAGGTCCATGAAGAACTTCCGGATGCCGTAGAGCACATCCATCGGCGACCAGCCGAAGGCATTCATGACCAGGCCGACGAGGAAAGACACCACCAGCAGTTTCAGGATCACCTTGAGCGGCGAGTCGCCAAGGAAGCGCGTCAATGCGGACAAGGCCCGTCTCCAGATTGAGGTACCCAGACTCGAGGGCTTCGGCCCAGACATACGCACTTGGCTTGCCCGCTTCAAGCCGGCAGTTTTGCGGGATGCCAAAGGCCTCCACCGAGCGATTGCATGGCAAGATTGTGCTGCTGAACTGGCCAAACCCGCGCCAGACTGTTAAATTTGCGTAAACAGAACCGCTTTAATATCTTGAAAATAAAGCGAAAAATCTTCATTTTTCGACTTCCCGCAATGTGCGTGCAATTTTCGCCTGCGAGACGGTCGGCGTCTTTCAGGTGATTGGCCGCGCGGGCGCTCTGACCCCCCTACCACAGCTGGCGAAAGCCAGTCCCAGGACCGCGCAACCATCCCTGAAAGACGCTAAATCGGAGCCCGACCGCCCCAACGGTCGAGTTCTTCGGGAATTAACCTGCGCATCGATTGCCGGATGCGCGCGTGTGTGGAGTAATGCAGTGTTCTCTCAAGCAAAGATCATCCTGACGGCAAGTGCCCTTGCCGTATGCCTCCTAGGGCCGGCGATGGCCGCCGACCTTTCGCCCACCTACAATGATCCCCCCGCGTTCCAGTGGAGCGGCGCCTATGTCGGCGTGCATGGCGGCACGGCGTTCACCGGGATGCCGAACCCGTTTGCCGGCAGGAATGGTCTCAGCGGCGGCGTTCAGGCCGGCTACAACCAGCAGATGGGTCCAGCGGTTCTCGGTGCCGAGATCGAGGGCTCCTATCTTGGTGGCGCCGAGCACGACGTCCGGGGCGGCAAGATCAAGGAAAAGTGGCGCGGAGCCGCCAAGGCCAAGGCCGGCTTGAGCTTCGACCAGACGCTGCTGTTTGGAACCGGCGGCGTCGCCATGACCAAATTCGACAAGGGCGACAAGGTAAGCAGCACCGACGGATGGAAACTCGGCTATCTGGTCGGCGGCGGCATCGAGCAGGGTTTTGCCGGCGGCCTCTCGGCCAAGGTCGAGTATGACTATGTGCGCACCCCAGGCGTCGAAACGACGTCCGCCCTGGGCAAATCCAAGGCGACGATCGGCAGCCATGAACTGAAGGCCGGCATCAACTACCGGTTCTAGGGCAGGCCATGGGTTCCGTTGAACCCGTCTGTATTTTGCTCGAACGACCTTGCGCGGCGCCCGGATGCAACGGGGCCGCGCAATTGCTTTGCGTCCATCCGCACCGGCGTCGACGCGTGTCGGCAGACCGCATTTGTGTGCCAGGTCCTGCGTAATGTCGATGCAATCTTCACACCCTAAAGCGCGTCGCATCGAAGCGGATCATGCGGCCCGCTTCAGGTTTTTGTTTTTGTGCATGTCGTTGTCCCCAAAACCGGGGCCACTTTTGGGCGACATGCATTCGGTGCCGCGGATAACCTTGATGACGGGAATCGGATATGTCCAAACGCAGCGCAAACCATCTGGTGTGGATCTCCAAGGCGTTCTTCGTCGCAATCGTGCTGGTGCTGACGGGATGCGCCTCCGACATTATGAAGAACTACATCGGGCAACCGGTCGAATCGGTCATTCTGGACTACGGGCCGCCGACCGCCGTCGTTGATCTCGGTCGGGGCGAGCGGGCCTATCAGTGGCGGACAATATCCACCAACGCGGTTTCCGGGACCTCCAGCGGCGAGGTTCGCCACACAAAACACGGAACCGTCTACGAAGAAACCGAAACGCCTGGCTATATCGAGCGCCAGGAATGCTTCTATACGTTCTATGCCCGCGCCTCGGGCGGCCGATGGTTCATCACCAATTTTCGTCAACCGAAGCTGGAATGCGAATGAATTGCCACAGCGTGCCGGCTGCCTGTGACGGAGAGTGCGCATGCGCATCCTGCTGATCGAGGACGAGCCGGAAATGGCCTCGGTGCTGAAGACCGCGCTCGAGCGCCAGGACATCATCGTCGACCATGCCGCGACACTGGCGGATGCCGAAGCCGTGGCGCGGCTCGGCCACCATGACGCGGTGGTGCTGGACCGCCGGCTGCCGGACGGCGATGGCCTCAGCCTGATCCCGCGCCTGCGGGCCTTGCATCTGGACGTGCCGGTGATCGCGTTGACGGCGCTCAGCGGGCTCGACGATCGCGTGGCGGGGCTCGATGCCGGCGCCGACGACTACATGGTCAAGCCGTTCGCCACGGTGGAACTGGTTGCCAGGCTCAATGCCTTGCACCGGCGTTCGTTCACCACGCGCGCCCACCAGACGGTGGTCGGCCGCCTCACCTATGATTTTCGCCATCGCGAGGCGCTTGTCGAGGACCAGACGCTGGAGCTGCCGCGGCGCGAACGGCTGGTGCTCGAAACGCTCATCCGCAGGCCGGGCCGGACGATTATGCGCGGGACGCTGGAAGAAGCCGTCTATGCTCTCGACGACGAGATCGGCTCCAATGCATTGGATGCGCACATTTCGCGGCTGCGTCGCAAGCTTGACGACGTCGCTGCCGGTATCGAGATCAGGGCGATCCGCAACCTCGGTTATCTCTTGCGGGCCGCCTCGTGAAGAAGCCGCGCACGCGATCGCTGCAATGGGTGCTGGTGCGGCGGATGATCCTGCTGCAGGCGGCGACACTCCTTGCCTTCATCGTGCTGTGCGCGGCCGCGCTATGGATCGCCAATCCGCGGCTTCTTGTCGACAACGAAGCTGCCGTTGCCGCCCTGAAGGAGGCCGTCGATCGTGACGGCAACGGCAAATTGATCGTCCATGAGACCGACGGGCTGCGTTCGTTTCGTGAGGGTTTCCCCAATGTCTGGTACATCATTCGCGACAACAGCGGCCAGAGCATCCGCTTCGGCAGCATACCCGACGTCTACACCAGGAATTTTGGCGATCTGCTGGGCCAGGCCGATCACGCCACCATCGGATTTTCCGAAGATGATTTGAGGCCGGAGGCCTATCTCGAAAGGGTTTCGACCAAGGCCGGCACGGTTCAGATCATCGCCGCGACAAGGTCATCGCGGGAAGAGACCGAGGGCCTCGAGGTCACCATTTCGGCCAGCATCGACGTCGCCAAGAACCCGGATGGCAGCAGGAACTGGGAGAAGGCGCTTCCCGCTCTCGTGGCCATCATCGTCATCCTGCTGTTGCCGATTGTCCTCGTCATGGGAGCCACGACCCTGGTGACGACGCCAGCCGTCGTGCGCCGGTCGTTTGCCGGACTTGTCGACACCGTCCAGCAGGCCGCGCGCATCGACATCGGCACCCGTGCGATGCAACTGCCGGTCAAGAATGTGCCGCAGGAGATCGCGCCGCTCGTGCATGCCTTCAACCAGACGCTGGCGCGCCTCGCCCAGGGCTATGACCGGCACAATCGCTTCCTCACCGACGCCGCGCACGAACTGCGCACGCCGATCGCCATCCTGCGCACGCGCGCCGAATTGCTGAAGCAGGAACCGCAAAGCGCGCGCCTGCTGCATGACATCGAGCGCCTGTCGCATCTTGCGCAACAGCTGCTCGACCACCAGTTGCTCGACCGCCCGGCGGACCAGCGCCAAATCATCGACCTCTGCGATCTTGTCAGCCGGGTCGCGGCCGACTTTGCCCCGCTCGCCATCGAAGCAGGCTACGATCTTGCCTTCGAGCCGACAGCCAACAAGGTCCATGTCGAGATCAACGTGCCGCAGATCGAGCGGGCGCTGGCAAATCTCGTGCGCAACGCCATCGATCATGGCGGCGGTTCCGGCACGATCACCATAGCGATCTATGAAACCGGCGGCGTCGAAATCCGCGACGAAGGCCCAGGCATTCCGGCCGATGAGCACGAGAATATTTTCGAGCCCTTCTACCGCCTGCAGCCGCAATCGCGCGGCGCCGGTCTGGGATTGAACCTTGCCCGGCAGATCGCACTGCTGCACGACGGCTCCATCCGGATATTGGCGGGCTCCTGGCAAGGCGCCCGCATCCGCATGGAGTTGCCGGTTCGGTCGGTGGCCGCGTGCGGCAGAAATGATGGCCGGCCGACGGTTGCGGCCGATCCCATTGGCTTATCTGTTTTCTAACCAATTGCCGCTATTCCCAATCGAATAGCGGGAGCAAGGCTTTGGTGGAGACGGAGAGAAACACCGCGCGACGCGGCGTCATGCTGTCGGTGGTCATACCATGCTACAACGAGCTGGATGGCGTGGCCGAACTGCACCGGCGGGTAACGGCCGCATGCCTTGAACAAGGCCCTTCCTACGAGATCGTCCTTGTCATCGATGGCGCGACCGACGGTACGCGCGAAGCCATTCTCCAGCTGGCTGAAAAGGACGACCATGTCGTCGCCATCGACCTTGCCCGCAATTACGGCCACCAGATCGCGTTGAGCGCCGGGCTCGAATTCTGTCGCGGCCAGCGCATTCTCATTCTCGATGCCGACCTGCAGGATCCGCCTGAACTGCTCGGCGCGATGATGACGAAGATGAACGAAGGCTTCGATGTGGTCTACGGCCAGAGGCTGACGCGCGATGGCGAAAGCTGGTTCAAGCTCGCCTCCGCGTCCATGTTCTATCGCTTGCTGCGCCGGATGGTCGACGTCGACATAGCCCCGAATACCGGTGATTTCCGGCTGATGAACCGTCGCGCGCTCGACCATCTGAACGCGATGCCAGAACGTTACAGGTTCATTCGCGGCATGGTGAGCTGGATCGGGCTGAGACAGGTGGCTTTTCCCTATGAGCGGCACCGCCGCTTTGCCGGCACCACCCACTATCCGCTGAAGAAAATGCTTCTTCTGGCGGTCGACGCGATGACCAGCTTCTCCATCGTACCCTTGCGGTTCGCCTCGCTGCTCGGAATGATGTTCGGGCTTCTGGGGCTGGTCGTGCTCGGCTACACCCTGTTCGAATGGTCGGTCGGAAACGTCTTGCCCGGCTGGACCAGCCTTGCCGCGATCATGCTGATCCTGGGCAGCGTCCAGCTCATGGTGCTTGGCATCTTCGGCGAGTATCTCGGGCGCATGTACATGGAGACGAAGCGGCGGCCGCTTTATTTCGTCAACGAGATCGTTTCGCGCAGCCAGGCAGCCGAGGACAAGGAGCTGCCCGTCCATCGCCTGCAAGAGATGGCAAAGAAGGCCGCACGTGCTTGAGACGGCGTTCTACCGATAGGCGCTGGCACACCAGGAACAGCATGCTGTCAAGTCTGCCATCCGATTTATTGAGAATGTTGCGGTTTGGCGCCGTGGGGGTGCTCAATACCGCGCTAGGATATGCAACAATACTGGCTGGGCTTGCGCTGGGCCTTGGTGACATCGTTTCCAATGCAACAGGCTATGCTGCCGGCCTCATCCTTGGTTTCTTCCTCAATCGCCAATGGACCTTCAACAGAGAGGGGGGCTTTCGACCCGGCACGGCCCAACGATATGTGATAATTTTTGTCGTCGCCTATGGCGCCAACCTGGCCATCGTGGTTGCCGCCGTTTCGGCAGGCATCCTCGAAAACCCATTCGTCCACTTGGCCGGAAACTGCCTTTACTCGATCATTTTCTACTTTGGTTCGGCCCGCTTTGTGTTCGTGGGAAATACGGATGGTAGCGCAGCGGCCATTCGGGCGACGTCAATGGACCACATTCCTTGATTGAGGTGCAATGCAATGGCTTTGGGGCATGATGTGAGCGAGATTCAATCGACTGTGCACGCCTTGCCGTCATTCGAGGATTCGCAGCGCATCCGGCTGATCTTCTGCCTGCTTGCGGCCTTGGCGATGGCGGGAGCACTGGCTGCCCAGGCCGGTTCCACCCTGCAGGATCCCGACAGTTGGTGGCAAGTCAAGGTCGGGCTGGATTTCCTGGCAAACCGGACATTTCCGGCAGTCGACCCTTATTCCTACACTTTTGCCGGCCAGCCGTGGATTGCCAAGGAATGGCTGGGGCAGGTCCTGCTGGCTCTTGGCTACCAGGCAGGAGGCTGGAACGGGGTGGTCACGCTGATCATCGCCTCGATCTCCCTGACGGTGCTCCTGATGGGGTGGTTTCTCAGCACATGGCTGAAGCCGATGCTGGCGATTACGCTGGCCTTCGCCGCAGTGTTCCTGATCAATCCGATTTTCACCTCGCGTCCGCATGTCTTCACGTTCCCGATCATCGTCATCTGGACGGAGATGCTCTTTCGTGCGGCACGGGAAGAGCGGGCGCCGCCATGGTGGCTGCTTGTGCTGGTTGTGTTGTGGGCGAACCTGCACGCCACCTTCACCTTGAGCTTCGTCATCGCGGCTTTCGCCGGTCTCGATCTGCTGGAGCGCACAGGCCTGTCGAAACCTGCCCTCGTGGCGAAATGGATCGCATTCGGGCTGCTTTGCCCGCTGGTCAGCCTGATCCACCCCTATGGCGTCCAGGCCATACTGGCGACCCTGACCGTGGCCTATGGCAATGAGGCCGTGCCGCTGATCATGGAATGGAAACCGTTCAGTCAGCCGGATGGCCCCGTCCAGGAAGCTGCGATTCTGCTGGCGCTTTTCGGGCTTCTGGTGTCACGGCTGCGAATTGGCTGGGCCAAGGCGTTGTTCGTCGTCTTCACCTTGCATGTCTATCTCGCCCATGTGCGTTTCATGTATCTGTTCTTCCTGCTGGTTCCCCTGATGATCGCGGTCGAGGTCGCACAGCAATATCCCTCGCTTTCGGCCACCACATGGCTGGCGGAAAAGCGCGACGGACTGGAAAATTTCCTCGCCAGGCGGTTCTATGCGATCTGCGGCGCGGCAGCCGTCTTGCTGATCGGCGCGGTCGCCGTGCTCGGCAGTGCCTATCAGGTCGCGCCAAGCCCGAAGACGTCGGCCAGCGGGGCGCTGGCATTCGCCGAAAGCCATCATCTATCCGGCAACGTGCTGAATTCCTACAATTTCGGCGGCACGCTGATTTTCCACGGGTTCAAGACCTATATCGACGGACGGACGGACCAACTGTTCCTGGGCGGTTTTACAAAGAACGACAACGAGACAGGACAAAGCGGCGGCAGGCCGCTCCTCGAAGCCCGCCTGAAGCAATACGCAATAGGCTGGGCGCTGCTGTCGGCTGACGACGCCCGCATCCCCTTCTTCGACCAGTTGGGCTGGAAACGGGCCTACTCGGACGACTACGCGGTAATCTATCTGCCCGGCGTCTGATCCTGGTGCGTTGCTGGCGAATTTCGCGACAGCCAATATATGCCTTGACACCCATGTTGCAGCGCAGCAAAATTGCTGCCTGAGGGTAAGCCTGTGAGATCGACGAGCCGGGATTTTCAGCACGACCGAAGGCATCGCCGCATGAGCGTGTCGGGTGCGGCCGCACGGATCCTGGTGGTCGCGCGCGAGCCGGCCGGATGAACTACCGGCGCGACATCGACGGCCTGCGGGCCGTTGCGGTGCTGCCCGTCGTGCTCTTCCATTTCGGCGTGTCCGCCATTCCTGGCGGCTTCACCGGCGTCGACATCTTCTTCGTCATATCGGGCTATCTGATCAGCGGCAGCCTGCTCGATGATCTTGAGCGGGGCCAGTTCTCGATCGGCCGCTTCTACTGGCGCCGCGCACGGCGCATCCTGCCGGCGCTGACCTTCGTCATCCTGCTCGCGAGCATTGCCGCCTGGTTCATCCTTCTGCCTTCGGATCTCCACGAATTCAGCCTTAGCGTGATCGCCGCCTCGACCTTCTGGTCGAACATCTATTTCTGGAAAACGACGAACTATTTCTCCATCGACGCCGAACTGCGGCCGCTCCTGCACACATGGTCACTTTCGGTGGAGGAGCAGTATTATATCTTCGCGCCGATCCTCCTTTATCTGATCCACCGATACGTCTCGAAGCGCTGGCTGACGGTACTTCTGCCGATGGCCATCGGCAGCTTTGCCCTGGCAGTCATAGCAACCTCGCTGGCACCGACGGCAGGCTTCTATCTCTTGCCGACGCGCATATGGGAGCTGGCGCTGGGCGCCATGCTGATGTTGCGGAAGCCTCCGGTCCTAGCCAGTCGGCTGGCGGTGGACCTGATCGGCCTCGCCGGCTTTGCCCTGATTGCATTTGGCTTTGTGATGATTTCGGACAGCGATCCGTTTCCCGGCTACAATGCCCTATTCCCCTGCATCGGAACAGCTCTGCTGATCTATGCTGGCCAGGATAACGCCGACAGGCCGGCACCTGTCGCCACTCGCGTGCTTCGGTTGGCGCCGCTGGTCTGGGTCGGCCTCATTTCCTATTCGCTTTACCTCGTCCACTGGCCGATCAACTCGTTCGTCCATTATCTCTCCCTGAAGACTGTCGGTGTGCCAACGATTATCGCGATGACGTTGGGCAGTTTCGCCTTGGCGGCATTCTCCTGGAAATATGTCGAGCAACCCTTCCGCCACAAACGAGCCTATACCGCCCCGCTGCCTATCTTCGCCTTTTCGGCGACGGCAATCGCGCTGCTGTGCGCCGGTGGTTTGGCCGGCGCACTGGGCAACGGTTTCCCGCAACGGTTTCCGGATTTCTCGACCGAACGTATCCGGGTTGGCGACTGGCGCAACGGCATCTGTTTCAACGAAAACGGGACCCGCATCGAAGACTGGAACCTCGCCGACTGCACCCGTACAACGGGCTTTGCCACCAATGTGCTGCTGTGGGGCGATTCTTTCGCTGCCCATTATGTTCCGGGACTTGAGCCCAACGCCCAGAAAATCCACGCCAATGTCATCCAATACACCTATGCCGGCTGTCCGCCCGACCTGACCTATTTTTCCTATGCTCGGCCCGCCTGCACCCGCTTCAACGAACGGGCCTTGTCGATCATTCGCGACGCCAACATCCAGGCGGTGATCCTGAGCGGCCGATGGACCGACTACCAGGCCAGGGGCTTCGACGGCCTGCAGAAGACGATCGATCGGCTTCGCGAGATGGGGGTCAAGGTCTATACCGTCGGCCAGTCTCCGGAATTCATCGCCGACGTCCAGAAGATCGCTTTCTTGGTGAAACGGGAGCATGCCGGAACCACATCCTGGCCGATGGCTATGGATCCGAACATCAACGCACGGGTTCTGCCGTTCACCAAAGGGGCCGATTTCATAGATCCGCTGACATATCTGTGCGACTCGGCCGGTTGTTCATACGCCGACGCCGAGACCAATGAATTTCTCTACTTCGACTATGGCCACTTCTCTTCCGCCGGCGCGACGCTGGCCATCTCGAAATACTGGCCAAGCTTCGCCACCAGCAATAAGGTCGCGGAGGCAAAACGGCAATTCACGGCCGCGGGCGCGCCGTGATCCGCAGCACGACCGTCGTGAGAACAGACCGCTTTGCGATTGCCCGAAGCCGGGCCGTCATGGTAACGAGGGCGCACGCGGGTATGATGTAATGGTAGCTTGTCAGCTTCCCAAGCTGAACGCGAGGGTTCGATTCCCTCTACCCGCTCCAGTCTAAGGCGTCAGAACCATTTCAGCGCCTGCCTGTTCGTCGAACACAACCGAGCAGCCTCGCGCAAGCGCCACCGTTGCGAGGGCGTTTGCTGCCACGTCATCCGATGAAACGAAATCGCCGGTCAACACCCGCAATTCTTCCACGCCTTCAGCCATGGAAACGAAATTCCCGACCGATCGATCGTGCTTGCAGGCCTCGATCACGTAAAGCAGATCGATGATTTCGAAGCTGCGCATGTTCAGCCTCCAGAAGAAATCGTCCCTTGCAAGATCATGAACGCATTGGCGGGAAACAATGTTCCCAGTTCGCTTTCGCTAGAGCAATTCCAGGAACGGTTTTCCGTCCGGAATTGCGTCAAAACGAGGAGTTAGAGCGGGTCGCCGTTTCCGTGAAACGGTGAACTGCTCTAGCCTCGGCCTGGCGGTGCTTTCGCCGGACAACCTTACCCGAGCGAGCCATCATCCCACTTCTCTCAGAATGAAGTCGTGCAGCATCTTGGCGGCCGGCGACAGCGCGCGATTCTTCACCGTGATCAGGCTGTAGGGCCTGACCTCGATGTCGAATTCGGTCTGGACGACGTCGATGGCGCCGGCCAGCCCGTCAGGGTTCTGGATGAATTTCGCCACCTGGACAGAGACCGGTGCGATGGCATCGGATTGCGCGACCATGACCAGGGTCAGGAGCAGCGAACTGGTGTTCAGGATACGATCCGGCAAAGCGATGTTGCGGTTGAGGAAGTTGCTCTCCATGGCCTGGCGCAAGGGCGAGCCGCCAGACTGGAAGACCCAGTCATAGGCGGCGGTCTCTTCCAGCCGCACCGCCTCGCCCTTGGTGAGCGGATGGCCCCGGCGCACGATCAGGCAGGCCTTCTCGACGCCGATGACGCGCGACTCGAACAGCCGCGGATTGAGATCGTCCGGTATGCGCGCGATGATGAAATCATGACGCGTGGCGATCAGCTCGCGTGCCAGCACATTGGAGGTCTCGACCTGCATGGTGATCTCGATGCGCGGATAGATGCGGCGGATCTCACGAATTGCCGGCACCGCCAGCTCGATAGCCGGCGCGGTCACAGCACCCAGGAAAACCGAACCACCCTTGCCCGCCTTGAGCTCGGAAATCTCGCGGTCGACCTCGCGCATCTCCAGCAGGATCGAGCGCGCCCGCCTGGCCAAAGCCTTGCCGTATGGCGTCAAGGTGATACCGCGCGGCAGCCTCTCGCACAGCTTGACCTCCAGCACCGCCTCCATCTCCGCGATCATGCGCGAGGCCGCCGGCTGCGAAATGTTCAGAACCTGGGCTGCCGCGCTGACTCGGCTGTGGTCGTCGAGCGCGACGATCATGCGCATGTGACGCAGACTGAGACCGCTGCGCAGCAGGGTTTCGCCATCGCCCGGTGCTTCTCTGTAACCATTTGAAGCTGTTGTCAGATTCCTGGGCGGCGCCATCGCTTTTCCCTGCCTTCTGCTCGTGTAAGGCCGACCTTGGAGTCAGCCCGTCACGTCCCAATACATATACCAACCATGATATAGCAACCATCAAAGATCGCATTTGACAGTTATGGCAAAGACCCACACCCTCCGCGCGTTCCAAGACGTGACGGTCGCTGACGAGAAAAATCGTATCGATTGAACCAGCGTCTCGGGGCCATGGGAGGATACCGGAGATCGATATGACGGCAGCAGTGCCTTGGCGCTTCTGCACGATTGCGCGGCCCGCGACCCCCGGGGTGCCGCGTCCATCAAACAGGGAGAGTTAAAGTGAAAATCATCAAGACACTGGCCGCCGTCGCGGCCCTTGGCATCGCTGCCATGACTTACTCGGCGCACGCAGCCGACAAGGGTCTTGTCGGCGTGCTGATGCCGACCAAGACCTCGCAGCGCTGGATCAATGACGGCGATGCCGTCAAGTCCCAGCTCGAGGCTCTCGGCTACACCGTCGACCTGCAATACGCGCAGGACGACATCCCCAACCAGCTCAGCCAGCTGGAAAACGAAATCACCAAAGGCCCGAAGGCGCTGATCATCGCTTCGATCGACGGCACCACCCTGTCGGATGCTCTGCAGAAGGCCGCTGACGCGGGCGTCGTCGTCGTCGCCTATGACCGCCTGATCAAGAAGACCGCCAATGTCGACTACTACACCACCTTCGACAATTTCGGCGTCGGCGTGATCCAGGCGAATTCACTGGTCAAGGGCCTCAAGGAGCGCTTCCCGAACACCAAGCCGTGGAACGTCGAACTGTTCGGCGGCTCGCCCGACGACAACAACGCCTTCTTCTTCTACAATGGCGCCATCTCCGTCCTGCAGCCGCTGATCGACGACGGCTCGATCAAGATCAAGTCTGGCCAGACCGGCATGGACAAGGTCGGCACGCTGCGTTGGCTCGCCGCCACCGCCCAGGCGCGCATGGACAATCTGCTGTCGGCCAACTATTCGGACGGCAGCCGCGTCGATGGCGTTCTGTCGCCCTATGACGGCCTGTCGCGCGGCATCACCGCCTCGCTGCGCGCCGTCGGTTACGGCACCGAGGCTCAGCCGTGGCCTGTTGTGACCGGCCAGGACGCCGAAACCGCTTCGGTCAAGCTGATCATCTCGGGCGAGCAGTACTCGACCGTGTTCAAGGACACCCGCGAACTGGCCAAGGCCACCGTCGAACTCGTCGACAAGGTGCTCTCGGGCGGCAAGCCGGACGGCCTCGATGAAAAGACCTACAACAACGACGTCAAGGTCGTTCCTTCGATCCTGCTGACGCCGCATGAGGTCGACAAGTCGAACTACCAGGCGCTGGTCGTCGACTCCGGCTACATCAAGGCCGACGAACTGAAGTAATCCCGGTTACAAAGTCAGGGGTCCTGCGCAACGCAGGGCCCCTTTTCGTTCACCAGCGAGCCCGGTATTGTCACCGACCTCGCCGGCAATGTTTGCCGAGCTCTCAAGGAGCGGTAGTCCCCATGGCCTCGACGATTTTGGAGATGCGCGACATCACCAAGACGTTTCCCGGCGTGAAGGCGCTGTCGAACGTCAATCTCAGCGTCGAGGAAGGCGAGATCCATGCCGTGGTCGGCGAAAACGGCGCCGGCAAGTCGACGCTGATGAAGGTGCTGTCGGGCGTCTATCCCTCCGGCACCTATGACGGCCAGATCATCTTCCAAGGCCAGGAATGCCAGTTCAAAGGCATCCATGACAGCGAACACAAGGGCATCGTCATCATCCACCAGGAGCTTGCGCTGGTGCCGATGCTGTCGATCGCGGAAAACATCTTCCTCGGCAACGAACACGCCAAATTCGGCGTCATCGACTGGGATGCCAACGAGGCGCGCACCAGCGCGCTGTTGAAGAAGGTGGGCCTCAAGGAGGACCCCAAGACGCTGATCACCAATATCGGCGTCGGCAAGCAGCAGCTGGTCGAAATCGCCAAGGCGCTGAGCAAGGAAGTCAAGCTGCTGATCCTGGACGAGCCGACGGCTTCGCTGAGCGAGAAGGACAGCCAGGCGCTGCTCGACCTTCTGCTCGAGTTCAAGCGGCAAGGCATGACCTCGATCCTGATCTCGCACAAGCTCAACGAGGTGAACCGGGTCGCCGACAAGGTGACGGTGATCCGTGACGGGCGCACCATCGAGACGCTGGCCAAGAAAGACATCTCGGAAGACCGCATCATCACTTCGATGGTCGGCCGCTCACTCGACGACCGCTATCCGCCGCGCGAGCCTGATATCGGCGAGGTCGTGTTCGAAGTGAAGAACTGGTCGGTCTATCACCCGATCCATGCCGAGCGGCAGGTGATCAAGGGTATCGACATCAACGTGCGCAAGGGCGAAGTGGTGGGTATTGCCGGGCTGATGGGCGCTGGCCGCACCGAATTCGCCATGAGCCTGTTCGGCCGCTCCTACGGCCGCCGCATCTCCGGCGAGGTGCTGCTCAAGGGCAAGCCGGTCGACGTATCCTCGGTGAGCAAGGCGGTCCAACACGGCATCGCCTACGTCACAGAGGACCGCAAGACCTACGGTCTCAACCTCATCGACCATATCAAGCACAACATCACGCTGGCCAATCTTGGCGGCGTCTCGCGCCACAGCGTGATCGACGACATGCGCGAGCTCGCCGTTGCCAACGACTATCGCAAGAAGACCAATATCCGCGCGTCCAGCGTCTATCAGATGACCGGCAATCTCTCCGGGGGCAACCAGCAGAAGGTGGTGCTGTCGAAATGGCTGTTCGCCGACCCGGACGTGCTGATCCTCGACGAGCCGACGCGCGGCATCGATGTCGGCGCCAAGTACGAAATCTATACGATCATCGCCCGTCTCGCGGCTGAGGGTAAGGCGATCGTCGTCATCTCGTCGGAAATGCCGGAGTTGCTCGGCATCACCGACCGCATCTACGTCATGAACGAAGGGCGCATCGTGGGCGAAATGCCCGCAGCGGAAGCAAGCCAGGAAAAAATAATGCGCGCCATCGTTCGTGGAGAAGGAAAAGCAGCATGAGCACCGAAAGCGCCCCCGCCCCGCAGGGCAAAGTCGCCGAAGACGTGCAGCAGGGTCCACGCATCGCCGTCTCGGCGCTGACGACGAACCTGCGCGAATACGGCCTGATCCTGGCGCTGATCGCCATCATGGTGTTCTTCCAGTTCACCACGAACGGAACGCTGTTCAAGCCGGTGAACCTGAGCAATTTGGTGCAGCAGAACTCGTTCATCATCGTGATGGCGCTGGGCATGCTGCTGGTGATCGTCTCCGGCCATATCGACCTAAGTGTCGGATCGGTGGCGGGCTTCATCGGCGCGCTGGCGGCGATGATGATGGTCATCTGGCCGCTCGGCCCGTTCAGCAATCCGCTGGTGGTGTCGATCATCTGCCTGATCGTGGGCGGCGCGATCGGCGCCGCGCAAGGCTACTGGATCGCCTATCACCGAATACCGAGCTTCATCGTCACGCTGGCCGGCATGCTGATCTTCCGCGGCATCTGCCAGGCCCTGCTGGGCGGCGGATCCTCGGTGGGGCCGCTACCCGATGGCTTCAAGGCGCTCAGCTCCGGCTTCATCCCGGATGTCATCGGCCCGCTGACGCTGATCCCGCCGACGGTGAACGCGGCCGGCAAGACCATCATGGGCAGCGGCCTGACGCTGCACATGACGACGATCGTGCTGGGCCTGATCGCTGTGCTGGCCTACGCCTATTTCGGGGTGAGGACGCGCCGCAAGCGCGAACGCCATGGCTATGAGGCCGAGCCCTTTGCCCTGTTCATCGTCAAGACGCTGGTCGGCAGCGCGCTGGCCCTGTTCCTGGTCTACCAGTTCGCCAGCTACAGGGGCCTGCCGGTGGTGCTGCTCGTCATGGGCGTGCTGATCTCGCTGTTCGTCTTCGTCACCAAGCGCATGACCATCGGCCGCCGTATCTACGCCATGGGCGGCAATTCCAAGGCCGCGCAGCTGTCGGGCATCAACACCGAGCGGCTGACGCTGATGGTGTTCATCAATATGGGCGTGCTGTCGGCGCTCGGCGGCCTGATCATCGCGGCGCGACTGGGACAGGCGGTGCCGGCCGCGGGCCTCGGCAGCGAGCTCGACGTCATCGCCGCCGTCTTCATCGGCGGCGCCTCGGCCATGGGCGGCGTCGGTCAGGTCATCGGTGCGGTCGTTGGCGGCTTCATCATGGGCGTGATGAACAACGGCATGTCGATCATGGGCGTCAATGTCGACTGGCAGCAGGTGGTCAAAGGCCTGGTGCTGCTCGGTGCCGTGATCTTCGACGTCTACAACAAGAACAAGGCCTGAACGGGCTTAAGAGCAATTCCAAGGAAAAGTGTGAAACGGTTTTCCGCCCGGAATTGCACCACAATGAGTTAGAGCGGTTCGCCGTTTCCGTGAGACGGTGAACTGCTCTAGTCGAGGCAAGCAGGAGGCATACGATCGCGGCGCTGCCGGCAACCCGGTAACAGAAGTCCCTGAGGGACCAGGCCCGCGAGCGCAATCCGAACTGAGAATTTAAACCGTGGCATGGACGAGGTCCGGCCGCGCCGAGCAAGGTCTGCCGTTTTGGCAGCCCTGCCAAGGCAAATGAGAGAGGATTCATCATGCTGATCTCCCAGATCCTTGACGACGCCGAGACCATCCGCGTCGTTGCCCGCAATAGCGGCAAGACCCGGATCATCAATGGCGCCCGCAGCGTCTATTCGCTGGCGATGGAGGCCGCCCGCACCGGCGTCGGCCTCGTCGCGCTGATCGAACGCAAAGGACTTGGCGAGACGGTCGATCTCGAGGCCGCTTACAAGAAGGGGCGGCTGCTGTCGCCGATCAACCACCCCGATCCGGCGCATCTGCACCTGACGGGCACCGGGCTGACGCATCTCGGCTCGGCGGCGACGCGCGATTCCATGCACAAGAAGCTGAGCGCCGACGGCGAGGAGCAGCTCACCGATTCCATGAAGATGTTCCGCATGGGGCTGGAGGGCGGCAAGCCCGCGAACGGCCAGATCGGCGTGCAGCCGGAATGGTTTTACAAAGGCAACGGCACGATGGCGGTGGCGCCAGGTGCCGCACTCCTGTCACCGGCCTTTGCCAAGGACGCCGGCGAAGAGCCCGAGGTGGCCGGCATCTATGTCATCGGCGACGACGGCGCACCTTTCCGCGTCGGCTTCACGCTGTCGAACGAGTTTTCCGACCACGTCACCGAGCGCGTGAACTATCTGTTCCTCGCCCATTCCAAGCTGCGCAACGCCTCGTTCGGTCCGGAAATCCTGATCGGCGACCTGCCGCCCGATATCCGCGGCACCTCGCGCATCGTGCGCGACAGCGAGGTGCTGTGGGAAAAGCCGTTCCTGTCCGGTGAAGCGAACATGTCGCACACCATCGCCAATCTCGAACATCACCATTTCAAATACGCGGCCTTCCGCCAGCCGGGCGACGTGCATGTGCATATGTTCGGTACGGCGACGCTGTCCTTCGCCGACGGCATCAAGACCGAGGCCGGCGATGTGTTCGAGATCGAGGCTGGGGACTTCGGCCTGCCGCTGCGCAACCCGCTGGAGATCGAGCTGCCCGTGAAGGTGGCTGTGAAGGCGCTTTGAGGTAGCACCCTCCCTTCTCCCCTTGTGGGAGAAGGAAGAGACGCTCTTCGACGTTTCAATAAATATCGAAGTCGAAATACTTGGCCTGAATCTTCTTGTAGGTGCCGTCGGCGACGATCGCGTCGATGGCCGCGTTGAGCTTGTCGCGCAGGGCCGTGTCTTCCAGGCGCACGGCAATGCCGGCTTGCGTTTCGGTGCCCTTGACGTCGCCGACCAGCTTGCAGCAGCCGTCGCTTGCCTTCTTCAGCCAGTCCATCAGCACGAACTTGTCCGAGATCACGGCGTCAAGGCGGCCGTTGGTCAAGTCGGTGATCGCCTCTTCCTGGGTCGGATAGAGTTTGGCCTCCGCGCCCGCCTTGCCATATTCATTCTGGGCATAGTCGGCCTGCGTGGTCGAAGCCTGGGCGCCGACCGTCTTGCCGGCAAGGGCCGCCGGTTCGGTCGAGGTCAGGTCGCTGTCCTTCGGCGCCACCAGGGCGAGCGGTGTCGTATAATATTTGTTGGTGAAGGCGACCTGCTTCTTGCGCTCCTCGGTGATGCTCATCGAGGCGATGATGGCGTCGAATTTCTTCGCCTGCAAAGCGGGAATGATGCCGTCCCAGTCCTGCGTGACGATCTCGCATTCGACCTTCATCTGCGCGCACAGCGCATTGGCGATGTCGATGTCGAAGCCTTCGACCTTGCCGTCAGCGGTAATGGTGTTGAACGGCGGATAGGCGCCCTCGGTGCCGATCTTGATTTTCTCCTGCGCCTGCGAAAGCGAGCCGGCCGCCATCACCAGCATGGCAGCGCCTGCTGCCGATATGATCCATTTTGAAATCTGCATTTTCTTGGTTCCCCTTGAACGCCGGCATCTTGACGGGCGGCAAGGCAGCCAAGCATGGCGCGCCGGTACAGGCAAGTATTTTGCCTTGGGGCAATGAGGTCAGCGCGCGGCGCGGAAATGCTTGGACAGCTTCAGGCCCTGCGCCTGGTAGTTGGAGCCGAGATCGGTGCCGTAGAGGGCCTGCGGCCGCTTCAGCATGTGTTCGTAGACCAGCCGGCCGACGATCTGGCCATGGTCGAGAATGAACGGCACTTCATGACTGCGCACTTCCAGCACCGCCCGGCTGCCCGTGCCGCCAGACGCGGAATGGCCAAAGCCCGGATCGAAGAAGCCGGCATAGTGGACGCGGAACTCGCCGACCAGCGGATCGAAGGGCGTCATCTCGGCGGCGTAGAGCGGCGGCACATGCACCGCCTCCTGGCTGACGAGGATGTAGAACTCGTCGGGGTCGAGCACCAGTTCGCCGGCGCCGCTCTTGTGGATCGGCTCCCAGAAGTCGACGACTTCCTGGGCCGCGCGCTTGTCGACATCGACGAGGCCGGTGTGATGCTTGCCGCGATAGCCGACCAGACCGTTTTGGTCGCCGTTGAGGTCAATCGACAGCGCGATGCCGCCGCCGGAAATATTCGGCGGCTCGGTGGCGACCAGCGTCTGCGCGCGATGCAGGTCGTGCAGCTCGGCTTCCGAGAGCAGCGCATTGCCGGTGCGGAAGCGTATCTGCGACAGGCGCGAGCCGGTGCGCACGACGATCGGGAAGGTGCGGGGGCTGACTTCCAGAAAGAGCGGGCCATGATAGCCGGCAGCGATCTTGTCGAACTCGTGGCCGCGATCGGTCATGACCCGGGTAAAGATGTCGAGCCGCCCGGTCGAGCTCTTCGGATTGGCCGAGGCCGAAATGTCCGCCGGCAGCGCCAGGCTTTCAAGCAAGGGCACGATATAGACGCAGCCGGTCTCCAGCACCGCGCCCTCGGCAAGATTGATCTCGTGCAGCTGCAGCCGGTCGAGTTTTTCCGAGACCTTGTGGTTGGGGCCGGGCAGGAAGGAGGCCCGCACCCGCCAGGCCTTGTCGCCGAGCCTGAGATCAAGGCTGGCCGGCTGGATCTGGTCGGCGTCGAGCGCACGCGCCGACTTCAGCGCGCCGGACTGGAACAGCGCCGAAATGTCCTGATCGGGAAGAATGCCTGTCTGCCGCAAGGCTCCACTCCTAGGTCAGACGTTTTTCTTGTCGCAGGTTCTTGTCGCAAAACCGTGGAACACTTTTGCGGAACCTGCTTGGTACAAACCTCTTAATGAAGCCGGCAATTGACGCAAGCGCGGCGCGGGTCTAAAGGGTCGTTATCCCGTGGTGATTTGGCCGGTCGGCTTGCAGCCACGTTAAACAAGTCGCTAAAGGACCGTCGGGCCGCAAGGCCGTATGGACCGGTTGCGACTTTCGCGGCCGGTTTTTTTGTGTCTGGAAGAAAAGCGATGAGCACCAAGAAGCACAACTGGAAGCCTCAGACGGCACTCGTGCACAGCGGAACGCTGCGTTCCGGTTTCGGCGAAACGTCGGAAGCGATTTACCTGACCCAGGGCTATGTCTACGAAACGGCACAGGCCGCCGAAGCCCGTTTCAAGGGCGAGGAGCCAGGCTTCATCTATTCGCGCTACGCCAATCCGACCGTCGACATGTTCGAGAAGCGCATGTGCGCCCTCGAAGGCGCCGAAGATGCCCGCGCCACCGCCTCCGGCATGGCCGCGGTGACGGCCGCCCTTCTGTGCAGCGCCAAGGCCGGCGACCACATCGTGGCGGCGCGTGCGCTGTTCGGATCCTGCCGCTGGGTGGTCGAGACGCTGGCGCCGAGATACGGCATCGAGGCGACGCTGGTCGACGGCACGGATATCGCCAATTGGGAAAAGGCGGTCAAGCCGAACACCAAGCTGTTCTTCCTGGAAAGCCCGACCAATCCGACGCTGGAAGTGGTCGATATCGCCGCTGTCGCTTCGCTTGCCAATTCGATCGGCGCAAGGCTGATCGTCGACAATGTCTTCGCCACGCCCCTGCAGCAGAAGCCCTTGCAGCTCGGCGCCCATATCGTCGTCTATTCGGCGACCAAGCACATAGACGGCCAGGGGCGCTGTCTCGGCGGCGTGATCCTGTCGGACAAGAAGTGGATCGACGAGAACCTGCACGATTATTTCCGCCATACCGGCCCAAGCCTGTCGCCCTTCAACGCCTGGACGCTGCTGAAAGGCCTGGAAACACTGCCGCTGCGCGTGCGCCAGCAGACGGAAAGCGCGGGCAGGATCGCGGATTTCCTGGCCGAACGGCCGGAAATCGCCCGCGTCATCTATCCCGGCCGCGCCGACCACCCGCAGGCCGATATCGTCAAGAAGCAGATGTCGGGCGGCTCGACGCTGATCTGCCTGGACGTCAAGGGCGGCAAGCAGGCGGCCTTCGCCTTGCAGAACGCGCTCGACATCGTCTTGATCTCCAACAATCTCGGCGATGCCAAGAGCCTGATCACCCACCCGGCGACGACGACGCACAAGAATCTGAGCGACGAGGCGCGCGCCGAGCTCGGCATCGGGCCGGGCACGCTCCGGCTGTCGGTCGGGCTGGAAGACACCGACGATCTGCTTGAGGACATCGCGCAGGCGCTGAAGGCCAGGTAGGACCTTCAGGCGCCGGACGGCGTCTCCTCCAGTTCGGCCGTCTTGGTGCCGATGGTCATCGCGTTGCCGCGCCAGTCGACGGCGCCGCCAAGCCAGCCGCGCGCCCACAGCGCTGGCAGGATCAGGTCGCGCATCATGATCGCGGCCACCATGCGTGGCGACAGGTACCAGCCCTTGGACCAGGCCAGCGCGCACTCGGGAAGGTAGAAGGCTACCAGCACTGCAAGGGCGGTTGCCCAGAGGCTGAAGCCCGCACTGGCCGCGGCAATCAGCGCAAGCACCAGCGGCACCACGGCGCCGGTCAGGATTTCGGGTGCGAAGAACAGCGGGAAAGTGACGCGGCGCAGGCGCGCCCAACGGGCCTGACGCGACCAGATCTCGTCAAAAGAGCGCCGGCCAAGCGGCTGCTCGAAGGGGGCGGCGACGAGATTGACGCGCAGGCCGAGACCGTTCACCAGCTTGGTCGCGGCGGCATCCTCCGCGATCTCGGCGGCCAGCGCGCGGATGCCGCCATTGGCGTCGAGCATCGGCTTGTTCCAGAGCATGCTCTTGCCCTGGGCAAAGCCAAGGCCGAGCGCATCGCCGGCGTATTGCCAGCGCGCCTGCAGCGTGTTGAGGAAAGCGCATTCGACCTCGGCCCAGAAGCCGGCCGGCCGCGAGCCAATCGGCGTCGAGCAGACAAGGCCGGTGCCGGGCCGCCAGGCAGCCATCAGATGCTGGACGTAGTCCCTCGGCATCAGCACGTTGGAATCGGCCAGGACGACCCAGTCGTGCCGCGCCGCCTCCCAGCCCTTGACGCAATTGTTGAGTTTCGGATTGGCGCTGATGCGGTCGTCGCCGACAAGCAGCCGGGCCGGCACTTTCGAAAACCGGACGATCGTCCTGTTTATCAATTTGACCACCGGATCGTCGGCATGGGCGACGCAGAAAATCAACTCGTAGCACGGCCAGTCGAGCGAGAAGGCGCGCTCCAGCGTCTCCTGCGTGAACGGCTCGACGCCGCGCGACGGCACGACGATCGACACCGGCCGTGGCTTGCCGGCCGGCGCGGCAATGGCGCGGCGCCGTTTCAGACGCGAAGCGGCGAGCACGATGCTGGCGAGATTTGAGAGAATGAGGGCAGTTGAAAGCGTGGCGGCTATGAGAGTGAGTTCCATCGAAATCCGGTCACTCCAGGAAAACCGGTCCGCCAGAACAATCTGGCTGGCATGACGACCGATTCAACAATTCGACAGAGCGCCCGAGTCGCGCGGCACTGGTCGGCGCACACCATCATTGTCATGTGTCACTTAAATGACATTCTTTGCCGCCACCTGCGGTTCCGTCCGCAATGACAGGACGCGCACCGTTGACCAGCCCGCGTGGAGCGCCGAAAGTTCGACCTAGAGCCTGTTCCATCCCGATTGAACCGGGATGGGGCTCTATCTCTGTTTCTTTGAGCATGATCTTTTCTGAAAACCGGTTCCCACTTTTCAGGATCATGCTCTAGATTGTTTTGGAGCCGCTTATGTATAGCGCCGTCACGCGCAACATCGAAGTGCAGGTCAGGCCGTTCTATCTGGAGGACCGTTCGGATCCCTCGGAGAACCGCTATGTCTGGGGCTATCAGATAACGATCGACAATCAGTCGGACGATTTCGTGCAGCTTCTGTCGCGCTATTGGCACATCACCGACGGCACCGGCCGGGTCGAGGAAGTGCGTGGCCCCGGCGTGGTCGGCGACCAGCCCGAACTCAATCCCGGCGACAGCTACCAGTACACGTCCGGTTGCCCGCTCTCGACACCATCCGGCATCATGGTCGGGCACTACACGATGCGCAACAAGCGGGGCGAGACGTTCGACATCGCCATTCCGGCGTTTTCGCTGGATCTGCCGGGGACGCGGCGGACGGTGAATTGATTTCGCCTCACCGGCCGCGGAGCGGCCGGTGAGGCGTGGTTTTTTTCTCTACTGGGCCGCAAATTCCGCCGGATCGAAATCATATTGCTTCGAGCAGAATTCGCAGGCGACGTGGATGCCGCCGTCTTCGGTGCTGTCCTTGATCTCCTGGGCGGAAAAACCCTCGAGGATGCCGCGGATCTTGTCCTTGGAGCACGAGCACTGGTCGGCGACCGGAACGCCGCCGAAGACGCGCACGCCATGCTCGTGGAACAGCCTGTAGAGCAGCCGCTCGGCGCCGATCGTCGGGTCGATCAGTTCGGTCGGCTCGATCGTACCGAGCAGCGCCAGCAACTCCTGCCAGGAATTGTCGGCCGGATCGTGGATCTCCTCGCGCGGATCGCCATCGCCACCCGGCAGGTCCGGGACGCGCATGCGCTCGGGCGACTGCGGCAGGAACTGCGCCAGGATACCACCGGCGCGCCACTGCTCGCGGGCGCCGCCGGGACCGGGCGTCAAAAGCTTGGCCACCGACAGCCTGAGATCCGTCGGGATCTGCTCCGACTGACGAAAATAGGTGCGCGCAGCATCCTCCAGCGTCTCGCCGTCGAGCTGGACGATGCCCTGATAGCGCTGCGTGTGAGCGCCCTGGTCGATGGTCAGCGCCAGCACGCCGCTGCCGAGCAGCGTCTGCTGGGAGGTTTCGCCGGCCGCGACCAGCGCTTCCAGCCGGTCGGCATCGAAACGCGCATAGGCGCGCAATGCCGAGGGCGTGGAAAAATCGGCGACCAGCATGTCGACAGGCCCGTCGGTGCGGGTCTGCAGGATGAACTTGCCCTCGAACTTCAGCGAAGTGCCGAGCAGCACGGTCAGCACACAGGCCTCCGCCAGCAGGCGGGCGACCGGCTCGGGATAATCGTGGCGGCCGAGGATGGCGTCCAGCATCGGCCCGAGTTGGACCGTGCGGCCCCGCACATCGAGCGGGCCGACCTCGAACGGCACGACGTGATCGTCGCCGGCATAGCCAAATTCGCCGAGTTTGGGGTGATGTTCAGTCACTTGATAGGTTTCCAACATGACAAAGCTCCAGGGCGCGGCCATGCCGCCCTCCGGGGCGCATGCGTCGAAACGCGCTTGATTTGCGTGATGCGGCGCAAATAGGCATCACACCCCCGCAGATCAAGCTCCTGGGGATCAAGCGCCGAGACACTTCAAGCGCCGAGACACCAGGCCAGCACGGCCTTCTGGGCATGGAGCCGGTTCTCGGCCTCGTCGAAGACCACCGAATGCGGTCCGTCGATGACCTCGTCGGTCACCTCCTGGCCGCGATGCGCCGGCAGGCAGTGCATGAACAGCGCGTCCGGCTTGGCCCTGGCCATCAGCTTGGCATTGACCTGGTAGGGCGAGAACACATTGTGGCCGCGGGCGCGATGCTCCTGGCCCATCGACACCCAGCAATCGGTGACGATGCAGTCGGCCTGGTCGACGGCTTCCTCGGGCGAGCGGGTGAAGTGCAGCTTGCCGCCATGCGCCTGCGACCAGTCAATGTGCTTCTGCGCCGGCTCGCTGCCTTCGGGCACGGCAACGTTGAGGTTGAAGCGGAACCGGGCCGAGGCCTCGATCAGCGAATGCAGCACATTGTTGCCGTCGCCGGTCCAGGCGATGGTCTTGCCGGCGACCGGACCGCGATGCTCCTCGAAGGTCATGATATCGGCCATCAGCTGGCAGGGATGGGTGTCGTCGGTCAGTCCGTTGATCACTGGCACGGTGGCGTTCTCGGTCAGCTCCAGCAGTCGCTCATGCGAGGTGGTGCGGATCATGATCGCATCGACATAGCGCGACAGCACCTTGGCGGTGTCGGCGATGGTCTCGGAACGGCCGAGCTGCATCTCGGTGCCGGTCAGCATGATGGTCTCGCCGCCGAGCTGCCGCATGCCGACGTCGAAGGAGACGCGTGTGCGCGTCGACGGCTTGTCGAAGATCATCGCCAGCACCTTGCCTTCGAGCGGTTTGGTGCGCTCGCCGGCCTTGAGGCGCGCCTTTCGCACCACCGCATCGTCCAGCATGAAGCGCAAATCGCCTTCGGAAACGGCGGAAAGATCGGTGAAATGGCGAACTGACATCAGCAATGGTTCCGGGATTACTTCGCCGCGGCGGAAGCGATCGCCTCCGCCAGGCCCTTGGCGCCGGCGCGAATGCGGTTGAGCGCGTCATGGATCTCGGCGTCGGTGACGGTGAGCGGCGGCAACAGGCGAATGACGTTGTCGCCGGCCGGAACCGCCAGCAGGTGCTGGTCGCGCAAGGCCATGTTCACCTTGGTGTTGGGCATGGCGCATTTGAGGCCGAGCATCAGCCCGGCACCCCTGATGTCCTCGATGATTTCGGGAAACTCGTCGGCGACCGACGCCAGCCCCTGCTTCATGAGCAGCGCCTTGCGCTGGACATCTTCGAGGAAGCCGTCTTCCAGCACGACGTCGAGCACGGCGTTGCCGACTGCCATGGCCAGCGGGTTGCCGCCGAACGTGGTGCCATGCACGCCAGCGGTCATGCCGACGGCCGCTTCATCCGTGGCAAGGCAGGCACCCATCGGGAAGCCGCCGCCAATGCCCTTGGCGATCGCCATGATGTCTGGCGTTACACCTGACCATTCATGCGCAAACAGCTTGCCGGTGCGGCCGATGCCGCACTGGACCTCGTCAAAGATCAACAGCAGGCCGTGCTGTTCGCACAATTGCCTGAGCCGCTTCAGCGATTGCGTCGGCACCGGACGGATACCGCCCTCGCCCTGCACCGGCTCGATCAGGATGGCGGCCGTCTCCGGCGTGATCGCCTTTTCGGCGGCGTCGATGTCGTCGAAACTGACCTGATCGAAACCTTCGACCTTGGGGCCGAAGCCCTCGAGATATTTGTACTGGCCGCCGGCCGCGATGGTCGCCAGCGTGCGGCCATGGAAGGCACCTTCGAAGGTGATGACGCGGAAGCGCTCGGGGTGTCCGTTGACGAACTGGCAGCGGCGCGCCGTCTTGATCGCGCATTCCAGCGCCTCGGCGCCGGAATTGGTGAAGAACACCTTGTCGGCGAAGGTGGCGTCGGCCAGCCGCTCGCCAAGCCGGCTCTGCCCGGGGATCTCGTAGAGGTTGGAGACATGCCACAGCTTGGCTGCCTGCTCGGTGAGTGCGGCGACCAGATGCGGATGGCTGTGGCCCAGCGAATTGACGGCGATGCCGCCGGCAAAGTCGAGATATCGCTCGCCCTTGTCGGTAATCAGCCATGTGCCTTCCCCGTGGTCGAAGGCCAGGGGTGCGCGAGCAAAGGTCTCGTAAAGCGCCGAACCGCTCATTATATGCGTCTCCGGTACCGGAAAATCAAAAAAGCCGCCAAAGCGGCGGCCTGTGCGGCTTATCCCGTTTTTCGGCCATGAAGTCAACGAAAACGTCGCGTAGTGGCGCGCGGCAAGCCCCCTGACGGGACGCCGGCTCATAAGCGACCGGGCAAGTTGGGGAAAACCGAAAAAACCGATTCGTGTTGCACTTGGGACTCTTGTCACCGAGTCAGCGCATAGAGTAGTTGTAGTCGAGAAATAACTAGATTTCGTGCGGCGGACCTAATCACCAGATATATGTGGTGTCTGCCCCGGCAAATGTTGCCGGGTCGGGAGAAGGATTCCGATTGCCGCACGCTTAGAGGAGCGCGGTCTCATGAACTGGACTGACGAGCGGGTAGAACTCTTGAGAAAACTGTGGTCGGAGGGTCTGAGCGCAAGCCAGATTGCTGCGCAGCTTGGAGGGGTCAGCCGCAATGCGGTCATCGGGAAGGTGCATCGGCTGAAACTCTCGGGCCGCGGTCGCTCGACCGCCACGCCGGCACGCCAGAAAAAGGCGGCACAAGGATCGACCGTCCAGAAATCGGTATCACGCGCTGCAACCACGGCACGCCATGTCACGACATCGATCGGCGCGACGGCCTTGCAGACACAGTTCGACGCCGAACCGGTGGCGCGCCATTATATCCGTCCGGTTGAGAATGTCGTGCTGCCGATCTCGCGGCATCTGCAGCTGGTCGAGCTGACCGAGCGGACCTGCAAATGGCCGAACGGCGATCCGCTTTCAGAGGACTTCCATTTCTGCGGCAACGATGCCGCCGAAACCGGTCCGTACTGCAAGTACCACGCCCGCGTGGCATTCCAGCCGGCATCGGAGCGGCGGCGGAGCCGATAGTTAGGGATTGGGCAGTAGGCAGTAGGCAGTAGGGGCAATATGCTCTGAATTTCTTGCCCTACTGCCTACTGCCTACTGCCTACTGCCTACTGCCTACCCTCACAGCCACCCGTTCTTCCTGAACCGCCAGTAGAGAAACGTGCAGATCAGCACGATAGCGCCCAGCACCACCGGATAGCCGTATTCCATCTTCAGTTCCGGCATGTCGCTGAAGTTCATGCCGTAGATGCCGGCGAGCGCCGTCGGCACCGCCAGGATTGCGGCCCAGGAGGCGAGCTTCTTGGTGTTCGCGGTTTCCTGACTCTGGCCGACCAGCAAGCTCGCCTCGAAAGCGAACGCCAGCACCTCGCGCAGACTGTCGATCTTCTCCTGGACGGTGCGGATGTGATCGGTGACGTCGCGGAACAGCGGATGCATGGCGGTGTGTATCTGCGGCAGCTCGGCGCTGGTCAGCCGTCGGCAGACTTCGACCAGCGGAAGCGCGGCATTGCGCAGGCGTAGGAGATCGCGGCGCAGCATATAGAGCCGTTCGATGTCGGGAGCGGTCATCGGCTTCAGCAGAACCTTGTCCTCGATCGCCTCGACCTCGTCCTCGATCTGCTCGAGCACCGGCATGTAATTGTCGACGATGAAATCGAGAATGGCGTAAAGGACGAAATCCTCACCCTTGGCCAGCGAGTGCGGGCAGCTTTCCCAGTGCTGCCGAACGGCGGCATAGGACGTCGAAGGACCGTGCCTGACGCTGACGATGTAGCCTGAGCCAACAAACAAATGGGTCTCGCCGAAGGTGACCCGACCGTCGATCAGCTGCGCGGTGCGAGCGACGATGAACAAGGCGTCGCCATATTGCTCGATCTTCGGCCGCTGGTGCGGGTGCTCGGCATCCTCGATTGCCAGCTCATGCAGGTGAAATTGCGCCTGGACGCGCAGCAACAGGTTACGGTCGGGCTCCAATAGGCCGATCCAGACGACATGACCGGATTTCTTTGCCCATTCGCCGGCTTCCTCGATGGGAATGTCGGCGATGCGGCGCCCGGCCGTGTAGACGCCGCAAGCGATAATGCCGGATGTCGGCCCAGGCGCCGGGGTCAGGTTCCGAACATTTTCCATCACGACCTCCCGGAGCAAATCCACGGACGAGGATAGAGGCAAAGCCCGGAAAGCTTAGCGTAAATCGGATTACGGTTCGAGAGGCGCGTTCACTTCAGCGGCTGCGTCCCGGAAAGGCTGATTTTGTCGGTCTTGTCGCCCTTGGGCCGCTCAGCCGGCAACTGATCGCCGGTGACGATGTAGTAGATGGTCTCGGCTATGTTGGTGGCGTGATCACCGATACGCTCGATGTTCTTGGCGCAAAACAGCAGATGCGTGCAGGGCGTGATGTTGCGCGGATCTTCCATCATGTAGGTCAGCAATTCGCGAAACAGCGATGTGTACATGGCGTCGATCTGGTCGTCACGATCGCGCACGAAGCCGATTTTCTCCACCGAGCGAGACGCGTAGACGTCGAGCACTTCCTTGAGCTGGGTCAACGCCAGGTTGGACAGAGCCTCGAGGCCGCGGAACAGGCTGGTTGGCTGGCGTCCGTCGGTGACGGCGACCACCCGCTTGGCAACGTTCTTGGCGAGATCGCCAACCCGTTCGAGGTCGGCGGAGATGCGAATGGTCCCGACGATCTCGCGCAAATCCCCCGCCATCGGCTGACGCTTGGCAATGATGATGATCGCCTTGTCGTCGATTTCGCGCTGGCCCTCGTCCAGTACGGTATCGTCGCGGACGACCTTCTGGGCAAGGCCTGGGTCGGCATTGACGAGAGCGGCGACCGCCTGTTCGACCATGCGCTCGGCATGGCCGCCCATCGCGGCGATGCGCTTCGACAGATATTTCAACTCCTCGTCATAGGCGCTGACGATGTGCACGGACTGCATGGCAAAATGCCTTCCCACGGGATGTTTTGATTTTGAGTCGTTTCCTCGAATCCCCGCTGATACGCTAGCCGGATGACAGAAAAAAGAAACAGTCCCCTTGAATTAGGGCGATATCAGTGCGTCGGCAAATGAACCGAGAATGCCGCGCCGTTGCCGACTTCGGACTTGATCGAAAGCCGGGCGTTGTGGCGCGTCAGTATATGCTTGACGATCGACAGGCCGAGGCCGGTGCCTTTCTGGGTCCGGCTGGTCTCGACGTCGACGCGGTAGAAGCGCTCGGTAATGCGCGGAATGTGCTCCTCGGGAATGCCGGGGCCAAAGTCCCTGATCGTCACGTCGATGCCCGGCTCTGATCCGGCATCGCCATGCGCTATGGATACAACCACGCGCCCACCAGACTGCCCGTATTTGCAGGCGTTTTCCAGGAGGTTCTCGAAAACCTGGAAAAGCTCATCTCGATCGCCAGGCACATGAAGCGGCCCATCGGCGTAGTGCCGCTCGATGGCAACGGCGTTTTCGCTGGCCAGCGGTCCGAGCGAATCGATGACGCTGTCGACTGTCTGCCGCAGGTCCACCTCGGTTCCCGGCTTCAGATAGGGTTTCATCTCGAGCCGCGACAGCGACAACAAATCGTCGATCAGACGCGCCATGCGACCGGTCTGGCTCTGCATGATCTGCAGAAACTGGTCGCGCGCCGCCGCGTCGTTGCGGGCTGGCCCGCGCAGCGTTTCGATAAAGCCGGCGATTGAGGCGAGCGGCGTGCGCAGTTCATGGCTGGCATTGGCGATGAAGTCGGCGCGCATGCGGTCGATCCTGCGTGCTTCGCTCTGGTCCTTGAACACCAGCACATAGAGATCGGTGGCGTGACCGACCGAGGACACGCTCACCCGGTAGGCCCGTTCGACCGGCAGCTTCTCCATGTAGTCGACGACATCCGAGGCAACATCGCCGGATAGCACGCCGTCCAGCAGGGTCTGCATCTCCGGTGCCCGGAATTTCAGCGACAGCGACATGCCTGGCGCGATGCCACCGAAGGCGGCGAAGGCGGCGGCGTTGGCATGCACGATGGTGGCGGTCCGGTCGAAGATGATCAGCGGATCGGCGACGGCGGCGGCCAGATATTCACCCGAGAGCCGCTGCAGGCCGATGGCCTCGATGGCAGCGCCGCTGCCGGTGGATTGGCGCGCGCCGGCGGTCGGCAGTATTGCCGCTGCAAGCAGCAACAGCAGCGCCGCGGGGACGACATAGGCTGAAATCCCGGCCAAGGCATAGACGGCGACGACCGCGGTGACGCCGGCCGCAAGCAGCCAGCGGCTATGCCACAGCCGTGCGGCCATGCTTTGCGTGATGCCTCTCTGCTCTGTGTCCAGGTCAGCCATTCGCTCGTGACCTGCCCCCCAATGTCTTCGCACCCGGTCGCACGGTGGCAGAAAACTTCCACCAGATCGCTTGCCGCATGACCCCGAAAATCGGGAATCGATTTTCGGAAAGGATCATGCGCAAATTAAAAGTGCTACAGCGTCCTTTGCGCATCCAAACGGACGCGCGGCGCTGTAGTGGCTCCCCATAGCATGAGTCCGGAAGCTGGAAAGGGTTCGTCTCGATGAAAAAAGCCAAGGAAAGTCCCGCCGCGCCAACTTCGGGGCCGCTGAAGATCAGGATCGGCGGCAAGGAGAGGGAGTTCGACATCGATAATCCCGTGCTTCCCGACTGGGTCGAGGACAACAAGCTGACCGCCGGCGGCTATCCCTACGACAAGAAGATGAAAAGCGACGAGTATGACGAGATGCTCGAGAAGCTGCAGATCGAGCTGGTCAAGGCGCAGGCCTGGCTGCAGTCGACCGGCAAACGGGTGATGGCGCTGTTCGAGGGCCGCGACGCTGCCGGCAAGGGCGGCACGATCTTCGTGGTGCGCCAGTACCTCAATCCGCGCACGGCACGCAACGTGGCGCTGACCAAGCCGACCCCGACCGAGCTTGGTCAATGGTACTACCAGCGCTATGTCGACCACTTCCCGACTTCAGGCGAATTCGTCACTTTCGACCGGTCCTGGTACAACCGCGCCGGTGTCGAGCCGGTGATGGGTTTCTGCACCCCGCAGCAGCACGAGCAGTTTCTCGACGAGACGCCGCATTTCGAACGGATGATCTCCAACGAGGGCATCCACTTTTTCAAATTCTGGCTGAACATCGGCCGGGAAACGCAGCTCGAGCGCTTCCACGACCGCCGCTACAGCCCGCTGAAGAGCTGGAAGTTTTCCCCCATCGACGTTGCAGGCATCACCAAGTGGGACGACTACACCAAGGTGCGCGACACAATGTTCGAGCGCACCCACAAGGAATTCGCGCCGTGGATCATCGTACGGGCCAATGACAAGCGGCGCGCGCGGCTGGCGATCATGCGGCGCATCCTGTCGTCTCTGCCCTATGAGGGGCGCGATCTCGAAATCATCGGCAAGGAAGACAAGAAGATCATCGGCGAAGGGCCGTCATTCCTCGGCAAGCAGGATTGACGCTTCCGCGCCGCGCGGGCTTGGCCGCGAGGCGCGTTGCGGGGTGGTTTCGCTCAGGCCGCGAGCCGGGCGATGCGCTGCAATCGCCGCAGCGTGGTGTCGTCCTGCAGCGCCTGCTGGAAAAGCGAAATCTCCTGATCGATGCGGTCGCAGAGGGCCTCGGTGTTCCCCTTCAGCAGGCCGCGCGTCTGCAGCAAGGCGGCGACCGGCTTCTTGACGAGTTGTCTTGCCCGGCCGAGAGCCGCCTCCTCGACGGTGCCTCCCGGCACAATCTCCGCGACAAGGCCGAGCGCCCTGGCATCTTCGGCGCGAAGCGTGTCGCCGAGGCAGAAGAAGCGGAAGGCACCGGCATAGCCGAGCTTCTGCGGCGCCAGGATGCTGGTCGCCGCATCCGGCACCAGGCCGAAATCGACGAACGGCACCCTGAACGTGCTCTCATCGGACGCGATCACCATGTCGCAATGGAACAGGATGGTGCAGCCGACACCGACGGCATCGCCATCGACGCAGGCAAGGATGGGCTTGGGAAACGTCGCCAGCGTGCGGAACAGGTCGGTGACGGCGGCAATCAGTTTCTGGTGCTTGGTGGCGTCGAGGAATTCGGAGAAGTCCCCGCCCAGGCAGAAACAGCCTGCCAGGCCGCGCAGCACGACGACGCGAACCTCCTCATTGTCGGCGGCTTCATGGAAGGTCCTTGCCAGGCTTTCATAGGCTCTCCTGTCCAGCACCGGCCGGCCGTCACTCGACGACACGGTGACGACCAGCGTGTGGTTGCGAAGTTCAGGTTGCGGGTGTGTGCTCATGACTGTCTCCGATCTCATGACGCACGCCTTTGCCCGAGCATGTCGGGATATCCCCTGGCCAGCACGGGAGCAAAATGATTGCGGCGCGACCGCACCACATCGAGGGTGTGTTCGTTGAAGGTGAGCAAAGTGGCGACGACCTGCTGGTTGCCATAGGTGCGCTGATAGCCCAGCGGGGTCGCCAGGAAATGCAGTTGCAAGGCGCGCAGCACCCACATCGGCTCGAACTCGATGATCACCTTGTCGACGCCGCGCTTCAGCCCCCACTCGACGAAACCGGCAATCAGTTCGGTGCCGACGGTCGAAACGCCGCGACGGCCGTCACGAAAACCGGGAGCTACCGCGTAGCGGGTCAATTCCCAGATGTTTGGACCCGATGGCGGCGTTCCTTCGGAAAGATCGGCCAAGACCTCGGTCAGCAGATGTGGCCGCGTCGTCGGCAACATCCTCTGATAACCCGCCACTTCACCGCCCCTGATGACTATCTGATGGACCGCCTCGTCGTGATCGAACTGGTCGAGTTCGAGCCCGTCGGGGCGCCTGAGGTCATCCCACCCCATCTCTTCGACGAATATCTTGTAGCGCAACCGATGGACGGCCTCCCAAAGGTCGGGACGTTCCATCAATTCCTGGGTTGTAAGGGAAAAAAGCATTCCGCCGTCTCCTGCGTTCAGAGGAAGATACGGCCGTGCTTTGATGAGAAAATTGCGTGATCGCGTAGGCAAAAATTCCAGGTCGGCACGGCCGACCTAACTAATGTAGCCGCGCCGTATCGCTTCCGCGACGGCCTGCACCCTGTTGACGGCACCTAGTTTGCTTTTGGCGTTAAGAAGATGTTTCTCCGAGGTGTGTTCGGAAATGCCGAGGATTTGCGAAATCTCCCATTCGGACTTGCCGACGGCGGCCCATTGCAGGCATTCGCGCTCGCGCGGCGTCAGCACGATATGATCGATGGTGCTGTTCGCCATGGTGTGGAGTTGCATGGCGCGGCCGACCGCGTAGGTCGAGACCAGCGACACCTGGCCGAATTCGGCGACGGACAATTCCACGGCCTCGCCGCCGAGCGACACCATGACGATCTGGCCGTCGAGCGTGATCAACGGAAAGGCCAATCCATCACGCAGTTTGAAGGCGCCGGCATCGCCCATCACTTCGCCGCTGCTCTTGTCGATGCGGATGCCCTGCGACGCCTCGTGCCACTGGAAGGGCGCCTGCAACTGTTTCATATGGCTGACGACGGGGTCATGATCGACATAGTTGCGCGCGACATAGCGCTCCAGCCACTCTCCCGGCCAATCGCAGAGAAGCACATGCTGCTTTTGCTGGCCGGCCGGCGTGCCTGGCTGCGGTACGGTTCCAGCCATCAGTGCGGTGAGACCGAAATCCGATGTTATGCCCAGCAGCCTTTCACAGACCGCCGCCGCCGTTGCGGCGTGCTGCAGTTGGTCTATGTATTCCAGCGTGCGATCGAACTGACCCATCGCAACATCAACCCCATGTTGCCTCGTGCATTGCGGCCAATGATGCGTGCCTGATTTACACTTCGCCACCGACCACGGATTGCAAATCGCATACTTATTTTGTGGCTTCCCTCACCGAGGCGGCCGGAGCTGATTTGCAAACCGGTTGAATCATATCCTGAAATCGGCGGGTTGAAATCAAAAACCATTGTGCCTGTACCATTTTCGTACCAAAACCGGTGCGAGCACGACTGTGGCGGAGTTTTATCTTGGCGTTCCGGTGGAGATCCTTCGCCTTTGCGATGCTGATCGGATTGCTGTCGTTCGCCGACGGCGCGCGCGCCGCGGCGCCTCAGGTTCCGATGCTGTGGGATGCCAAGGAGCGGCTGCCCAAACCAGACCTTTCGACGCTGCCCCGGCTGAGATTCCTGACCACCACGGACTTCCCGCCCTTCAACTTCCTCGACGGTGCGGGAAAGCTGTCCGGCTTCCATATCGATCTGGCACGCGCCATCTGCGCCGAGCTTGGCATCGTCGAAAAATGCCAGATCCAGGCCCTGCCTTGGGCCGAGCTGGAAGGCGCACTGCGGAAAGACGAAGGCGAGGCGATCATCGCCGGCATCGCCGCAACACCGGAATCGCGCACGACCTACGCCTTCTCGCGCTCCTATCTACAGTTTCCAGCGCGCTTCATCATGCCGAAGAGCAAGGCACTGACCGAGCCCGTCTTTGACAAATTGCACGGCAAGCGTGTCGGCGTGATATCAGGCTCGGCGCATGAGCGCATGCTGCGCGACTATTTCAGCACGGTTCAGGTCATCCCTTTCGACAGGCCGGAAGACCTCTATGCCGATCTCAAGGCCGGCAAGGTCGACGCCACCTTCGGCGACGGCATGCGCCTGGCTTTCTGGCTGGGCGGCTCGGACGCGGCGGGCTGCTGCCGCTTTGCCGGCGGGCCCTATCTGGCGCCCGAATATCTGGGCACTGGCATGGCCATCGCCACCAAAGCGGACAATCCGGCGCTGGCCGCCGCGATCGATTACGCGCTGCAGGAAATTTCGATGAAAGGCACGTTCGCGGAATTTTATCTGCGCTATTTTCCGGTGAGCTTTTTCTGATCCGGTTCCGGTCAGCTTTGCCGGCCTGAGCCGAATCTCAACAACGCCCGGCCAAGGACTTTCAGGTCAGCGTGCGCAGCCGCGCCTTGGCCGCGCGGCCGATGGCAGCAACCGTCAGCGTGTCGAGGTCGAGCTGCCGCCGGATCAGCTGCAGCACCCGCACCTCTTCCATGCGCATTTCGAGGTCGACGGCGGCAACCTCGAAGGCGGCGGCATAGGCGGTGTCGCGCAGCCGCTCAGGCAAGACCTCGGCGACTTCAGCCAGCACGCCCTCCAGCCCATGCTTTTCGTGCAGGCGCTTCTGGCAGTCCTGGGCGACGCCGACAAGCCTGTCGTGGTTGAAGTCCTCGAACACCGGCCAGGAGCGGACGACCTCGCCGATCCGCGCCAGTTCGACATCGGTCATGTCGCGGTCGGAGGCCGAGGTGATGACCATCAGATAGATCAGGGCTTCATGAGGTGTCGGCAATTTTTTCTCCTTGAACCGGGCCTCGAAGTTAGGAACGCCCGTTCTGCACCGCAAGGAAAAAGCGCCGCACGCGTTGACGCTCCGGCGCTGCACGCCTAGAGACCGGATGAAAAACCCTTGCTGCGGCCCGCCTTCGGGCCGGCAAATGATTTGGAAAATTGTGACATGGCGGGATCAAACATCATCGATCTCAACCCCGAGCTGCTGGCGGCCGCGACCGAAAGCAAGGCATGGCCGTTCGAAGAAGCCAAAAAGATCATCGAGCGCTACAAAGGCGCCGACTTCCCGCAAACAGTCCTGTTCGAGACCGGCTACGGGCCGTCCGGCCTGCCGCATATCGGCACGTTCGGCGAGGTGGCGCGCACCTCGATGGTGCGCCATGCCTTCCGCGTCCTGACGCAGGACAAGGTCGCGACCAAGCTGCTGTGCTTTTCCGACGATATGGACGGCATGCGCAAGATACCCGACAGCGTGCCGGATCGCGCCGCACTCGAGCCGCATCTGCACAAGCCGCTGTCGTCGGTCCCCAACCCCTTCGGCGGCGACTATGCGAGCTTCGCCGACCACAACAACGCGATGCTTTGCCGCTTCCTCGACACGTTCGGCTTCGACTACGAGTTCGCCAGCGCGACGCAATACTACAAGGCCGGCCGTTTCGACGCGATGCTGCTGCGCGCCGCCGAACGCTATGAGCAGATCATGGCGGTGATGCTGCCGACGCTCGGGCCCGAGCGGCAGGCGACCTACAGCCCGTTCCTGCCGATCTCGCCGAAGAGCGGCCGGGTGCTTTACGTGCCGATGAAGCATGTAGACGCCAAGGCCGGCACCATCACCTTCGACGACGAGGGCACCGAGACCACGCTTTCGATCACCGGCGGCCGCGTGAAGCTGCAGTGGAAGCCGGATTTCGGCATGCGCTGGGCAGCGCTTGGCGTCGATTTCGAAATGTTTGGCAAGGACCACCAGACCAATGCGGTGGTCTACGACCGCATCTGCAACATTCTGGGCGGACGGGCGCCGGAGCATTTCGTCTACGAACTGTTCCTCGACGAGAACGGCCAGAAGATCTCGAAGTCGAAAGGCAACGGGCTGACCATCGACGAGTGGCTGACCTATGCGCCGACCGAAAGCCTCGGGCTCTACATGTACCAGCGGCCGCGGCAGGCCAAGAAGCTGTATTTCGACGTCATCCCGCGGGCCGTGGATGAATACTATACGTTCCTCGCCGCCTATCCCCGGCAGGACTGGAAGGAACGGCTGGGCAATCCGGTCTGGCACATGCATGACGGCAACCCGCCCGCGATCGACATGCCGGTGCCGTTCTCGCTGCTGCTCAATCTGGTCAGCGCCTCCAACGCGCAGAACAAGGATGTGCTGTGGGGGTTCATTTCACGTCATACGCAAGGCGTGACGCCAAAGACGCATCCCGAGCTCGACCGGCTGGTCGGCCATGCGATCCGCTATTTCGACGATTTCGTGAAGCCGACGAAAACCTTCCGGCCCGCCGACGAGGTCGAGCGCGAGGCGCTGGCAGCCCTCGACGAAGCGCTTGGCGCGCTGCCGGTGGACGCCAGCGGCGAAGCGATCCAGAACGCCTCGCTCAATGTCGCACGCAGGATCGAGCGCTATCAGGATCATTCCAAGCAGAGCCCGGAAGGCGGCCCCGGCGTATCGGGCGCCTTCTTCCAGATGATCTACCAGGTGCTGATCGGCCAGGAGCGCGGCCCGCGCTTCGGCTCGTTCGCAGCACTTTATGGCGTTGCCGAGACACGTGCGCTCATTGAGCGGGCGCTGGCTGGTCAGCTGGCTTGAGCACGCCATCGACCTCTTCGAGGATCGAACCCGGCGCCTGAGGCGCCGGGCCGGGCGCGGCCGGCATCGCCGGCATGCCGAACAGATCAGGCGCCGATCCGAAAATGCCCTTCTTCGCCGTGCGCGCCTTGTCGCCTGCCTCGATATAGGGGCCGCCCTTGGCGGCGCGCGCCCAGCCATTTTCGACCAGCCACTGACCGACATCCTGCTTGCCGATCCGGCACTCGGCTGCGATCAGGTCGCGGCCACCCTGCGGCGGCACCGTGCAGACCACCGCGCGGCCGCGCAGGAAGGCGCGGAACGCCGTCCGCGCCCGGACGCCGCACGGCCAGGGCTTGCCGTCCTCGCTGCAGGTCTCGTCCTGCCTGACGATATCGATGCCGGAAACCGCGACCGAGTAACCCTTTGCCTCGATCAGGCCGGCGGCCGGCGCAACCGGCTGGAACAGCTTTGTGCCGTTCCAATCGTCAGGCATTTTCGGCTTGGGTGGCACAGCCAGCGCGAGCTTGCTCAACGGCTCGCGCGGCTCGACCCGTTCAAGCCCGTCGGCGGGCAGTTCCGGCGGCGCGACGATTTCGGGATCGATTGCCCTTGAATGCGGCCCCGGCTTCGGCGGCTGTGGAGCTGCGATGGCTGAGGTGGCCGGCTCCTGCGGCACCGTCCCGGCAGCCTGCTGCGCCATCGTATCGGCGCCCGGATCAAGCTGGTCCACGGCAATGACGCTTTCACTTCGTTTCAACGTGCGACCGCCGGTGACGACCATGGCCGCCATCACAGGGACCATCAGAACCGCCAGCGCATGATGGAGAAGCCGCACCAGCTTGACCTATTGGCTTGCCCAGACAATCCGCGCCACCCACTCGACATCGCGCATGGGAATGTCGCGGTCGGGATGATCGGGATTGAGCGAGACCAGCGCAATCGACTTGACGCTCTGGCGCTCGAGCACCTTGGCCATCACCTCGCCTGATGTGGTCTTGACAACGACGCGATCGCCCTTGCGGGTGACGGCGCCCGGTTCGACGATGAGGACGTCGCCATTGCGGTAGAGCGGCAGCATGGAATCGCCCTGCACCTGCAGCGCGTAGGAGCTCTCGGTCGATTGCGCCGGCAGTTCGACCAGATCCCAACCCTGCCCGACTGGAAAGCCGGCATCGTCGAAGAAGCCGCCGGCGCCGGCTTGGGCAAAGCCGAGCAACGGCACGGAGCTTCTGCGGGCGACCGAAGCGGCATGGCTGGTCGAAGCACCATTGCTTATCCCGGGCCGGCCTTCGATCAGACCGGTGAATTCGTCGAGTGAGGCGCCCGTTGCCTCGATGATCTTGGCCAGTGATTCGGTCGAGGGCCAGCGCGGCCGGCCATCCGACGACAAACGCTTCGACTTGTTGAAGGCAGTGGAATCGAGCCCCGCACGCTTGGCCAAACCCGAGGCCGAAAGCGAATAGCGCTTGGCAAGAGCATCGATGGCAGCCCAGACTCGGTCGTGCGAGAGCATGCTCGCTCTCCTTCGGTGCAGGAAAAAATACCTTTCCCTTCTAGTCTTGGAATGTCGTTTTGTCCACCGGTCGTGGAGTGGTTGCAAACGTTCCCGTCGATCGCGGAAAGTCCGATTACCGGGATCGATCGACGCCCTTGGCCAAGCTGCGCAGACCCTGGTGCGATGTCATGAAAATCCGCTCCGTTTGCGTCGGTGGCCGCGGGTTCACGGCACGACCAAGTGCCGAAACCACCTCGTCAATCTCAAGAAAGTTGCGAGCCTTGCGATCGTAGACGCCGGCTGTCGTCAGGATCAACGCGGCCGTCTCGCTATTGTCGAGGACGAAGCGGTGCTTGCCGACAACTTGGGTGCCTTCCCAGGTCTCGATCGAGGACACCACTTCGAAGCGGCGCCAAAGCCTGATCTCGCGTGCATAGACCGCCTGCAGTCCGCCCATCATCGGCGCCCAGCCATTCTTCCTTGCCAGCGTGATGAGGCCTGCACGAACAAACAGGTCGATGCGGCCGAGATCGGCCAGCATCATGTATCGCGCATTGTTGAGATGGATGTTGAAATCGATGTCGGTCGGCAGGCAGCGGAAAGCCAGCCGGCCTTCGCCGCCCATCACGTAGGGGCCACGGCTGCGTGCCGTGGCCATCATGCGCACCATGCGCGCCCAGACATACATTACAGCGCCCCGTGTCCTCTTGGACGCGCAAAGGTCGCTGCAAGACGCTTGATTTTGCTCATGCGTCAGGCTGCCTGCTTCACGTCGCCTTTCGCATAGGGATCGAAACGCTGGTAGAAGCTCTCGCCCTTCTCGGCCATGTCGAGCAGCAGCTTGGGCGCCTTGAACTCGGCGCCGTATTTCTTCTGCAAGCCCTTGGCGATCTTGACGAATGCCTTGGCGCCGATGCCGTCGATGTAGGACAGCGCACCGCCGGTGTAGGGAGCGAAGCCGAAAGCGAGGATCGAGCCGACATCGGCCTCGCGCGGGTCGGTGACGATGCCTTCTTCCATCACCCGCGCCGCTTCCAGCGCGATGGTGACCAGCAGCCGCTGCTGCAGTTCCCCATAATCGACCTTCTCGGGTGCAAGCTGCGGATAGAGATCCCTAAGGCCCGGCCACAGCTTCTTCTTGGCGGGCTTCGCCGGGTAATCGTAAAAACCCTTGCCGTTCTTGCGGCCGAAGCGGCCGTGATCGTCGACCATGGTGTTGATCAGCGCCATCTGCTTGGGATCGACCGCCTTGTCGCCCAAATCCCTGATGGTCTGCTTCATGATCTTCTGGGCAAGGTCGATGGCCGTCTCGTCGGTCAGCGCCAGGGGGCCGACCGGCATGCCGGCTGCCTTCGCCGCGTTCTCGATCATCGGCGCGGGAACGCCCTCGATCAGCATCTTGTAGGCTTCCGACATGTAGCGCAGCACGCAGCGATTGACGTAGAAGCCGCGCGTGTCGTTGACGACGATCGGCGTCTTCTTGATGGCGCGAACGAAGTCGATCGCGGTGGCCAGCGCCTTGTCGCCGGTCTTCTTGCCCAAAATAATCTCGACCAGCATCATCTTGTCGACCGGCGAGAAGAAATGGATGCCGATGAAATTCTTCGGCCGCGCAGAATTCTTCGCCAGGCCGGTGATCGGAATGGTCGAGGTGTTCGACGCGAAGATCGCCGATGGCTTCAGCACGGCTTCCGCCTGTTCGGTGGCGCTCTTCTTCACGCTCGAATCCTCGAAAACGGCCTCGACCACCAGATCGCAGCCGGCAAGGTCGGCATAGTCCGCCGTCGGCGTGATCAGCGACAGCAGTTTGTCCTTGTCCTCCGGCTTGGCGCGGCCCTTCTTAACCTGATCCGAGATCAGGCCGTCGGAATGCGCCTTGCCCTTGGTCGCCGACTCCAGATCACGGTCGAGCAGCACCACCGGGATGCCGGCCTTGGCGGTGACATAGGCGATGCCCGCGCCCATGAAGCCGGCCCCGAGAATGCCGATCTTCTTGAATTTGGTTTCCGGCACGCCGGCCGGGCGGCGGGCGCCCTTGTTCAGTTCCTGCAGCGACACGAACAGCGAGCGGATCATCGCCGCCGCTTCCCTGGTCTGCATGATCTCGGTGAAATAGCGCTGCTCGATGCGCAAGGCGGTGTCGAACGGCACCAGCAGGCCTTCATAGACGCATTTGAGGATCGCGGCGGCGGCCGGATAATTGCCGTAGGTCTCGCGACGCAGGATGGCGATGGCCGGTGGCCACAGATTGGCGCCCGCCACCGAGTAGATCGGGCCGCCGGGCAGCTTGAAACCTTTCTCGTCCCATGGCGCCACCGGCTTCAGGCCATTCCTGATCATCGCCTTGGCGGTCTCGACCAGTCTGACCGGCTCGGCGATCTCATGGATCAGGCCCATAGACTTGGCTTTCTGCGGCGACAGGGTCTGGCCGGAGGTCAGCATCTGCAGCGCCTGCTGCTGATCGGTCAGCCGCGGTACGCGCTGGGTGCCGCCGGCGCCGGGGAAGATGCCGATCTTCACCTCGGGAAGCGCCATTTTTACCTTGTCGCTGTCGGCGGCGACACGGCCGTGGCAGGCGAGCGACAATTCGAAGGCGCCGCCCATGCAGGTGCCGTTGATCGCCGACACCCACGGCTTTCCGCAAGTTTCCAGCTTGCGGAACAGGCCGGTCATCATGCCGGCATTGTCGAACAGCGCCTTGGTCGCCTTTTCGGCGTCCTTGCCCTTTTCCGCAGCGAAGGTCGTCAGCATCTTCTGCAGCAGGGTGATGTCTGCACCGCCGGAGAAGGTATCCTTGCCGGAAGTGATCACGGCGCCCTTGATGGCGGCATCACCAGCCACCTTGTCGACAATGGCGTTCAATTCCCGCATCGCCTCTTCGGTGAAAACGTTCATCGAGCGGCCAGGCATGTCCCAGGTGACCAGCGCAATGCCGTCGGCGTCGATGTCGAGGGTGAAATTGGTGTAGCTCATCGTTTCTCTCCCCGTCAGACGCGTTCGATGATGGTTGCGGTTCCCATGCCAGCGCCGATGCACAGCGTCACCAGAGCGGTGTTGAGATCGCGGCGCTCGAGTTCGTCCAGCACCGTGCCGAAGATCATCGCGCCGGTGGCGCCGAGCGGATGACCCATAGCGATAGCACCGCCATTGACGTTGATCTTGTCGTGATCGATGTCGAACGCCTGCATGTAGCGCAGCACCACCGAAGCGAAGGCTTCGTTGAGCTCGAACAGGTCGATGTCCGAGAGCTTCATCTTGGCGCGCTTCAACAGCTTCTCGGTGACGTCGACCGGGCCGGTCAGCATCAGCACCGGCTCGGAGCCGATGTTGGCGAAGGTGCGGATGCGGGCGCGCGGCTTCAGCCCCATCGCCTTGCCCGCCTTCTTCGAACCGAGCAGCACGGCGGCGGCGCCATCGACGATGCCGGAGGAATTGCCGGCATGATGGACGTGATTGACCTCTTCCACCTCGGGATGCTTCTGCACGGCGACGGCATCGAAGCCGCCCATTTCGCCTGGCATGACGAAGGACGGGTTGAGCGAGGCCAGCGACTGCATGTCGGTGGACGGGCGCATATGTTCGTCATGGTCGAGGATGGTCAGGCCGTTCTGGTCCTTGATCGGGACGACGGAATTCTTGAAGCGGCCATCGGCCCAGGATTTGGCGGCGCGCTTCTGGCTCTCGACCGCATAGGCGTCGACGTCGTCTCTGCTGAAGCCGTATTTGGTGGCGATCAGGTCGGCCGAGATGCCTTGCGGCACGAACCAGCCGGGCAGGCCGACCGAAGGATCCATGAACCAGGCGCCGCCCGAGGCGCCCATGCCGACACGCGACATCGATTCGACGCCGCCGGCAATGACGATCTCATCGGCGCCCTGCGCGATCTTGGCGGCGCCGAAATTGATGGCGTCGAGCCCGGAAGCGCAGAAGCGTGAGATCTGCATGCCGGGCGCCTTGGTGTCGTAGCCGGCCTCGAAGGCGGCGGCGCGCGGAATGACCGAGCCGGCTTCGCCGACCGGATCGACGCAGCCGAAGATGATGTCATCGACATTGCCGGTGTCGAGCCCATTGCGGTCGCGCAGCGCCTCGAGCGTCTTGGCGGCAAGCCGCACCGCCGGCACCTCGTGCAGCGATCCGTCCTTCTTGCCCTTGCCGCGCGGTGTGCGCACAGCGTCATAGACATAAGCTTCAGCCATTTGCTTGCTCCTTGGGTTTGCCGGTCGTCGCCCTCAGAGAGAGCGGCCGATCAGCAATTTCATGATCTCATTGGTGCCGCCGTAGATGCGCTGGACGCGAGCGTCGCGGAACATGCGGGCGATCGGATATTCATTCATGTAGCCATAGCCGCCATGCAGTTGAAGGCATTCGTCGACGACTTTTCCCTGCAGGTCGCTGAGCCAGTACTTGGCCATCGACGCGGTCACAGGATCGAGGCCGCCGGCGATGTGGCGGGTGACGCAATCATTGTAGAAGACGCGGCCGATGGTGGCCTCGGTCTTGAGTTCGGCCAGCTTGAACTGGGTGTTCTGGAAATCGATGATCGCCTTGCCGAACGCCTTGCGCTCCTTGACGTAACGAATAGTCAGCGCCAGCGCCCGCTCGATCATCGCAATGGCGCCGGTGCCGATCTGCAGTCGCTCCTGCGGCAGTTGCTGCATCAACTGGACGAAGCCCTGCCCTTCCTCGTGGCCGAGCAGGTTGGAGGTCGGCACGCGCATGTCGTTGAAGAACAGCTCCGACGTGTCGTTGGCCTTGAGCCCGATCTTGTCGAGGTTACGGCCGCGCTGAAAACCTTCGACCTCGTCGGTCTCGACGACGATCAGCGAGGTGCCCTTGGCGCCCTTCTCCGGATCGGTCTTGGTGACGACGATGATGAAGTTCGCAAGCTGCCCATTGGTGATGAAGGTCTTGGAACCGTTGATCTTGTATTGATTGCCATCCTTCTGCGCCCGCGTCTTGACGCCCTGCAGGTCGGAGCCGGCGCCGGGCTCGGTCATGGCGATGGCGCCGATCAGCTCGCCGGTCGCCAGTTTCGGCAGCCATTTCTTTTTCTGCTCCTCGGAGCCGTAGTGGAGGATATAAGGGGCGACGATCGAATTGTGCAGGCCGATGCCGAACCCGTCGACACCGACATGGCCGATGGCCTCGATGATAGCGCTCTCATGCGCGAATGTGCCGCCGGAACCGCCATATTCCTCCGGCATCGAGGCGCAGAGCAGGCCGGCGGAACCTGCCTTCAGCCAGCTTTCGCGATCGACCATCTCGTTCTTCTCGAACTCGTCGTAGCGCGGCGCGATCTCCTCCGACATGAAGCGATGCGCCATGTCGTAGAGCATGCCGACCTCGTCCGCCGCCCAGGAGGGCTTCGGAAGGCCAAGGATTTCAGCTGGGTTGGTCATGCTGGTATGATACTCCTCCCGAGATGCATCATCGAAACTGAAGCCGGCGCACTGCCGCAACGACCCCTCCCGGCCCTTCGGGCCACCCTCCCCTCGAGAGGGAGGGGGACGCAGGTCATCTTTAGAACGCTTCCGCCGGCAGTGCCATCAATGTGTCGGCGCCGCTCGAAATGCGGGCGAGATGCGCCGACGTCTCCGGCATGATCCGCTCCATGAAGAAGCGCCCCGTCACGACCTTGTTGTCGTAGAAAGCCACGTTGTTTTCATAAGAGGATTGCGCGCCATTGGCGTCAGTCTTGCCAAGTGCCACCTTGGCCATCTGCGCCCACATATAGCCCAGAGCAACCAGGCCGAAGAGATGCATGTAGTCGGTCGAGGCCGCACCGGCATTGTCGGGCTTGGCCATGCCGTTCTGCACCAGCCACATGGTCGCCGCCTGCAAATCGTTGAGACCTTTCTTCAGCGCCTTGGTGAATGGCGCCATCTTCTCGTCGGAGCGGTTCTCCTCGCAGAACTCACCGACCTCCTTGAAGAAGGCCTGCACGGCGCGGCCGCCATTCAGGCCGAGCTTGCGGCCGACGAGGTCGAGCGCCTGGATGCCGTTGGCGCCTTCATAGATCATGGCGATGCGGGCATCGCGCACGAACTGGCTCATGCCATGCTCTTCTATATAGCCGTGACCGCCGAACACCTGCTGCGCCATGACGGCGTGGTCGAACCCTTTGTCCGTGAGCACGCCCTTGACCACCGGTGTCATCAGGCCGGTGTAGTCGTCGGCGGCCTGGCGGTCCTTGTCGTCACCCGAGCGGTGAGCGACATCGGACTTGATCGCCGTCCACAGCGCCAGCGCGCGGCCGGCCTCGTTGAAGGCTTTCATGGTCATCAGGCTGCGGCGGATGTCGGGATGGACGATGATCGGGTCGGCCTTCTTGTCCGGCGCCTTCGGCCCCGACAATGAGCGGCCCTGCAAACGGTCCTTGGCGTAGGACACGGCGTTCTGGTAGGCGATCTCCGACAGCGAAAGCCCCTGCAGGCCGACGCCGAGGCGCGCCTCGTTCATCATCGTGAACATCGCCTTCAGGCCGCCATTGGCCTCGCCGAGCAGCGCGCCCTCAGCCTCGTCATAGTTCATGACGCAGGTCGAATTGCCATGGATGCCCATCTTCTCCTCGATCGAGCCGCAGGAGACGGTGTTCCTGGTGCCCGGATTGCCCGACGGGTCGAGCTTGAGCTTCGGCACGATGAACAGCGAGATGCCCTTGACGCCTTCCGGCGCGCCCTCGATGCGGGCCAGAACCAGATGGACGATGTTGTCCGACATGTCGTGTTCGCCGGCCGAGATGAAGATCTTCTGGCCTGAAATTTTATAGGTGCCATCGCCGTTCGGCACCGCCTTTGTCCGCAACAGGCCGAGATCCGTGCCACAATGCGGCTCTGTCAGGTTCATGGTGCCGGTCCAGGCACCCTCGATCATCCTCGGCAACCATGTCGCCTTCTGCTCGTCGGTGCCGTGGGTGATGATCGCGGCGATCGCACCCTGCGTCAGGCCCGGATACATCATCAAGGACATATTGGCCGAGACCATATATTCGGCGACAGCGGTGTGCACGGCATAGGGCAGGCCCTGGCCGCCGAACTCGACGGGTGCGGCCAATCCCATCCAGCCGCCCTCACGATACTGGTCGAAGGCCTCCTTGAAGCCTTTCGGCGTGGTCACCGAGCCATCGTCGTGACGCACACAGCCTTCCATGTCGCCGACACGGTTCAGCGGATGCATGACGTTTTCGGCGAGCTTGGCGCCTTCGGCGAGGATCGCCTCGAGCACATCGGGCGTGGCATCGGCAAATCCGGGAAGGTTCGAATAACGCTGATAACCCAGAACCTCGTTGAGCACGAACAGCGTATCCTGGACCGGAGCCCTGTATGTCGGCATGCTTTTCTCCACCCTGCAAACCCGGTCCGAATACCCCCAAGACAAGCCAGGGCGGCATGCGGACCCATATTGGGAGCGGATAGCAAAAATTGACGTGTGCGTAAACGTCAATTTTTTCGATGCGACAAGATTCCCCGCCCACTGGAGCAATGAGCGTAGCGGCGCGACGTTGCGCAAGCCAGCGCCGAAAGGCCATAAGAGTGGGCCAGGACAACGAAAAGCCGCGTGGCAGGCCACGCGGCTTTGATCGTCAGACAATTGGCGGAGGACTTAGCTGGCGGCGCTCGCCTGCGGTGCCGAACGCTCGCTCAGCATCTGTCGCACCGCCGACATCGAGCCGCTCAGCTCGTTGATGGCGTCGTCGATCAGCGCCTTTTGCTTCTGCAGGCGGGCAAGCTGCTTTTCCGACTTGTCCAGCGCGAGCTTGAGCTGCTTGGTGTTTGAACCGGTCGGATCGTAGAGATCCATCATCTGCTTGACATCGCGCAGCGAGAATCCAACCTTGCGGCCAAGCAGGATCAGCTTGAGACGGGCCTTGTCGCGGCGCGTGTAGAGACGGGTCGATCCGTCACGCTGCGGGTTGAGCAGGCCTTTGTCTTCGTAGAAACGCAGCGTGCGCAGCGTCACTCCATATTTCTTCGCCATCTCGCCGATGCGGACGAGATCCTCGCCGGCTTCGGCAGACATATTGGTATTGGCCGCGGTCTCGCCGGCCGAGATAAGCTTCATGGTCACTGGCTTCCCCGTCTGGTGGCGTCGCGGTCTCGGACCGTGCGTCGCCTGACTGGAAGCGGGGGCCTGCTTCCAGTCGTGGTTTCAACAAACAAATCGCAAACATGCGCTCAATGCGCCTTTTACGTTTACGTCAATTCTATACCGATTGCCGCATGATGACGCAAGGGCGTTCTGCGCGCCGCCCTTTATGCCGCACCGTCAGGCCGGCAGCCGACATCCTTTCAATTTCTTAAGTTTGGTTAACGCGTTGTTTACCACGTTGGGGGAAATGTGGGCGGGTCGGCTACCCGTGTTTATCCTGTATCGAATTTTTCACGGTTTTTCGGAGCGCGGGCGAGAGCCCGGGAAGCTCGTCTTCCGCCGCGGCATCGCCGCCGGTCGCCTTCGTTCCGATAGGGACCTGGGGGAACTGGCCGCGAGCCAGCCATTCTGAAAGACGGACGCACCGATGAACAGCAAGCGGTCCTATCTCGATACACTCAATGCCGGCAGGCAGCGCAGGCCGCAGACCACGCTCGAGCAGTTGAACCAGTCGCTGGAGACGCTGGAGCAGCGGCTGGAGCGGACGCGCGAGGATCCGATGGCACGTCCCGATCCCCGCCAACCAGATCTGGGCCAAACCGATCCCCGCCAATATGCTGCCGACGCGCGCTATCCCGCCGCCCGGCCCTCTGGCCAGCAGCGCTGGTATGAGGACCCGCAGCCCGCGCCGCGTCCGAAGAGCCCGATGCAGGGAGCCGCCGCTTTCGAGCAGAATTACCAGGCCATTGCCCGCGATATCGATCGCGTGCGCGGCCAGGAGGATGGCGTTGCCATGGTCGGCAAGATCGCCGGCGAATTGCGCGGCATGCGCGAGGAACTGCGCCACCAGATGACCGCAGGTCTGCAGCGGGAATTCGAAGCGCTGCGCAAGGACATCGAGCGGGCTTTCCAGTCAGGCGCAAGGCCCGGTGCTTTGGCCAAGGGCAGTGCTGAACTCGGCCTTGAGTTCGAGCGGCTTTCGGGCGCCATCCAGACACTGGCCGAGAAGAGCGACGACAGAAGCGTCAACATGCTGCGGCTCGAACTCGAACAGGTCAAAGCCGCACTCGACACGCTGGCACGCGAAGAGAGCGTGCAGAAGGTCGACCGCCGCTGGGACGATTTCGATCGCCGCTGGACGGCGTTCGAAGACCGCGTCGACGCCGACCAGCGCAAGCGCTCGGACGACCCGGGCCTGTCTGCTCTGACGGCCCGTCTGGAGCAAATCAGCAATGCCGTCAACAATTTGCCGGAATCGTTGTCGCTGCGCTCGCTGGAGGAGAAGGTGCGCACGCTTGCCGGCGCTGTCGACCATTTCGCCAGCCAGCAGGACAATCGCGGCAGCGACACACTTGGCATGATCGACGAGCGGCTGGACGAGATCTCCCGCGCCATCGTCGCATCCACGGTCGCGGCGCAAGCCAATTCATTCGACCACGAGGCTTTCGAGCGCATCGAGAGGCGGATCGACTCGCTTGCCAGCCAGATCGAGGAAGTGGCGCAGGATCGTCCAGGCAACGCGGTCATGGACCGGCTGAGCACGCTGTCCGGTCGGGTCGACGAGCTCGGCGGTCGCGCCAATCTGCCCGAGCAGGCGATGGAGCGCCTGGCCAAGCAGATCGCACTCATCGCCGACAAGATCGACCAGGCGCCCGCCATGCCTGACGCCGACTACATCTTCCATGGGCTGGAGCAGCGCTTCGACGTGCTGTCGAGCATGATGGAACGCCGCCAGGGTGACGCCATCGAACAGGGCAACATGCTGTTCCGCGATCTCGAGCGCAGACTGGACGAGGTTGCCGACAGGCTCGACCAGCGCATGCCGCAGGTCGACAGCGCCGGCATCATGGAAGCCATCGATGCCCGCTTTACGGCGCTCGCCAAGCGTATGGAAACGCGTGTGCCCGATCCCGCGGGCGAAGCCGCGATCCGCGGCCTGGAGAGCCGGCTCGAAGACATTTCAAGCCGGCTGGACGCGTCGGCCGCACAGGTCGCCGGCATCGATCCGGCGCTGATCCGCAGCCTGGAAGCACAGGTTGCCGGCCTGTCCGCTCATCTTTCCAAGCCCAGCACCCCGCTGCCGGAATTCGAGGACATCAGCCCGCGTCTCAACGAAATTGAAAAGTCGCTCGCAGGAACCCGCGATTCCATCCTTGGCGCGGCGCGCGAAGCGGCCGAGAACGCAGTGCAATCGCTGGCCGGTTCGAGCGCCAATACGACCGCGGTTTCCGGCCTCGCCCAGGATTTGAAGACACTTGAAACGCTGACGCGGCGCTCCGACGAGCGCAATTCGAGAACGTTCGAGGCCATCCACGACACGTTGCTCAAGATCGTCGACCGGCTAGGTTCGCTCGAACCCGGCGAGCCGGTCGAGGCGATGAGCGAATTGCTGGATGCGGCACCGGCCGAGCCGAGCAACTGGCGCGGCGCCCGGCGGCCCAAGATGGCTGTCGACGCGCCGTCGATGGATATCGATCAGCCCCTGCCATTGACCGGGGACATGGCCGATCTCGATGGCCGTGCCGCCGCCATCCTGCGCAACGAGCCGAGTGCGCGTGGCGACCTGGGTACGCGTGGCGACCTGGGTATTGGTATCGGCACGCGCACGCCGGCCGAGGCTGCGGCGGCGGCTGCCATGGCCGCGCTCGGTTCGGACACGATCGCCGAGAAAGGCGAACAGGCAGGCGGCCGCAAGTCGTTGTTCGGTGGCCTGGCTCGCGCCTTCAAGGGCAAGAAGGAGGCGGACATGCCGCCACTGGCCGGCTCGGCGCCGAGTGCCCCGATCCCGAGCGTCGATCTCGACGAGCCGCTCGATCCGAAAATGGCCAACCGGCCGCTGGAGCCCGGCTCCGGCGCACCTGACCTCAATGCCATCATGAAGCGCGTGCGTGACGAGCGCGGCCAGCCGGCCAAGCCCAGCGACACCGATGCCGCCAAATCGGATTTCATCGCCGCGGCCCGGCGCGCGGCGCAGGCCGCGGCCGCCGAGGCCGATGCGCTGAAGCGCCAGTCGACGGTGACCGGACCGGTGAAGGCGCTGCGGATCGGCGACCTGCTCAAGGCACGGCGCAAGCCAATCCTGATGGGGACAACCGCGATCCTGCTGGCGCTGGGCGCTCTGCAACTGGGCAAGGCCTTCTTCGCTGATCCGGCCCAGGTGGCGAGCAACGATGTCGCGCCGATCGTCGCCTCGCTCGATGCCGCGAGCCAGCCAAAGACGGACGCGCAGCCCGCGGCAGTGGAAAGCGCGCCGGACCATGCCGTCAGACAGGCCGAGCCGTCCGCACCGGCAACCAAGGACGACATGGCCGCGCAAAGCATGATTGCCACGCCGTCAGGCGCCGAGCCGTCGATGGGTGCCGCGCCGACCGCCGAGCCGGTTCCGGCGCCCGTCGCCTTGGCCACATCGGCCGATGCGAACCCAGCGGTGTCCGAGACAACAGCCCCGGCTGCGCCGCCCTCGACCGTTCCGGTCGCCCCGGAAGCTGCCGATACCGACACCGGCATCCAGCCTATGGCGGCAGAGCCGACCATCGCCAAGGACACCACGGGCGCGGTTCCGCCGGTGGACGCTTCGCCGGCGACGACGGCAAAGTTCGACATTCCCGCTGACGCCGGCCCGCCCGCCTTGCGTGATGCCGCCGCCGGCGGCGACGCCAAGGCGCTGTTCGAAATCGGCTCGCGCTATGCCGAGTCGCGCGGCGTCAAGGAAGACATGGCGGCAGCGGCCAAGTGGTACGAGAAATCGGCGGAACTCGGCTTCGCGCCGGCCGAATACCGCATCGGAAATTTCTACGAAAAGGGCGTCGGCGTCGCGCGCGACATCAAGAAGGCGAAGACCTGGTACCAGCTTGCCGCAGCACAGGGCAACGCCAGCGGCATGCACAATCTAGCCGTCCTGTTCGCCATGGCGGCAGACGGCGTGACCGACAATGAATCGGCCGCGCACTGGTTCCAGGCGGCGGCCGATGTCGGCGTCAAGGACAGCCAGTTCAACCTCGGCATCCTCGCCGCTAAGGGCGTCGGCATGAAACAGAACCTCGAGGAATCCTACAAATGGTTCGCGCTTGTCGCCAAGACCGGCGACAAGGATGCGGCGGCCAAGCGTGACGAGATCGCCAATGCGCTGCGGCCCGAGCAGCTCGAACGCGCCCGCGCCGCGACTGAGCTGTGGAAGGCCAAGCCGTTGGATGCGGCGGCCAATTCGGCCGACATTCCTGAATCCTGGCAGGACGGCACACCGCAGACGACAGCCAGCATCGACATGAAGAAGGCCGTCCAGAACATCCAGCGCATTCTCAACAAGAACGGCTACGACGCCGGCGGCGCCGACGGCAAGATGGGCCAGAAGACGAAGACCGCGATCATGGCTTTCCAGACCGACAACAAGATGCCGGCGACCGGCGAAGTCGATGAAAAACTGGTCAAGGCGCTGCTGGCGCGCAAATAACGGCGGAGGCGTCGTTTCCACGACGCCTCTGCCACACATTCGCCTGTTAACTGATTGAGATGTTTTTTGTTTCGGCGGCGTAGCGCGGTTTGACTTCGCAGCACCTCCGGCGCAAGAACGAATTGGCTTGTCGGTCCAAGATGCCCGCAACGGTTGCATTCGCCGACGGCAGAACTGATTGAGACTGACGGGTGGGCATCTATCTCCCGATCGCGGAAATTTCCGTCAATATCTTCGTCCTGCTGGCCATGGGCGCGGCGGTGGGTTTCCTGTCGGGCATGTTCGGCGTCGGCGGCGGCTTCCTCATCACGCCGCTGTTGATCTTCTACAACATACCCCCGGCGATCGCTGTCGCCACCGGCGCCAACCAGGTCATCGCCTCCTCCGTCTCCGGCGTCCTTTCGCACATGAAGCGGGGTACGCTCGATTTCAAGCTCGGCGGGGTGTTGCTGGCCGGCGGCATTGTCGGCTCCACCGGCGGCATCTACGTCTTCGCCTTCCTGCGCCGCCTCGGCCAGCTCGACCTGTTCATCTCGCTGCTCTACGTCGTGCTGCTCGGCACCGTCGGCGGGCTGATGTTGGTCGAAAGCGTCAATGCGCTGCGCGCCACGCGCAGCGGTGCGGCGCCGGTGCTGAAGAAATCCGGCCAGCACAACTGGATCCACCGCTTGCCGCTGAAGATGCGGTTCAGGGCGTCAAAACTGTTCGTCAGCGTCATCCCCGTACTTGGCCTTGGCGCCGGTATCGGCTTCCTGTCGTCGATCATGGGCGTCGGCGGCGGCTTCATCATGGTGCCGGCACTGATCTATCTGCTGAAAGTGCCGACCAACGTCGTCATCGGCACCTCGCTGTTCCAGATCATCTTCACCTCCGCCTATACGACGCTGGTCCACGCCACCACCAACCAGACGGTCGATGTCGTGCTGGCCTTCCTGCTGATGGCGGGCGGCGTCGCCGGTGCGCAGTACGGCGCCAAGGCCGGCCAGAGGCTGCGCGGCGAGCAGCTCAGGGCCTTGCTGGCGCTGCTCGTGCTGGCGGTGGCGATACGATTGGCGATCGATCTGTTCGTCACCCCGCCCAACCTCTATTCGCTGTCTGCCGCGGGCCTCAACTGATGAGGGCTCGCAACACATTCGCAACCGCCATTGTCCTGTCGCTGCTTGCGGCCGCCGTGCCGGCGAAGGCACAGGTCCCGCTGACCGAAGGCATCCAGATCGGGCTCTCCACCGACAACGTCTCGATCACCGCCGGCTTTTCCGGGGCCGACCTGACCATCTTCGGTTCGCTGGAAAACCCGGATCCACTCGTCGCGCGCCAAGGCCGTTACGACGTCATCGTCGTGCTCGAAGGTCCGCCCAAGCCGGTGGTGGTGCGCCGCAAGGACAGGGTGCTCGGCGTCTGGGTCAATCTGGACTCCGAGACCTTCGAAAACGTGCCCGTCTCCTATTCGGTGGCGACGACGCGGCCGCTGCAGGACATCACCGAACCCAACAGCTACAAGCAGCTGTCGCTCGGCGCCTCCAACCTCTATATGCAGCCCGCCGATGCCGGCGACAGCCCGGCGACGATCGAGGAGTTCACGGCGGCACTGCGGGAGCGCAAGTCGGCGACCGGCCTCTACAGCGAGAATGTCGGCGGCGTGCAATTTTTGTCGCAGAACCTTTTCCGCGCCACCGTCAGGCTGGCACCGAATGTGCCAGTTGGAACCCATAAAGCCCGCGCGTTCCTGTTCAAGAGCGGCCTGTTCATCAAGGAAAGCTCGGCCCAGCTCGAAATCCGCAAATCCGGTTTCGAGCAGTCGATCTTCCGTGTCGCGCACAATTATTCGTTCCTCTATGGCGTCTTCGCGATATCGCTGGCCATGCTGACTGGCTGGCTTGGAAGGCTGATCTTCCGGCGGGACTAATGCATGTCGCCCAAAAGTGGCCCCGGTTTTGGGAGAACGACATGCATCGAATCAAGACCTGAAGTGCGTCGCGTGAATCCGCTCAAACGCGACGCACTTCAGAACTTTCCCGAAAAGTGGTTTCCCTTTGCCGAGGCATGCGGTAGACCGCGCTCCCCGGCCAAATGGCACACACAAACAATTCGGTTCGGCAGAGCAGCCCGTCCCCGGACAGCGCGCGATTTCTCATGGCGCCTCTTGGCTCGCCGACGACAAATACAGGAACTTGTCATGCGACCAGCCTTCGGCGGCATCGACTTCGGGACTTCGAACTCCACCGTTGGCGTGGTCCGCAACGGGCAGCCGCGGCTCGTCGTGCTTGAGGACGGCCAGGTGACGCTACCCAGTGCCGTATTCTTCAACTTCGAGGACAACCGCACCTGCTTTGGCCGCCACGCCATCGCCAACTACACCGACAGCGTCGAAGGCCGGCTGATGCGTTCTCTGAAGAGCGTGCTCGGCAGTTCGCTGGCCCATGAAAAGACCCGCATCAAATCGCGGTCGATCGGCTTCATGGAGATCGTCGGCATGTTCCTCGGCCATCTCAAGAAGAGGCTGGAAGCAGATGCCGGCGATACGGTCGAGACCGTCGTGCTTGGCCGGCCGGTGCAATTCGTCGATGACGATGCCGAGGCCGACGCGAAGGCGCAAAGCGAACTCGAGAACGCCGCGTGTGCCCAGGGCTTCAAGCACATCGCTTTCCAGTTCGAGCCGATCGCGGCGGCGCTCGACTACGAGCAGAAGGTGACGCGCGAGGAACTGGCGCTGATCATCGATATGGGCGGCGGCACGTCGGACTTCTCGATCGTGCGCGTTTCACCGCAGCGCTCCCGGTCGCTCGACCGCAAGGACGACATCCTGGCCAGCCGGGGCGTCCACATCGGCGGCACGGATTTCGATCGGCAGCTGAGCATCGCCCATGTGATGCCGCAGCTCGGCTATTTGACGCCAACCAAGGACGGCAAGCGCAATCTGCCGGCAAGCTACTTCATCGATCTGGCGACATGGCAGCGCATCAATCTGGTCTACACCGCCAGGGCGATGACGCATCTGCGCCAGATCCGCTACGAGGCCGAGCGCGCCGACCTGGTCGGCCGTTTCATCCACATCGTCGAACACCGCTATGGACACGCGCTGGCGGCACTCGTCGAGAAGGCCAAGATACAGCTGACCGACAGATCGTCCGCAGATGTCGTGGTGAAGCTGCCGGGTGCGGAGTTCGCCGCCGAAATCACGCGCAACGGGCTGGATGCCACGATCGCCAGGGATATCGAGCGTGTCACAGCAACGGTGGCGCAGACCATCCGTGACGCTGAGGTGAAGCCATCCGACATCACCGCGGTGTTCCTGACTGGCGGATCGACCGCGATCCCGCTGGCCAGACGAGAAATCCTGTCGCTGGTGCCGCAGGCGTCCGTCATCGAAGGCGACATGTTCGGCTCGGTCGGACTTGGGCTGGCGCTAGATGCCCAACGGAAGTTCGGCTGATCAGGGTCCATTGATATTCAGGTGATGCCGGCCTGCAAATGGCTGGTACCTGCGCTTCCGGTGCTCACGTACTTTAAGTACGCTCCGCTCCGGTTCTCGGCGTCAGCCATTTTCGACTCGGCCTGACCTGAATCTCAACGGACCCTATCTTGGCGCGGACCCGTTCATCTCCGTACCCAGATGTGCCTTGAGCGCCATCTGGGCCAGGCTTGCCTGGCGATCGCGATGAGTGATCATGGCGAAGTCGCGTTTCGGCAGTTCGAGCGGCACCGATCTCAGACCGCCTTCGGCCACGGCGCGGGCCACGACAAGCTCCGAAATGATGGTGGCGCCGGCTCCTGCCTCGACCGCCTGGCGGATAGCCTCATTACTCGGCAGCACCAGGAATATCTGGAGGTCGGCGAGCGAAATCCCTTCGTGGCGCGCCAGATCCTCCAGCACCTCGCGCGTACCCGAACCACCCTCGCGGATGATCCAGCGCAGGCCCTTGATGTCAGGGCGGCCGGGCGCGACTTCGGGGATCTCCGGATGCGCGCTGGCAACCACCAGCATCAGCCTGTCGACGTCGACCTTGGCGCGGCGCAATATGTCGGACTCGGTGCGGCCTTCGACCAGGCCGAGATCCGCGGCGCCATCGAGGACATTGGCCTCGACCTGCCTGGTGTTGCCGATGGAGACGCTTAGCCTGACGGCCGGATAGGCTTCGTGGAAGGAAGCCAGCCGGCGCGGCAGCCAATAGCTGGCGATGGTCTGGCTGGCGGCGATCGAGAGGCTGCCGGTGACGGTCTGTGAGACATGCTCCAGCACATTGCGCGCGGCGGCGGCCCGCTCGAGCACGGCCTTGGCCTCCGGCAGGAACCGGTGGCCGGTCTGGGCAAGCTCGATGTTGCGGCCGACGCGGTTGAACAGATGGACGCCGTGCTGTTCTTCAAGCGCCCGGATGGCGGCCGATGCGGCCGACTGCGAAATGCCCAGCAGTTCCGCCGCCTTGGTCATATGGCCGCGCTCTGCGACGGCGACGAAAATCCGCAACTGGTCCAGGGTCATGTCTGCATTAAGAACCAATATCGATCGAATTTACAAGAACAACTGATTAGACGGATCGATAGCTTTATTCTAAGTTTTTGGGTGAAGTTAGAAAAAATTCGCCGAGAGATCGCAGAGAGCAGAATGGTCGGGCGGTTCAGATCCCTGCTTGCGCATTGGACCCGCGGCATAAGACGGCGGCTGGCCGGCGATCGCTACCACCCGGAAGAGCATTACATGCGCGGCCCCGGACCGAAGACGCGGGCCAAATCCATGGGCCGTACAGGCGCCACCGGATCATGATGCAGGGACCGCCGCGCGGCGCGAATTCGGCACCATCGCAACGCCCGCTTGCCGACACGCGAGCGCCTGACGAAGGCGACGGCGTCGACACCTCGCCTGATGTTTCCGACAGCATCGCCAAGACGACCTGCTACATGTGCGCCTGCCGCTGCGGCATCGATGTGCACATCAAGGATGGCAAGGTCCGCTACATCAACGGCAACAAGGACCACCCGGTCAATCGCGGCGTGATCTGCGGCAAGGGCAGCTCCGGCATCATGCAGCACTACAGTCCGGCAAGGCTGAAGAAGCCGCTGCTGCGCACCGGCCTGCGCGGCTCTGGCGAGTTCCGCGAGATCGAATGGGAAGAGGCGTTTTCGATCGCCACCGAACGGCTCTCGGCGATCCGCCGGACCGACCCCAAGAAACTGGCCTTCTTCACCGGCCGCGATCAGTCGCAGTCGCTGACCGGCTGGTGGGCGAGCCAGTTCGGCACGCCGAACTTTGCCGCCCATGGCGGCTTCTGCTCGGTCAACATGGCGGCCGGCGGTCTCTACACGATCGGCGGTTCGTTCTGGGAATTCGGTGAGCCCGACTGGGACAACACCCGGTATTTCATGCTGTTCGGCGTCGCCGAGGATCACGATTCCAACCCGATCAAGATCGGCCTCGGCAAACTCAAGGCGCGCGGCGCCAAGGTCGTCTCGATCAACCCGTGCCGCACCGGCTACAATGCCATCGCAGACGACTGGATCGGCATTCGGCCCGGCACCGATGGGCTGTTCGTATTCGCCCTCATCCACGAATTGCTCAAGGCGGGCCGCGTCGATCTCGATTATCTGCTGCGCTACACCAATGCCCATGTTCTCGTCGTGCAGGAGTCGGGTGCCGCCGATGACGGGCTGTTCGTGCGCGACGCCGACGGAAATCCCCTGGCGTGGGACAGGGTTGCGAAGACGCCTGTCGGCGCCACTGATGCCAGTGCGAAGCCGGCACTGACGGGCAGCTTCACGATCGGCGGGCGCCACTGCGTCCCGGTGTTTCAGCTCATCGCCGACCGCTACCTCGATGAGAGCTATGCGCCGGACGCGGTCGCCGAGCGTTGCGGCATTGCCGCCGATACGATCCGCAGGATCGCCGCCGAACTTGCGCATGTCGCCTTCGAACAGACGATCGAACTGCCGATCGCCTGGACCGACTGGGCCGGGCGCCGGCACGAGACCATCAAAGGGCGGCCTGTCTCGATGCACGCCATGCGCGGCATCTCGGCCCATTCGAACGGCTTTCACACCTGCCGCGCCATCCATCTCCTCCAAGTGTTGCTGGGCACGGTGGATGTTCCCGGCGGTTTCCGTTTCAAGCCGCCCTACCCCCGCTCCGCTCCGCCAGGACCGAAGCCGGCCGGCAAAACCGTCAAGCCGATGACGCCGCTTGACGGCATGCCACTCGGTTTCGTCTGCGGGCCGGACGATTTGCTTGTCGATGAGGCCGGCACACCGCTTCGTATCGACAAGGCTTATTCCTGGGACGCGCCGCTGGCCGCGCACGGCCTGATGCACACCGTCATCCGCAATGCCTGGGCCGGCGACCCGTACCCGATCGATACGCTGATGATGTATATGTCGAACATGGCGTGGAATTCCTCGATGAACACCGTTGAGACCATTGCCATGCTGACCGACAGCGACGAAGCGGGCAACTACAAGATTCCCTTCATCATCTATTCCGATGCCTATTATTCCGAGACCGTGCCGTTCGCCGACCTGGTGCTGCCGGATACCACCTATCTCGAGCGGCATGATTGCATCAGCCTGCTCGACCGGCCCATCAGCCATGCCGACGGACCGGGCGACGCCATCCGCTATCCCGTCGTCGAGCCGGACCGCGACGTCAGGCCGTTCCAGTCGGTGCTGATCGAACTCGGCGCCCGGCTCGGCATGCCCGGTTTCGTCGATGAGGACGGCACGGCCAAATACCGCGACTACGCCGACTACATCGTCAATCATGAGCGCACGCCCGGCATCGGCCCGCTCGCCGGCTGGCGCGGCAAGGATGGGACCTCGACCGGCAGGGGCGAGGCCAACCCGGATCAGTTGCAGCGCTACATCGACAATGGCGGCTTCTGGCATCACGATTTCGCCGACGACCAGCGCTACTATAAGATGGCCAACCGCTCCTATCTCGACTTCGCGGTGCAGATGGGCTTCATCCCCAAGGCGGAGCCAATCGTCTTCCAGCTCTATTGCGAGCCGATGCAGCGCTTCCGCCTCGCCGCGCGTGGGTATGGCCCCGTATTGCCGCCAAAGGGCGATCGCCAGCGCATCGAGACCTACATGGACCCGCTGCCCTTCTGGTACATGCCCTTCGAGGAAGCGGTCGTCGACCTCGAAAAATATCCGCTGCATGCGCTGACGCAGAGGCCCATGCACATGTACCATTCCTGGGGATCGCAGAATGCGTGGCTGCGGCAGATCACCAGCCAGAACCGGCTGTTCGTGCATCACCGGACGGCAGCCGGCCTTGGCCTTGTCGATGACGACTGGGTGTGGATCGAAAGCATCAACGGCAGGGTGAAGGGGCAGATCAAGCTGATCGACGGGGTCAACGAAAGCACGGTCTGGACCTGGAACGCCATCGGCAAGCGGCGCGGCAGCTGGGGGCTGAAGGACGACGCGGCCGAGAGCAACCGTGGCTTCCTGCTCAACCATATCATCGGCGACCAGACCTCGGCCGATGCACAGGGCAAACGCTATTCGAATTCCGATCCGGTCACAGGCCAGGCCGCATGGTTCGACCTGCGCGTGCGCATCGTCAAATGCGCTGTCGAGGAAGCCGGCTTCACCGAGCCGCAATTCGAGCGTTTCCGGCAGCCGCCGCATTTCGAACCCTCACCCGACATCCTTCGCTTCGGTGCCGAATTCCGCAGGGCAAGAGAGGCGACCGAATGACCTGTCTGCCAAGCCAAAGCGGCAAGAAGCTCGGCCTCGTCATCGATCTCGACACCTGCGTCGGCTGCCAGGCCTGCGTCACCGCCTGCAAGGAATGGAACACCGGCGGCCACATGGCACCGCTGACCGACATCGACCCCTATGGCGGCCATGTCGACGGCGTCTGGTTCAACCGCGTGCACGCTTACGAGCACACGACCGAGATGGGCGGGCGCACCGTCAATTTTCCGCGTTCCTGCCTGCATTGCGAGACACCGGCCTGCGTCACCGTCTGCCCGACCGGCGCCTCCTACAAGCGGGCCTCGGACGGCATCGTGCTGATCGACGAGGACAAGTGCATCGGCTGCAAATTGTGCAGCTGGGCCTGTCCCTATGGCGCGCGAGAATTCGATACGGACGTCGGGGTGATGAAGAAGTGCACGCTGTGCGTCGACCGCATCTACAATGACAATCTGGCCGAAGAGGACCGCGTACCGGCCTGCGTCGCCGCCTGCCCGACCAGCGCCCGGCATTTCGGCGATCTCGGCGATCCCCTATCGGCGGTTTCGCAACTGGTGGCGGAGCGTGGCGGCGTCGACCTGATGCCTGAGCTCGGCTATCGCCCGACCAACAAATACCTGCCGCCGCGCGCCCACACCACGCGCGCCGCATCGGTGGCAGCACCCGCACTCGAACCGGTGCGGGCCGAAGGCGGTTTCCTCGGCTGGGTCGACCGCATGCTTTCGAACTGACCCATGCATCCAGCCTTCTCCGTCGTCTTCTTCACCACCGCCACCGGGGCGGGCTACGGCCTGCTCGCGCTGCTGGGCGTGCTCGGAGGATTCCAGATCATCCCACCCGATTTCTGGCTGGGCTTCATCGGCATGGGGCTGGCGCTCGGCCTGATCGTAGCCGGACTGTTGTCCTCGACTGGCCACCTCGGCAGACCCGAACGCGCCTGGCGGGCGTTCTCGCAATGGCGCAGTTCATGGCTGTCGCGCGAAGGCGTCGCCTCGGTCATCACCTTCATTCCGGCGGGACTGTTTGGCATCGGTTGGGTATTTTTTGGCCGCACCAGTGGCTGGGTGGCCATTGCCGGATTGCTGGCGGCCTGCGGCGCGATCGTCACCGTCTGCACCACAGGCATGATCTATGCGTCGCTGAAGCCGATCGCCCAGTGGCACAGCCGCTACACTCTACCGGCCTACCTCATCTTCTCGGCGATGACCGGCAGCGTGCTGCTGAACGCGCTGCTGCAGGGATTTGCTCTCGGCTCGAAGATGCTTCTGGCGGCTTGCTTGCTGCTCACCTTGCTCGGCTGGGGCTGGAAGCTCGCGACCTGGCGCTACAACGACCGATTGGAGATCGCGACCACCGCCAACACCGCGACCGGGTTGGCCGGAGGCACGGTGCGGTCGCTGGAATGGCCGCATACCGAGGAAAACTACCTGCTCAAGGAAATGGGTTTCCGCATCGCGCGCAAGCACAGCGCGCGGCTGCGCCACATCACGCAGCTTCTGGCCTTCGTGTTGCCCTTGGGGCTGCTCGCCATTGTGTTCGCCCTGCCATGGCCGCTGGCAGCGTTGCTGACGGTACTTGCTGCTGCAATCCAGTTCGCCGGCATGCTGGTCGAACGTTGGCTGTTCTTCGCCGAGGCGAAGCACACGGTTACGCTCTACTATGGCAGGTAAGGTTGTTTAGCCCGGCCGCAGCATCGAGCCGGAAATGGCAAAGATGCGTTGGGCGCCCAGCATATAAGCCATCAGCGTGTCCAGCCGGAACAGCCCGGCATAGGCGCGGTCGAGCACGTTGAGCGAGCCGGTATAGGCGCCGAAGGCCGGCATGATCATGCGGCCGCCGTCGCCGGCAAAGCAGCGGCGCCGCACCGAGCGGCCCTGCTGGACTATACGGGCGCAGGGGTGCAGATGGCCCGCTATTTCGCCTTCGACACGCTGCTTCGACGGCTCATGCCGGAACAGCAGCGAGCCTGTAGCAAGTTCACGCACCGTTTCGCCGGGCAGATCGGCTGGCGCTTCCGGGTCGTGATTGCCGGTGACCCAGAACCATTGCCGGCCGGCCATCAGTGCTTCCAGCCGCTCGCGGAAACTTGCGTGCATACGTTGGGCGCCGCCGCCATCGTGAAAGCTGTCGCCCAGGCTGATGACGATCGACGGCTGGTAGTCCGATATCACGGCCTGAAGCCGCAGCAAGGTCGCACCGGTGTCGTAGGGCGGAATCAGCGTGCCGCGGCGTGCCAGCGACGAACCCTTTTCCAGATGCAGATCGGACACGGCCAGAAGCCGCAGATCCGGAAAATAGAGCACGCCGCGCGGGTCGCAGACAGCGCGCTCGCCGGCGATGCCGACGAGATCGGCCTCGGCGATCAGCGATGTGCGCGCCAGCGAAAAATTCATTCCTCAGCCATTCCCGGCCCCATGGCCTCCTCGACCAATGTCGCCGCATCCATCAAAAGCGTTTCATCGGCTTCGCCATGGACCGGCATCTTGCCGATCTCGAGCATGATCGGCACAGCGAGCGGCGATATCTGTTCGAGTGCCTTATGCACGATTCGACCCTGGATGCGCGAGAGCATGTCGGCAAGTCTGCTGACATCGAGCAGGCCGGTCGCTGCGTCGGCGCGTGTTGCCTGCAGCAGAATGTGGTCCGGTTCATGGCTGCGCAGCACATCGTAGATCAGGTCGGTCGAGACCGTGACCTGGCGGCCGCTCTTTTCCTGGCCGGGGTGGCGTTTCTCGATCAATCCCGAAATCAGCGCGCAATTGCGGAAAGTGCGCTTGAGAAGCCAGCTGTCGGCCAGCCAGGCTTCGAGGTCGTCTCCAAGCATGTCCTGGTCGAAAAGCGCGCCAAGCGAAGGCTTCCTGGCTTTGAACATCGCGCCCATGTCGCCCAGTGACCATATCGCCAAGGCATAATCGGTGGCGACGAAGCCGAGCGGCCTGGCTCCTGCCCTGTCGAGACGGCGGGTGAGCAGCATGCCGAGCGTCTGGTGCGCCAGCCTGCCCTCGAACGGGTAAGCCACCAGATAGTGGCGGTTGCCTCGTGGAAAGGTCTCGATCAGCAGGTCGTCGCGTTTGGGAAGCACCGATTTGTCGGCCTGGTATCGCAGCCAGTCGGCGACCTGCTCGGGCAGCTTCTTCCATCGCTGCGGGTCGTCCAGCATGATGCGGACCTGTTCGGCGAGATAGGTCGAAAGCGGGAACTTGCCGCCGCCATAGTAAGGCACCTTGGCATCGCTGCCGGGCGCGTTCGACACGAAGCATTCATTCTCGCGGATGCCTTCGAAGCGCAGAACCTTGCCGGCGAACATGAAGGTGTCGCCATGCGTCAACGTTTCGAGGAAGGCCTCCTCGATCTTGCCGAGAACCCGGCCGCCGCGCGAAGCCGCACCTTTGCCGCCGGCCTTGATATAGCGCACATTCAGCGCCGGAACCTCGATGATGGTGCCGACATTCAGCCTGTATTGCTGGGCGACGCGCGGATTGGACACCCGCCAGAATCCATCCTTGTTCAGGCGTATGCGGGCGTAGCGCTCGTAATTCTTGAGCGCATAGCCGCCGGTGGCGACAAAATCGATGACGCGGTCGAAAGTCGGCCGGTCGAGGCTGACATAGGGTGCTGCCGTTCGCACTTCCTCGAACAGATCATCGGCACGGAACGGCGCGCCGCAGGCGCAGCCGAGTACATGTTGCGCCAGCACGTCGAGACCGCCATCGATCAAGGGAGGCGTGTCCTGCGCGCCGAGATAGTTGGCGTCGAGGGCGGCCCGGCATTCCAGCACCTCAAAGCGGTTGGCCGGGATGAGGATCGCCTTGGACGGCTCGTCCATGCGGTGGTTGGCGCGGCCGATGCGTTGCGCCAGCCGGCTCGCCCCCTTTGGTGCGCCGACATGCACGACCAGATCGACATCGCCCCAGTCGATGCCGAGGTCGAGCGTCGAGGTGGCGACGATGGCGCGCAGTGCGTTTTCCCCCATCGCCTTTTCGACGCGCCGGCGCTGGGCGACGTCGAGCGAACCGTGATGCAGCGCGATCGGCAACGTATCCTCGTTGACCCGCCACAATTCCTGGAACAGCAGCTCCGCCTGGCTGCGCGTGTTGACGAACAACAGGGTCGTCTTGTGGCGCTTGATCTCTCGGTAGATCTCAGGCGTGGCGTAGCGCGCCGAATGTCCCGCCCATGGCACCCGCTCTTCGGAATCGAGGATAGAAATCTCCGGTTTCGCGCCCCCGGTGACGACGATCAGTTCCGCCATGTCATGGTCTGTCGAACCCTTGGGCGGATTCTGGCTGACCAGCCAGCGCCGCAACTCGTCCGGCTCGGCCACCGTCGCCGACAGCCCGATGGTTTGCAGACCAGGGACAAAGCTGCGCAACCGCGCCAGACCGAGCGCCAGCAGATGTCCGCGTTTCGACGTCACCAGCGAATGCAGTTCGTCGAGCACGACGTAGCGCAGATCCTCGAAGAAACGTTTAGCATCGCCGGCCGCAATCAGTAGCGCCAGTTGCTCGGGCGTGGTCAGCAGGATGTCGGGCGGCACCAGCTTCTGGCGCTGGCGCTTGTGGGCGGGGGTGTCGCCGGTGCGCGTTTCGATGGTGACAGGCAGGCCGATCTCTTCCACCGGCTTGCCGAGATTGCGCTCAATATCGACGGCAAGCGCCTTCAGCGGTGAGATGTAGAGCGTGTGGATACCGCGACGCGCCTGGCCCGGCTTTCTCTTGGGCCTGTTGGCCAGTTCGGTCAGCGAAGGCAGGAATCCGGCCAGCGTCTTGCCGGCACCGGTCGGCGCAATCAGCAGGACTGATTGCCCGGCCTGGGCTTTCGCCAGAAGTTCGATCTGATGGGCGCGCGGCGACCAGCCTTTCTCACCAAACCATCTGATGAATGGTTCGGGCAGGGCCACGGCGGCATTCTGTTCGGCAAGGCGCGGCTGCTCTGTCACCCGCCAGAGGTAGCGCGACGGCGGCTAATCGCCAAGAAGAATCGGAACAAAAGGGGATCGTTCTTCCCTAAGGCCGCCGAAACCCTGTCGGGCTGCCATAGAGATAGCCGATGCGCGCGACGGCGTCTTTCAATCCCTCGTGCGACACCAGCATGGTGTGGCCATTGGCGTGGATCATCGTGTCGGCATCCGTCATGACGGCGACATGGCCCTTCCAGAACACCAGATCGCCGCGTCGCAAGCCTGAGAAATCAGGTCCCGGTTCGAGCGGCTCGCCAAGTGTCGCCGCCTGCATGTCCGAATCGCGCAGCACGTCGCTGCCGGCCATGCGCATCGCCAGTTGCACTAGGCCCGAACAGTCGATGCCGAACCCGGAAGTGCCACCCCAGAGATAGGGCGTGCCGAGAAACGCCTCGGCAACCGCGACATAGTCGGAGCCAGCTTCACTGAGCGGCCGCAGGTGACCTGCGATCAGCGCCTCGCCGGAAGGCAGGACCGCATAATGCGTACCGCGCGTCTCGGCGGCCTCCGTCACTGTCACCGTCGATCCCATCGACAATTGTCCGGCGATCGGAAAGCGCAGATCCGGCCCGGGGTAAAGGAAGGTGCGCGGCACGCAGACGATGTGAGTGGCCGCGTGATCCCGGCCCCCGAGCATCGTGTCGGCGACATAGCCGACATAGCCGTCGCGTTCGGCCTGGACCCAGGCCCAGCCTTCAGCGACATCGAAGACCAGGACATCGTCGCCGAACAGCGCTTGCGTGTTGACGCCGGCATCAGGCCGCGGCGCCTTGCGCATATCGGCCACTGACGCGATGACCCGCGCCGGCCGGCCGGCGACGAAGCGGTCGGCGGCGACCTCGCCCTTCAGCCTTGCATCGGCGAGATCGGAGCGAAAAGCGTGAAGGCGGGCATCCCTGGCGGTCAAATCGAGCACTCTGTTGAAAAGGTAATTCGCTCACATCGGCAGTTCGAGCGCCTTGGCGATGATACCATCGCCGAAGCGCTCGACAAAGAGCGCGCCCTCGACCGTGCGCCTGATCAGAACATTGCGCTTGTCGAGTTCGTCGCGATGGCGCGAGACGAGTTTCAAAGCGCCCATCGTGTCGAGCGCGCGGGTGATCACGGGCTTGGTGACATTGAGGCGCGCGGCGAGCCCGCGCACGGTGTGCGGCGGCGGATCGAGATAGATGGTGAACAGGATTGCCGTCTGGCGCATGGTCAGATCGGGCGCGTCGTCGCGCACCTGCGACAGCATCACCTGCTGCCACAGTCGCAAGGCCTGGCTCGGGCGCATCGCAATCGACATCGCGCCAGCATGACGGCAAATTGTTTCGGTTCCGTTTCAGTCAAAGCGATTGCCGTCTCTCGCCTGCAACCGTCAGCCGTAGCGTTTCGCGATGATCCGCTCCAGCGCGCGGATGCCTTGTGCCTCACCGCCGGCGGGGCCATGCGGACGGTCAGCCGGGTTCCAGGCGAAGATGTCGAAATGCGCCCAGCCCGCGGTTTTTTCGACGAAGCGCTTGAGGAACAGCGCCGCGGTGATCGAGCCGGCGAAACCATCCGGGGTGACATTGTTGATGTCGGCGATCTTCGACGACAATTTTGCATCGTATGGCTGCCACAGCGGCATGCGCCACAGCGGATCCTCGACCGCGACGGAAGCCGCCGCAAGATCGGATGCCAGCATTTCGTCGCCGGTGTAGAACGGCGGCAGATCGGGGCCGAGCGCGACACGGGCAGCCCCGGTCAGCGTCGCCATGTCGATCAGAAGCTGCGGCTCCTCCTCGTCGGCCAGCGCCAGCGCGTCGGCCAGCACCAGCCGCCCCTCGGCATCCGTGTTGCCGATCTCGACAGTGATGCCCTTGCGGCTCGCAAGCACGTCCCCGGGCCGGAAGGCGTTGCCGGCAATCGAATTTTCGACCGCGGGAATGAGCACGCGCAGCCGCACATTCAGCCCGGCAGCCATGATCATCGAGGCAAGGCCAAGGACATTGGCGGCACCGCCCATGTCCTTTTTCATCAGCAGCATGCCGGACGATGGCTTGATGTCGAGACCGCCCGTGTCGAAGCAGACGCCCTTGCCGACCAGCGTTACCTTCGGCGCCCCTTGCTGCCCCCACTGCATATCGATCAGGCGCGGCGCGCCGGCCGACGCACGGCCGACAGCATGGATCATCGGGAAATTCCGGTCGAGGAGATCGTCACCCTTGACCACCGAGACTTCGGCCTTGTGCTTGGCGGCCAGGGTCCGCACCGCCTGCTCCAAATCTTCCGGGCCCATATCGCTGGTCGGCGTGTTGACCAGATCGCGTGTCAGGAAGACGCCATCGGCAATGCGGCGAACGCGCCCGGCATCGACGCCTGCCGGCAGGCCGAAGCGCAGCGCCCTGCCTGACTTCTTGCCGTAACGGGTGAAGACATAGCCGCCGAGCAGCAGCGCGATCGCCGCGAGATCCGGCTTGGCCGGCGTCGAGGCGAAATGCCAGTCGCCTTCCGGCAAGGCTTTCGACAGTGCGCCGAGGGCGAGCGCGCCTTCGCCATCGCCGACGCCGAACAAGGCGCCGCCGAGCGCCCCGTTTTCGCCGGGCACGACCAGCGTCCTGCCTGCCTCGCCGGAAAAGCCGTTGGCCCTGGCCCAGGCGACAGCGGCCGGCGCAAGGCCGGCCGCGTCCAGACCGTCCCTGGCGATCAGATGGACCGGCAGCGCGCCCGGCAATGTCTTCCCGACGAGTTCGACAGGCATGCGATGTTCTCCGTGTGAGTCGCCGTTCTTAACCGTCCGTTAGGGTTAACAGAATATTTCTGCGGGAGGGAAGACGGCCACGCAATGGCCGCGCATGAATGGAGGCTTAGGTGGCCATGCCGACCAACCGCAGGATCAACGCCAGGGGAAAACGGCTCATCACCACGGCCCTTGTGCTGGCGCTGGCGGCGGGCGTCGCCGGTTGCGGAACCGACAAGCTCTCCACCGGCTCTATCACACGCACCAGCGGCAAACCGCTGGAAAGCATGTCGGCCGGCGAACTGCACAATGCCACCGGCGCACTTGGCCAATCCTACGCGAAGAACCCCAACGACAAGCGGATAGCGACGAATTATGCGGCGGCATTGCAGATGGATGGCGACGCCGATCAGTCGCTGGCCGTGATGCGCAAGCTCGCCATCGCTTTGCCCAAGGATCGTGACGTTCTTGCCTCATATGGCAAGGCGCTGGCCGCCAATGGCCAGTTCGAGGCGGCGCTCGACGCCGTGCGCCGTGCTCAGACACCGGAATATCCCGACTGGAAGCTGGTGTCGGCCGAAGCGGCCATTCTCGACCAGACCGGCCAGAAGGACGATGCACGCCAGCTTTACCGCAAGGCGCTCGACCTCAAGCCGAACGAGCCTTCCGTGCTCTCCAATCTTGGCATGTCGTATGTGCTGGAAGGTGACCTGCGCACCGCCGAAACCTATATGCGCTCGGCCGCGCAGCAGCCGAATGCGGACAGCCGCGTCCGCCAGAACCTGGCACTGGTCGTCGGCCTGCAAGGCCGGTTCGACGAGGCCGAGAAGATCGCCTCGCAGGAGCTCTCGCCCGAACAGGCGCAGGCAAACGTCGCCTATCTCAGGCAGATGCTGGCCCAGCAGAATGCCTGGAGCCAGCTCAAGGACCAGGACAAGCCGAAGTCCGCGACCAACTGAGATCACAATCCCGATGCCCAACGAAGAAGCCGCGCTGCATGCGCGGCTTCTTCGTTCGAGGGAATGCAGGAATTTGCCTTGCCGCTACTGGGCGTTTGTTGCCGGCGCCGGATGATCGCCGAAGATACCGCGCTGGCTGACCTGAATGCCGGCGGGGCCTAGAATGATGGCGAAAAGCACAGGCAGGAAAAACAGGATCATCGGCACGGTGAGCTTTGGCGGCAGGGCGGCGGCCTTCTTCTCGGCCGCATTCATGCGCATGTCGCGACTTTCGGCGGCAAGCACGCGCAGTGCATGCGCCACCGGCGTGCCGTAACGCTCGGCCTGGACGAGCGCCTGCGACACCGACTTGACCGAATCCAGGCCAGTGCGGCTTGCCAGGTTCTCGTAGGCCTGCTTGCGCTCCGGCAGGTAGGAAAGCTCGGCGTTGGTGAGGATGAATTCTTCCGCCAGCGCCACCGATTGCGCACCGATCTCGTCGGCGACCTTGCGCAGTGCCGCTTCCACCGACATGCCCGATTCGACGCAGATCAGCATCAGATCAAGCCCATCCGGCCATGCCATCTGGATCGACTGCTTGCGCTTGGTGGCGCGGTTGTTGACGTAGATGACCGGTGCGTAGAAGCCACCGTAAGCAACAAGGATGCAGACAAACAGCCTGATGACCAATGGCTTGTCGGGCAGTCCTCCGAGCACGAAGATGTAGATTGCGGCCAGCGCGAAACCGACAAAAGGAAGCACGAGACGGAAGAAAAGAAACCGCGTCAGCGGATTCTGTCCACGAAAACCGGCCACCTTGAGTTTCTGCAAGGTGCCTTCATCGGCGAGTGCGCGTCTCAGATCCAGCCGGTCGACAATGTTGCGCATGCCGATCGACTGTTCCTCGCGCAAGCCCTTGCGACGGCGGTCGGCCTCGACCGCAAGCCGGGCGCGCTGTTGCGCACGCAGTTCGTCGCGTTCCAGCGCAACGGATTTCATGCGTGACTTGAGCTGGTTTCCGCCAAACGCCGGCAGCAAGGTGAAGACGGTCGCAAACACCGCTATCGCGACCAGCATCGCGATCAGGAAGCTCGGATCCGTCAGGGTCTTGATGACTTGCTCGGTCATGCCAGCATCCTAGACTTCGAAGTTCATCATCTTGCGCATCACCAGGATGCCGATCGACATCCAGACCGCAGAGCAACCAAGGATCAGGTTTCCGACGCTGGTGTTGAAGAGCGGCATCAGGTAGGCCGGGCTCGACAGGTAGACGAGAAAGGCGACGATGAAGGGCAGCGCACCGATGATCGCGGCGGACGCCTTCGCTTCCATCGACAGCGCCGCGACCTTGGCTTTCATCTTCTTGCGATCGCGAAGCACGCGCGAAAGATTGCCCAGCGCCTCGGAGAGATTGCCGCCGGCCTGCGATTGAATCTGGATAACGATGCCGAAGAAGCTTGCTTCGGTGCAAGGCATGGTTTCGGGCATGCGCAAGGTCGCGTCGGGGATAGAGAGGCCCATCTGCTGTGAATCGACGATGCGGCGAAACTCGGTCTTCACGGGTTCGGGCGATTCGTTGGCGATCAAGCGCACGGCGTCGTTCAGCGGCAGGCCGGATTTGACCGCGCGCACGATGATGTCGAGCGCGTTTGGAAATTCGTTGAGGAATGCCTTGACCCGGCGGGCGCGACGAAACGTGACGAACCAGCGCGGCAGGCCCAGCCCCCCGGCCAACAGCACGCCCGGCAAGGCGATCAGCGGGGCTCCGGCCACAAAGGCGACCATCGTCAAAACGATGCCGCATATTGCGGAATATATATAGAAACGCTCGATGGTGGTCTTGAGGCCGGCCTGACGAAGCTGGGCTTTCAGCGGCGGTTTCTTGACGCGGCTGTCCTTGGTTTTCTGCTTGGCGTCGAGTTCGTTGAGAGAATCCTGAACCGATTTGCGCCGCTTGGTGGCTTCCGCCACGCGGTCGCGCGAGGCCTTGACGACGGAGCGATCCGTCTCGGCGGTCCTGATCGTTTCGAGCCGCTTGCCGACCTGTTTCTCGTTGCTGATCCGGGTGAACAGAAATGCATAGGCGACGGCGCCGGCGCTAAAGCCGGCGAGCACGACAAACGCCAGTACTGTGCCGTCAATTCCAAACATTGGCCCGAACCCTTACACCCCAGCATACGTCAGTCAGCGCGTTTCTCCATCGCCTCGAGCGCAATGGCGAGACGCTGCTCCTCGCCGTAATAGCGTGCACGCTCCCAGAAATGCGGACGGCCGATGCCGGTCGATACGTGCTCACCCAACAGCCGGCCGTTGGCGTCCTCACCCTTGATGTTGTAGAGGACGATATCCTGCGTGATGATGACGTCGCCTTCCATCCCGATCACCTCGGTGATGTGGGTGATGCGGCGCGATCCGTCGCGCAAGCGCGCCGCCTGGATGATCACGTCGATGGAGCCGACGACGATTTCGCGCACTGTCTTTTGCGGCAGCGAATAACCGCCCATGGCGATCATGGATTCGATACGGTTCAGGCATTCGCGCGGGCTGTTCGAGTGGATCGTGCCCATCGAGCCGTCATGGCCGGTGTTCATCGCCTGCAGAAGATCGAACACTTCGGGTCCACGCACTTCGCCGACGATGATGCGCTCGGGCCGCATGCGCAGACAGTTCTTGACCAGGTCACGCATCGTCACCTCACCCTCGCCCTCCAGATTGGGCGGGCGGGTTTCGAGGCGTACCACATGCGGCTGCTGCAATTGCAGCTCGGCCGAGTCTTCGCAGGTGATGACGCGCTCCTCGCGGTCGATATAGTTGGTCAGGCAATTGAGCAGCGTCGTCTTGCCCGAACCGGTGCCGCCCGAGATCACGATGTTGCAGCGAACACGGCTGATGATCTTGAGGACTTCGGCGCCCTGCGGCGAGATGGCGCCGAACTTGACCAATTGATCGAGCGTCAGCTTGTCCTTCTTGAATTTGCGGATGGTGAGCGTGGCGCCATCGATGGAGAGTGGCGGCGCGATGACGTTGACGCGGGAGCCGTCGGGAAGGCGCGCGTCGCAGATCGGGCTGGATTCGTCGACGCGGCGGCCAACCTGGCTGACGATACGCTGGCAGATGTTGAGGAGCTGCTGGTTGTCACGAAAGCGGATGCCGGTCTGTTCGACCTTGCCGTTGACTTCGATGTAGACGTTCCTGGAGCCGTTGACCATGATGTCGGCGATGTCGTCGCGGGCGAGCAGCGGCTCGAGCGGCCCATAGCCGAGCACGTCGTTGCAGATGTCCTCGAGCAGCTCTTCCTGCTCGGCGATCGTCATTGCGAAGTTCTTGATCGCGATGATGTCGTTGACGATATCGCGGATTTCCTCGCGCGCACTTTCAGGATCAAGCTTGGAAAGCTGCGACAGATCGATGGTGTCGATGAGCGCGGAGAAGACCTGGCTCTTGGTATCGTAATAAGTTTCGCTCTTTTCGCGCTGTGCCCGCTTCGGCTCAGGCGCCAATGGCGGTGCTTCGACCGCACGGCGCGCCGGCGGCGCGACAGGCGCGCTTGGCGCCGCGGGCCGGGTCAGAACCGCCGTGTCCATGGAACCTGCAGCCGGCGGCGCAACAGGCGCCGGTGCTGGCTGGCGAAATTCCGGCGTGAACCGGTTGCCGTCGTCGCTGCCTCTTTTACCAAACATGATCGACTACCGATTCCACTGCTGAAGCGTCACTTCTTGTTGCGCGAGAGCTTGCCGAGCAGGCTGCCGAGCCCGGCCTTCTTCTTGATCTTGATTTCGCTGCGCCCGGTCAGCACATGCGCCATTTCGTTGATCATTGCGACGACCGGGTTCTTGGCATCCATTTCGCCAAGCATGCGTCCGTTGTTGGCGGCATTGCCGAACAGCAACGGATCAAAAGCAATGACCGACATTGGCGACAAGCCGAGCGGCTCGGCGAAGTCGGAGGGCGAAATCTCCGGGCGCTTCGGCACGCCGGCCTGGTTGATGATCAGCTTGGGCGGCGGATCATTGGGACGAAGCCGCTTGAGCATATCGACGAGGTTCTTGGTGTTGCGCAGATTGGCAAGTTCCGGTGTCGCGGTGATGACGATCTCGTCGGCCTTGACCAGGGTGTTCTTGGTCCAGCCCGTCCAGGCATGGGGGACGTCTAGCACCAGAAGCGGCACGCTGCGCTGGGCGGTGTCGATGAGCTGAACGAAGGCCTCGGCATCGAAATCATAGACCCGTTCGAGCGTCGAAGGTGCTGCCAGCAGCGACAGATGCTCGGCGCACTGGGTCAGCAGCCGGTCGAGATAGACTTCATCGATGCGTTCCGGTGAAAACACTGCCTCGGCGATGCCTTGCGCCGGATCTTGGTCGAAATTCATGTTGGCGGTGCCGAAAGCCAGATCGAGATCGGCGACGACCACTTCGGATTTGAACAGGGAGGACATCGCCCAAGCCACATTGTGTGCGATCGTCGAGGAGCCGACACCGCCCTTGGCGCCGACAAAGGCGATCGAGCGGCCGAGCGGCTCGGCTTCCGGATCGATAAAAATCGACGACACCACGCTGACGATGTCGGCCATCGAGACCGGAGCGATCACATATTCGGAAATGCCGTTGCGGATGAGCTCGCGGTAGAGGCCGACATCATTGTAGTGGCCGATCACCACCACCTTCGACGTCGGATCGCAATATTCCGAAAGCTGGGCGAGTTGTTCCAGCAATTGCTTGGGCTCGCTGCGCGATTCCAGCAGGATCAGGTTGGGCGTCGGCGCCGATTGGTAGAATTCGATGGCGGTGGGGACGCCGCCCATATGCACCTTGAGATGCGCCTTCGTCATGCGGCGGTCCTCGCCGGCGCGCTCGACCGGATTGGCAACACCCTCGGTCTCGCAGAATGCCTGGATCGAGATGCGCGGGATCGGCCGCAACGCCTGCATCGCGGCGATGTCCTGCTGCGAGGTATCGCTGCCGTCCACCGGGGCGTCGTAGGCAAGGTTGCTCATCGTCATGCTCTTTCCCGTGGCCTGTTCTATCCGAGACTGGCGGCTTAGTAGTCTACTTCCGAATTGCCCAGGAACTCATCCGAAATGCCTCTTGCACGGTAGACATCGATCACCGCGCCGCGATTTTCAGCATCGATTGTGGACGGCTTGCGCGGGCCGAGCAGATCGGCCGGGTTGGCCATCTGGGCGGCAAGATTGTTCTGATAGGAGCAGCCGAAGTCGGCATAGTGCTTATTCTCCGACGTATCGACGAGGTCGGCTGGCCAGCGTCCGCATTTGTCGGTCCGCGCCCTCACCGCAACATAAGCGACGCGGACCGGCGAGGATATTTCGCTCGAGGCGGCCTGGTAAGAGGTGACGACAAGCCGGTTGCGCTTGACGCCGCTGGCGATCGCGAGCCGGGCGAAATCACGGGCCGCCGCGGTCGCGGCGACCTCATTGGCCGATCCGCTCGGGACCTGGATCGTCAGCGTCGGGGCGGCACTTCTGTCATAGCCATCGAGGAAGCCAAGAAGTGTATCGCGCTGAGAGCCGGTCATGCCGCGGTCACCGGCACCAACCGGGAGGTCGATCTTTTGATTCTTCTCGGCGATCACGATCGGATGGTTGGTGCGGTAATCGTCCGGAATGGCGCCGACCGTGATGCTGTCGCGCTGGGCGCAGCCGGCCAGCAGAGCCGCCACCGCAACCGCCAGGACAGGAACGGCTCCCCGGCAGACCCGCGAGCGGCCAAAGCGCATCGCTGCCGCGATGGTGCTTGCCTTCAATGCTGACTGAGACATGTCCGCTTCCCCGCTCACTTGTAGATGAAGCCGACAACGCCGTGGTAGCGGCCGTTGGGCTTGTCTGTCTGCATGGTGCCGTAGACGCGATTGACGCGGCCAAGGAACATGCCGGCGCCATCGCTGGCGGCGTTGAAATTGTCATCCGGCTTGGCAAGGTCGTTGCGGGCCACCGGCTTCACCAGATAGGGCGTTATGATGATGACGAGCTCGGTCTCGTTGCGGACGAAGTCCCTGCTGCGGAAGAGCGAGCCGAGCACCGGGATCTTGGCTAGGCCAGGCAGGCCCGAGATAGCCTGGCGAACGTCGTCGCGAACGAGACCCGCGATCATCATCGACCCGCCCGAAGGCAATTCGACAGTGGTATCGGCAAGCCTTTTGCGGATGGACAATATCGTCATACCGGGTTGAGTGCCCGAACCTTCGAGGGTCGGCGCACCATCCGTGGTCGGCTCCGATACGGAGGTTCTGACCTTGAGGCTTATGCGCCCCGCCGACAACACGACCGGCTGGAACTCGAGGCCAATGCCGTATTCGATCTTTTCAAATGAATATGTCGTCAGGCCGGTCTGATTGTCGGTCGAGACATTGCTCGAGCGACCGGTGGCCAGATTGTACTCGCCGCCGACCTTGAACGTTGCCTTCTCGCCCGACACGGCGGTGAGGGTCGGCTCGGCCAGCGTCTTCATCACGCCGCTTTGCTCCATGGCATTGATGTAGGCCTGGAGGCCGTTTCCGATCCCGTCTCCCAGCAACAAACCGGAACTAGCCGCAATCGGCTTGCCCAACCCGAAAGCAGGCGAACTTGCCGCGCTGTAAGAAATGCCGTTGGAGCTGCCGCTGCCGACCATGTTGACGCCGAGCTGCTTCATCACGGAGCGGCTGACTTCGGCGACCGTGACCTTCAGCGTAACCTGGTCGTCGCCAATGATCTGCAGCAGGTTGACGATCTTGCTGGTGCGGCGTTCCTGGTCCGGATTGTTGATGTCGACACCGCTTTGAGCTGAACCGCCGGCGGCGGTCTGCGAATACTGTCCCGTCGTCGCTTCACCACCCGAAACGAAGATCGTCGCCAGGTCGACCGCGCGCTTTGCGTCCAGCGGCGTGTCGACCGTTCCGGTCAGAACGACGTTGTCGTTCAGCAGTTCCACCTTGATGGCCGACGTCGGCAGGAAGCGCCTGATATAATCCTCAAGGCCGGCAACGTCGCGTTCGACGGCCAGGTCAAGACTGACGATCTGCTCGCCATTCGGACCGAAGACAAAGATGTTCGTCTCGCCGACCGCCTTGCCGAACAGATAGATGCGCCTTGCGGTGCGGGTCACCGCATCGGCCACCGCCGGGTTGGCGACGAGAATGTCGTAGGCATCGCTCGGCAGGTCGATGACCACCGACTTGTTGAGGCCGAGTTTGACGCGCTGGGTGGCCGTCGATGCCGTGACCTGCGCGTTCTTTGCCTCGACAACGCTGCCTTGCACATTCGTTCCGACGAGCAGCAGGCCGAATGCCGCGGCTACGATTGCCGGCAGTTTACCGCTTAGCCTCATTTCCTTGCCCCTACTTCGGAAACTTCGCCCGACTTGATCAGCCTCACCGTTCCCCTGCGGCCATTGCCGGAAACGAGATAGTCGGCCTCACCCAGATTCTTTTCCTGCGCGTCCGCGACTGCCCGTAGCGCCAGGGTCAGGCGATCCGCCATCTGTTGGGCGACGGTGATGATCTCCGCCTGCTTGGGCGTCAGTTCCAGCGTGGCGGTCTGACCCACCCTGGTCTTCTTGCCTTCCTCGTCCTCCTGAATGGTCTGATCGATGGCCAGGACGCGGATGTTCTTGAGGATGGTCTCGGTGTTGAAGCCGGCGGCGCCGCTGGCGGCATCGGCCCTGCGGGTCATGATGACGTCGACGAAATCGTTGGGAAGAATGAAGCCGCCGGCCGACGTATCGGCCGAGATGGCCGTGGCGACCGCCCGCATGCCGGAAGGCAGGATCGACGACATGAAGCTCTGCCCCTCGCCGATCAGCTTGGAGCGCCGCAGGGGTTCTCCGGCATACATTGCCACACGGGCAACGGAACTCTTCAGCTTGTCCAGCGCCTCGGGCTCGGCGGTGCGGGTGATGAAATTCGCGTTGACGCCGTCGGCGGGCCAGGATTGCCAGGCGATGTTGTTTTGGATCGGGCTGCCCATCGGAACGTCGCCTGAAAGCACAAGCACATCCTGGAGTGCCACTGCCGGGGCTTGGGGGCCGGAATCGACGACGACCTGGGGCGGCGGTGCCACCATGTTCTTCGCGACATAGCCAGCGCCACCCGCCGCGGCCACCGCCACGCTCAGAATTATCAATCGCGATGCTGGCATCTGTCCGAACCCTTGCCCTGGCAAACCACGTAGCCAAGCCGGACTTTGCAGCGGCAATCGTCAAAACAAGGTTAATGTAATGCTTACGATCGTGATTAATTTAAGCTTTACATAAATTAGCCGGAATGTGGTCTGAACGGCCAAAATGGCCGGGCCGGCCCTGTTGAGAACGGGGTTTCGGCAATGCTGACAGACAATAAAAATAAGATCGTGCTCAAGTCGCCAGCCTGGCAAGCGCCCATACCATCAAAGGCGAATCCGGATAGGTCAGCAACCCGCCAAGGCCGAGGGCGACGCCGTAGGGAACACCTTTTGCCTCGTCGGCGAAATGGCGCAGAAACGGATTTTGGCCGGTAACGGCCGCAAGCAGCGACTTCCGGTAGAGGATGATCGCCAGCGTCAGCAAGCCGCCGATGATTGTCGAGGCGACAAGATACTCCACGAGATTGATATTGAGGCCCATCCACATCGCGGTGGCGGCCAGAAGCTTGGCGTCGCCGCCGCCCATGCCGCCCATTGCAAACAGGCCGAACGTCACGGCCAGGACCAGGGCGCCGGCGGCGAAATGTCCGCCATAGACCGCCCAGTCCATACCCGTCAGCGGCGCGACCAGCGCGAAAACAACGACGAGCAGCACCGGCACGCGATTGGCGATCGTCATCGACAGCATGTCGGAAATCGCGGCAAACAGCATGCAGAACGGAAAGACGACGAAGATCAGGGCTTCAAGCATCGGCGCTGTGCCTATTGTTCAATTCCAATGCGGCCAGTCTAGACATGTTCGATTAACGATTGATGAGGCCCGCTGCTAAAACGTCTTGGTACCCTAAGGTCTCACAAACAAAGCAAGGGCCGCCAGTGAGGCGGCCCTTGCTGCAAGTTGATTGCTTCAGCGATAGCGAATCAGTTGCCAGCGCCGTTCAACGTGGATCCGATGTTGGTGAACTTGGCGTTGAGCGCAGTACCGAGCTGGCCCGCGCCAGTGATGATGGCGAGCGCAATGAGAGCGGCGATCAGACCATATTCGATAGCGGTCGCGCCGGATTCGTCCTTCACAAAACGTGCGATGAGATTAGACATTCGAGAGCTCCTACTCCACGTGTTACAGCACTTCCGTCAACTTCTGTGATGGTTGATCGGATGCTGCCAATCTAGGGAGAAGCTCTTTCGATCGGCTTAAGAAACAGCCTTACCGATTCCTTTCCCGGTTCGAACACATTGCGTGGTTAACCTGGGGCTAATATACCACTGAGCCTTCTCGCCCCGGGTTTGTGGACTTCCGGACAGTGCCCGGCGAGCGTCCTTGTCTGCCATCGCATCATTGGCGACACCGCATGCTTAACCGTTGGTTCACCAATCTCGTTCATGTTCCGTTGATCAGTCCGCCTGCGTGGAGCGCCTCAATGGCCCAGCCGAGATCGTCAATCCTGATTGCCGCGCTTCTTGCCGTCTCGAGCTTCGTCGCGCCCGCCATGGCCGGCGCCGGTATCGAGGTCACGATGAACCAGGCCAAGATCGTCAAACTGTCGCGTCCCGCCGACACCATCGTGGTCGGCAACCCGGCAATCGCCGACGCTTCGGTGCAGGACGCTTCAACGATCGTGCTCACCGGCAAAGGCTTCGGGGTCACCAATCTGGTCGTGCTCGATACGGACGGCAGCCCCATCGTCGACGAGCAGGTTACCGTGGTGCGGCAAGCCGCCTCGTCCGTGCGCATCTATCGGCGCGCCGAAATCCAGACGATGTCGTGCACACCCTATTGCGAAAGCTCGTACAAGAGCGAAGCGGAGAAGTCTTCGGAAGCGGAGATGAGCGTCAGCCGATAGGTGGCGTTGCCGACTGCCGTTCCGGTTATTGTCTGGTTAAGAGGCCTGCGCCGACTTTAACGATCATCCAAACCGGACCTCAATCGGTTTGCGCTAATGCTCCTTCCGAGACCGCATAGAGATCGGCAGGATCGGACATGAGCAAGGAATTCGGTCGCGCAGGCGACCACAAAGTGAGACGCCCAAGGTTTTTCGCCCGCTTCCTTCGTGACCGGCGCGGCGCCACGGCAATCGAATTCGCGATCCTTTCAGTCCCCTTCGCGCTGCTTGTCTTTGCCATTCTGGAAAGCTGCATCTCGTTTGCCGGCCAGGAGGTGATGGCCAACGTCACCGACGATGTCGCGCGCAAGCTGCGCACCGGCCAGTTGAGAGCGGCTGACGTTGCCGGAACCAATTTGCGGGACATGATCTGCACGAAACTGCAGATCATCGTCTCCCAGGATTGTCCCAATCAACTGCTGGTGGATCTTCGCCAATATACGTCGTTCGCCGATGCGGCCACGGCAGGCTTCAAGATCCAGAACGGCGACGTCGTACTGACGAAAGGCACCGCAACCCAATCGTTCTCAGTGACAGCGGGTGCGGCGGAGTCGAGGAACATGCTTCGGGTCTTCTACAAGTGGCCGATCATGACCGATCTGCTGGCGCAGTCGATGGGCGGCAACAAGACCCTGCATTTCGCATCGGTGACCTGGCAGAACGAGCCGTTCGACAACTGAGCGGAATGCACGAGCAGTATAAGAAAAGGGCAAGGGCATGATGCGTGCGGGGGCACATCTTATGATTACGGGAGTTTGGCGGAAAGCAAGCCGATTCTGGTCCGATCGCCGCGGCATCGCGGCGGTTGAATTCGCGTTGATCATGCCAATTCTGCTGATCATGTATTTCCTGACAATGGAAGCGTCGCAAGCCATCGAGACCAGCAAGAAGGTCAGTCGTATCGGCAGCATGGTGGCCGATCTCGTCACCCAGCAGACAAGCGTCCTCAAAGCGGATGTCGACGCCATCATGCAGATCGGCAGCGTCACCCTTCAGCCCTACAACCGCTCGCCCCCTAGCATCACCATCACGGCGATACAGGTTACGCCCGATGCGACGAGGGCACTGGTGGTTTGGTCACGCAAATTGGTCGCCGGCGTCGCCAGCCGTGGCGCCGGCGCCACCACCGAGACAACGATCCCGACGTCGCTCAGAGTCGCCAACACGTTTCTCATTCGCGTCGAAAGCAACCTCGGCTATACGCCGGCCATCGCGTGGAGCGCGAGCAGTCAACAGAAGCTTGGACTGACCTCGGCTTTCAGCAACATAACCATGGGCGAAACCTATTATCTGCGCCCCCGCAGAAGCGTGACGATCCCTTGCAGCGACTGTTGAACAGAACCAGCTAGGCCCTGCGCAGGGCCGCTACTGCTGCGGCTCACGGTCCGAAACGAAGCGCACGATAGCAGCGGCCATCTCGTAGTCTTTTGGCGCCACGCGAGCGAAGCCGCCGGAATGTCCCGATTCCAGGAGGGCGTAGATATCGGGCGTCGTCGACTTGAGGTTGGTGAGGAACACGGCAAGTCGACGCTTGGCTTCCGGGTCGAGATCGCTGCGGACCGCGTGCGGGCCGTATCTCAGCAGACCCGACGTCCACACGACACGAAGCGCCGTCACCGAGAGCCCTGCCGCCTCCAACCTGGCCTGCGTGCCCGACGGTTCTCGCGGGCCGTCGGCAGCGGCCGTCACCCAGCCAAACAGGCCATCAGCCTTGCCGTCGACCAGCATCGTCTCGGCCGCCGCGGCCGAATCGGCACGGGCCAGAAACGGTGCATCTTCCGCGATCTTGCGGCCTTCCGCGGCCAACGCCGCCAATGGCAGGAGAGAACCGCCGACGCTGTCCGAAGGCGCCATGGCGATACGATGGCGGTCCATCGCCGCAAGGTCGGGCAGCTTGCCGTCCCGCGTCAGCAGAACGGAGCGGATGCCGATCGCGCCGTCTGAATCGACCGGAGCGACAAGCGGTTCGATACATAAGCAGCGCTGCGAGGCCGTTGCATAGGCGGTGGCCGAATAGATCGCATATTCGATGCGGGAATCGGCCTGCGCCTCGATCAGCGCGGCATAATTGCGGGCAACGACAAACTCGACCTTCATGCCCAATGCTTTGGTGTAGGCGTCGGTCAACACAGCCAGCCCCGGAACGGCGTTGCCGGCACCTGGCTCGGCAACGATGCCTATGCGAAACGTGCCGATATCATCGCGCCAGTCGGCATGCGCCGGGTTGGACCAGAGCCCGACGAGCGCGCCCGGCCCCAGCAACAGAGCGGCATATGTCTTTAACGCAACCCTCATGACAGAACCGCCGTCTGTTTTCCCGGATCGATGCTCAGATCGTCATTCCCAAACCGCTGCGCACTTTTGGGCGACGCACTGCTTGCTTTGGGCAAGTCGTTGCCCCCAAAACCGCTGCGCACTTTTGGGCGATATGCACTGATTGTCACGCCTGCCCGTTGCCGTTTGGTTTCCGAATTGCCAATGAAGTCGCGGAACCCTATGTCTGGTCGGTCAAACTGGCAACAACTTGATGGCGCGCGCTTTCCTCTTCGTCCTGGATTCCTTCGGCATCGGCGGCGCGGCCGACGCCGACCGCTACGGTGACGCCGGCGCCAACACATTCGCGCACATCGCAGAGGCCTGTGCGGAGGGCCGTGCGGATCGCGAAGGGTCTCGTAGTGGACCGCTGTTTGTCCCTCATATGGCCTCACTCGGGCTTGGCAAGGCTGCCGAAACCGCGACGGGACTGGGATTTGCCAACAGCGGGGCGGATATGCTCCCAACTGCCTTTCACGGCGCCGCACAGGAGGTTTCGAGCGGCAAGGATACGCCATCCGGCCATTGGGAAATCGCCGGCCTGCCGGTGCGCCTCGACTGGGGCTATTTCCCGGATACGGTTCCGGCCTTTCCGGCCGAACTGACCGAGGCGATCATCCGTGAAGGCAAGGTGCCGGGCATTCTCGGCAATTGCCATGCGCCGGGCACCGAGATCATCGAGCGCTTCGGTGAGGAGCACATCCGGACCGGCAAGCCGATCTGCTACACGTCGGTCGACTCGGTCCTGCAAATCGCCGCGCATGAAGTCCATTTCGGCCTCGACCGGCTTTATGAATTCTGCCAGGTGGTGCGCAGGCTGGTTGACCCGCTGAGGATTGGACGGGTGATCGCGCGGCCGTTCGTCGGCGAAACCACCGCCACTTTCGAGCGGACATACAACCGTCATGACTACGCCGTGCCTCCGCCGGAACCGACCCTGCTCGACCGGCTGACGGCGCGTGGCAGCCGTGTCATCGCCGTCGGCAAGATCGGCGACATCTTCGCCCATCGCGGAATTTCGCAAGTGCGCAAGGCGGCAGGCAACATGGCGATGTTCGACGAGGCGCTGGGTGCGATCGATGATGCCGGCGACGGTGACCTCGTCTTCGCCAATTTCGTCGACTTCGACACCGAATTCGGTCACCGCCGCGATGTCGCAGGCTATGCTGCCGCGCTCGAGGCCTTCGACCTGCGGCTGCCGGAAGCATTTGCGAGGCTGCGGCAGGGCGATCTTCTCATCCTGACGGCCGACCACGGCAACGACCCGACCTGGGGCGGGACCGATCACACGCGCGAGCGCATTCCGGTGATCGGCACTGGACCGGGTCTCAAGGGCGGCGACATCGGACTGAGAACGACATTCGCCGACATTGGCGAGACCCTGGCCGAGCATCTCGGGCTGGCGCCCGGACGCTACGGCACTTCTTTCTATACGGCGATCGGCGGTCATGCCTGAATTGCCGGAAGTCGAAACCGTCCGGCGCGGACTTCAGCCGGTTCTGGAAGGCGCCACCATCGCCCGCGTCGAGGCGCGCCGACCGGATCTGCGCTTTCCATTTCCCGAGAAATTCGCGCAGCGGCTGACCGGCAAGACGATCACGGCACTCGGCCGCCGGGCCAAGTATCTGACGATGGACCTGGAAGGCGGGCCCGTGCTAATCTGCCATCTCGGCATGTCGGGCTCATTCCGCGTCGAGACGGCCGATGGCAGCGACATGCCCGGCATCTTCCGGCACGACCGCTCGAAAAGCTCCAATCACGACCACGTCGTCTTCCATGTCGAGTCTCCAACCGGTGCCCGGTCCCGCGTGATCTTCAATGATCCGCGCCGCTTCGGCTTCATGTTGTTTGCGGAGGGACTGCCGGACGTTCACCCGATGCTGGCTGGACTTGGCGTCGAGCCTACGGGCAACACATTGGACGGTGCGCTGCTCGCCTCATTGATGAAGGGGCGGCGATCACCACTGAAGGCAGCGCTTCTCGACCAGAGGCTGATCGCCGGGCTCGGCAACATCTATGTGTCGGAGGCGTTGTGGCGTGCCGGCCTGTCGCCGCTGCGCGAGGCGGGCACGATCGCCAGGCCCGGAAAGAAAGCCCAAGCCCAAAGCGAACACCTCGCGCAAGCCATTCGTTCGGTGATATCGGATGCGATCGCAGCCGGCGGCTCCTCACTGCGGGACTATATGCAGACCGATGGGTCGCTGGGCTATTTCCAGCACGCCTTCGCCGTCTACGACCGCGAAGGCGAGGCCTGCTCCAAGCCCGGCTGCGGCGGCCACATCGAACGGATCGTGCAGAGCGGCCGATCGACCTTTTATTGCCGGACATGTCAGCGGTGAGTTTGAGCAATTCCAGGAAAAGTGTGAAACGGTTTTCCGTCGAGAATTGCGTCGAGACAAGGAGATGGGAGCGGTTCTGCGTTTCCGTGAAACGATGAACCGCTCTAGACGAGCGTGAGCAAGGAGAAGCAGCCATGGCCTATGAGACGATCATCACCGAGACGCACGGCAAGGTTGGGCTGATCACGCTGAACAGGCCGCAGGCGCTCAACGCGCTGAATTCGCAGATTCTGACCGAAGTGGTGGCAGCCGTGAACGGGTTCAGCGCCGATCCAGATATCGGCGCCATGGTCATCACGGGTTCCGAAAAGGCTTTCGCCGCCGGCGCCGATATCAAGGAGATGCAGTCCATCTCCTACGCGGACGCCTACGCTCAAGACTTCTTCGTCGGCTGGGAGGAACTGACGCGGGCGCGAAAGCCTATTATCGCGGCGGTGGCGGGCTATGCACTCGGCGGCGGCTGCGAGCTGGCGATGATGTGCGATTTCATTATCGCCGCCGACACGGCCAAATTCGGCCAGCCCGAGATCACCCTCGGCGTCATTCCAGGCATGGGCGGGTCACAAAGGCTGACCCGCTTCGTCGGCAAGTCGAAAGCGATGGACATGTGCCTGACCGGGCGGATGATGGATGCCGCCGAGGCCGAGCGTTCTGGTCTGGTGTCGCGGGTCGTGCCTGCCGGCGAGCTTGTCGAGGAGGCGCTGAAGGCCGCAGCCAAGATCGCCGCTTTCTCACTACCATCGGTGATGATGGCGAAGGAGGCTGTCAACCGCGCCTTCGAGACGACGCTTGCCGAGGGATTGCGGTTCGAGCGCCGGCTGTTTCACTCGCTGTTTGCACTGGACGATCAGAAGGAAGGCATGGCGGCCTTTGCCGAGAAGCGGAAGCCGAATTTCACCAACCGCTGACGCCAATCCCTTGGCCGCGAAGAAGATGGCTGTTGGCCGCCAAAAAGAAGACCGGGCAGCGTTGACGCGCCGGAAAAGCTGAACTATAAGCCGCACCAACCGAGGCGGCCCCGTGGCTGCCCGTTTGTTTTTTGCGCCCTGCGGCATTCCGCATGCGCCGACCAGATCAGAAGAGAGGCATCATGGCCAATACATCCTCGGCCAAAAAGGCAACGCGCAAGATCGTCCGCCGCGCAGCGATCAACAAGAACCGCCGCTCGCGCGTCCGCACCTATATCCGCCAGGTCGAAGAGGCGCTTGCCTCCGGCGACAAGGCTGCCGCACAGGCTGCCTTCAAGATCGCGGAGCCGGAATTGATGCGCGCCGCGACCAAGGGCGTGATTCACAAGAACACGGCGTCCCGCAAGGTGTCGCGACTGGCTCAGCGGGTCAAGGTACTGTCGGCCTGACATTACTTGCCTAGACTGACGTTCTTCGAACCCGGCCGTTTGTGCCGGGTTTTTTCGTTTGCCGGCAAGCACTTAAAAAGAATGTCCGGAAACGGCGTCTTAGGCGGATTTCACAATTGGGAATAGTTTGCCGGCATATGCATGCCTGCTGTTGATCGGCATGCTTGAAAAGGGCCAGCTTAATGATTCTTAACTGTCAGAAATAGCTTATAATTTTCAGACACTTACTGATGGTGATCCACAGCTTGTCCACACCGGGCCGACCCGATCGGGGACAAGTCGCTGTCAAGCGAATTATTTCAGAATATTTCTCTCAGCGTCCGGTTTTTCATATTCGCCGGAAAAGGGTTTGAATCACAATGGCTTTGTTAAAATGTGCCGTCACGGCACGCCACTCGAACCCGCCTCCAGTAACCAGATTCCTTAAAAATCCGTTAGACGTGGCCTTGCCCTATCCACAGCGATTTCGGTAGTGTCGATCTATCGAAAGGGACGGGCTCTGGCTCTTAACCCAAGCCTGAATCGGCCAGCTTAAATTGGCGGGATTTGCAACGCGGATCAAGTCCGCGGACGGGTTTGGTTTGTCTTTTTCGATACGGTAGGGGACTGGCGTAACTAGACATGGCAGGTAGACGGCGCGCCGGCGCTCCTTTCGCCGGACGGTGTTGTATTGCCCTGACATACCCAACGCGGACTGGCTTCCATGGGCCGGCACCGGTTCCCGCAGATAATGGGCGACGTTCATCTGCCGGCGGCGGCAGCGGACATCGTAGCAAAGACTTAGGTCGCCGGAACCGGATGCAGGAGGCGCATCCCCGGTGGAAACAGGTACGGAAGAACAAGGAAAAGATCATGCAGAGCGGCATCGAAAGGGAGCTTACGGGCGACCTCCCATTTCCTGGAACTTTGATCGGAGCAAACGACATGGCGGTGTCCAGCGACGCGGAACAGAAATTCGACCGGGTCAAAGCCCAGTTGAAGGCGCGCCTGGGAACCGAAGTCTATTCGAGCTGGTTTGGCCGCATGAAGGTCGCCGAGGCTTCCAAGGGCATCGTCCGCATCTCGGTGCCTACTGCCTTCCTGCGCTCATGGATCAACGGCCACTATCTCGACCTCATCTCCGAGTTGTGGAAGCAGGAGGATCCCGATCTCCTCAAGATCGACATCGTCGTGCGCACGGCAACCCGTCAGGGACGCAGCCAGGCCGAGCCAGAGGTAACGCCAGCACGCAGCAAGGTGACACGGCAGACGCAGACGGCGCTTGCCGCCGGCACAGTCAGCCCCAGCCGGGTGGAGCGCGCACCGGCTCCGCGTCCGGGCACACCGATCGAGAGCGAATTCCGCCACAACGTTTTGGGATCACCGCTCGATCCGCGCTACACGTTCGGCTCCTTCATCGAGGGACCGTCGAACCGGGTGGCCTTCGCCGCCGCCAAGGCAGTGGCGGAATCGCAATCGAGCGCGGTGCGCTTCAATCCGCTTTTCCTTCACGCAACCGTCGGGCTCGGCAAGACACATTTGCTGCAGGCCATCGCCGCGGAATCGCTGAAGCAGAACCCCAAGTCGCGCGTCGTCTATCTCACGGCCGAGTATTTCATGTGGCGCTTTGCCACCGCGATCCGCGACAACAACGCGCTGACGCTCAAGGAACAGCTGCGCGACATCGACCTGCTCATCATCGACGACATGCAGTTTCTGCAGGGCAAGTCGATCCAGCACGAATTCTGCCACCTCATCAACATGCTGCTCGACAGCGCCAAGCAGGTCGTCGTCGCCGCCGACCGGCCGCCATCGGAACTGGAATCGCTCGAACCGCGGGTCCGTTCGCGCCTCAATGGCGGTGTCGCGCTTGAAATGTCGGCGCCCGATTTCGCCATGCGCCTCGGCATGCTCAAATTGCGCCTTGCCACGGCCAGGAGCGACGACGCGTCGCTCGACATTTCGGAGGAGATCCTCAATCACGTCGCCCGCACCGTGACCGGCAGCGGACGCGAGCTGGAAGGCGCCTTCAATCAGCTTTTGTTCCGTCAATCCTTCGAGCCGCAGATCACCATCGACCGGATCGACGAAATCCTCGGCCACATCTATCGCACCGGCGAGCCGAAGCGTGTCCGTATTGAGGACATCCAGCGCATCGTGGCGCGTCACTACAATGTGTCGAAGACCGAATTGCTGTCCAACCGGCGCACGCGCACCATCGTCAAGCCGCGGCAGGTCGCCATGTACCTGTCGAAGGTGATGACGCCGCGCTCGCTGCCTGAGATAGGACGGCGTTTCGGCGGCCGCGATCACACCACGGTGCTGCATGCCGTGCGCAAGATCGAGGACCTTTCCGGCAACGACAACACGCTGGCGCAGGAACTTGAGCTTCTGAGGCGGTTGATCAACGACCAGGCCTGATCCTCCGGGGATGGCAGAGCCAGAACAATACCGGAATTCAATGGCTTGCCAGTGCGGCGCTGGGCCTGGATCGGGCTCGTGGCGCCGCCTGGAAGCGATCTGGATTTCGGTTTTACGACACTGGCTCGCGGACTTCGGGCGCGTTATCCCCAGAAAGCCCGCCTAGCCGGCCTGAACCGGTGGCGCGGGCTTGCGTTTGCTGGTTTTTTCCTGTCAGTTTACGCAGATTCTGAGCCTGTTCAGACCTTTCGCGGGACGCCGCTCACTGGTGACCCGTCATTCATTCAAGCGAGCCTGTTTCGTCATGCGTGTTATCCTGGAACGGTCAAATCTCCTGAAGTCGCTCAACCACGTCCATCGTGTGGTCGAGCGGCGAAACACCATACCGATCCTGTCCAACGTGCTGCTCAGCGCCGAAGGCGCCAGCCTTGAAATGAAGGCGACCGATCTCGACCTCGAGGTGACCGAAGCGACGCCCGCCAAGGTGGAGCGCGGCGGGGCGACGACAGTCCCGGCACATCTGCTCTACGACATCGTGCGCAAGCTTGCCGATGGCGCCGAGGTGATGCTGAAGACGGACGAGGACGGCAACGCCATGACGGTGACGTCTGGCCGCTCGAGCTTCCGCCTTCAGTGTCTGCCGCAATCCGACTTCCCGGAGCTCTCGGCCGGATCCTTCTCGCATATCTTCCGTCTCGACTCGGTTGCCCTGAAAGGCCTGATCGAGAAGACCCAATTCGCCATCTCCACCGAGGAGACGCGCTATTACCTGAACGGCATCTACCTGCACACGCATGAGGTCGGCGGCAAGCTGAAGCTGCGCTCGGTGGCGACCGACGGCCACCGCCTGGCGCGCGCCGAGATCGATGCGCCAGCGGGTTCCGAAGGCATGCCGGGCATCATCATTCCGCGCAAGACGGTGAGCGAGCTGCAGAAGCTCGTCGACGATCCGGATGTCGCGGTCACCACCGAACTGTCGGACACCAAAATCCGCTTCACCATCGGCAGCGTGGTTTTGACCTCGAAGCTGATCGACGGCACCTTCCCCGACTATCAGCGGGTCATTCCGACCGGCAACGACAAGAAGCTGATCATCGACCGCCAGAGCTTTGCCGCCGCCGTCGATCGTGTCTCGACCATCTCTTCCGAACGCGGCCGCGCGGTGAAGCTGTCGATCAGCGAGGGTCAGGTGACGCTTGCGGTCAACAATCCGGATTCAGGCAGCGCCACCGAAGAACTGTCCGCCGACTATTCATCCGATCCGATCGAGATCGGCTTCAACGCCAAGTACCTGCTCGACGTTGCCGCGCAGCTGACCGGCACGGAGGCCAAGTTCATGCTGGCGGATGCCGGTTCGCCGACACTGATCCACGACATGGCCGACGAGACCGCGCTTTATGTGTTGATGCCGATGCGGGTGTAGCGGCGCGGTGTCAGCACTTCGGTCCTGTTGTGAACGGCGGCAAGCGCGATATTTACGGCAACTCCTAGAGCAATTCCAGGAAAAGTGTGAAGCGGTTTTCCGTCCGGAATTGCGTCAAAACAAAGAGATAGAGCGGTTCTGCGTTTCTGTGAAACGATGGAGCGCTCTATAGGCGGATAGCGGTTGCCGGGACAGAACCATATAAGTAAGCTAACACTTACTAATTTCCGCAACTATGCGGCACTGACGATCGATCTGGCGCCAGGTGCCGTGGTTTTTTCCGGCGACAACGGCGCCGGCAAGACCAATCTCCTCGAAGCGATCTCCTTTTTGACACCAGGGCGTGGCTTGCGCCGCGCCCCTTACGCGGATGTCGCACGCGAGGGCGGCGACGGCGGCTTTGCATTGCATGCCCGGCTCGACGGACCTGACGGCCAAGTCGAGATCGGAACAGGCATTTCCGGCGGCGACACCGCCGGCGAAGGCGGCAGGCGGGTGCGCATCAATGGAGCTCCGGCGCGTTCGGCCGAGGACATGCTGGAATGGCTGCGCGTGGTGTGGCTGACGCCGGCCATGGACGCGTTGTTCACCGGGCCGGCCGCGGATCGCCGGCGCTTTCTCGACCGGCTGGTGCTGGCGATCGATCCCGGCCACGGGCAACGTGCGATCGACTATGAGAAGGCGATGCGTGGCCGTAACCGCTTGCTTACTGAAGGCTCTCGAGACGACCGCTGGTTCGACGCTATCGAGACGCAGATGGCCGAAACCGGTGTGGCGATCGCCGCCGCGCGGGCCGAGATGGTGCGTCTTCTCGCCGCCATGATCGACAGGCTGCCCGACACAGGACCGTTTCCGCAGGCCGACATCGGCCTTTCGGGCGATCTGGAAGCCGAGATTGCCGTCGCGCCGGCAGTCGATGTCGAGGAACGCTTCCGCCGGACGCTTGCCGACGGCCGTGAGCGCGACCGCGCCGCCGGGCGCACGCTCGATGGCCCGCATCGTTCGGACCTGATGGTTCGGCACCGCCCCAAGGCGATGCCGGCCGAGCTTTGCTCGACAGGCGAGCAAAAGGCGCTGCTGGTCGGCATCGTGCTGTCGCATGCAAGGCTGACCGGCGAAATGTCGGGCATGACACCGATCCTGCTGCTCGACGAGATCGCCGCGCATCTCGACAGCCGGCGCCGCACGGCGCTGTTTTCCATCCTGGAGGAACTGAACTGCCAGGCGTTCATGACAGGAACCGATGCTGCGCTGTTTTCCAGTCTCCAGGGACGCGCGCAATTCCTGACTGTCGACCATGGGACGGTTGGGCCAACCGAAGATCCCTGACAAGGTTTTTCAGTCCCTGTATGATCAGGCAATGACCACTGCCGCCCTGACCGCAGACGAGATCGAACGCTATGCCCGCCACATCGTGCTACCGGAGATCGGCGGAGCCGGCCAGCAAAGGCTGAAACAGGCCCGGGTGCTGGTCATCGGCGCTGGCGGGCTGGGCGCGCCGGTGCTTGAATATCTCGCCGCCGCCGGCGTCGGCACACTAGGCGTGGTCGATGACGACACCGTTTCGCTGTCCAATCTGCAGCGCCAGGTCATTCACGGTACCGACACTGTCGGCCTGCTGAAAACCGATAGCGCCAAGGCGGCAATCGCTCGCATCAATCCCAACACAATTGTTGAAGCGCACACAATCCGGCTGACCAAGGACAATGCGCCCGCCCTCGTCGCCCGCTATGACATCGTCGTCGACGGTTCCGACAATTTCGAAACGCGCTATGCCGTGGCCGATGCCTGCGCGAGCGAAGGCAAGCCGCTGGTGCATGCCGCCGTCGGACGCTTCGATGGTTCGGTAACGGTGCTGAAGCCATTCGAAGACGGCAAGGACGGCAAACCCAATCCAGGCTATCGCGATCTGTTTCCCGAGGCGCCGCCGCCGGGCCTGGTGCCGTCCTGCGCCGAAGCCGGCGTGCTTGGCGCGCTGGCCGGTGTCGTCGGCACGCTGCAGGCCATGGAGGCGATCAAGCTGATCACCGGCGTCGGCGAACCGCTGGTCGGCCGGCTGCTGCTCTATGATGGGCTGGCGGCGCGCTTCGACACCATCCGCTACAAGAGAAGCTGAATTCTTGGACCGGATCGAAGCTGTCTCCATCACGCGGATCCCGACCGATTTCGACCGCTGGGACGATGTGCTCGCATTGATCATGCGCGCTTTCGCCTCGATGGACGGCGTCATCGACCCGCCCTCCTCGGCCCACCTTTTGACCACCGACACTCTGCGGGACAAGGCGCGGTGGGAGACCGGCTTCGTCGCGCTCAAGGGCGATCGGATCGTCGGCTGCGTCTTTGCCCTTGAAAAGGTGACAGAGTTCTATGTCGGCAAGCTCGCGGTCGCGCCGGACTGCCAGGGACAAGGCATTGGCCGGCGGCTGATGCAGGCGGTCGAAGACCTTGCCCGCAGCCGCGGCAAGGCGGCAATCGAGCTTCAGACGCGGATCGAGCTGACCGGGAATCATGCGGCCTTTGCTCGCCTCGGCTTTCGCGAACTGAACGGACGGCGCACGAGGGCTATGCCAGGCCGACCTCGATCACCATGCGCAAAGCTATCCCGTAAGGTTTATCTTACGGTTTGTGGGCCGCGACAGCGTCAGGTCCTGAGCGGCAGCACGCGGTCTGGTGGGCGGTGGCCGTCAACGAAGGCGCGGATATTGATGATGACCTTTTCACCCATGTCGATGCGGCCCTCGAGCGTCGCCGAGCCCATATGCGGCAAAAGCACGACCTTGTTCTTGGCGGCGAGCTTCAGCAGCTTGCTGTTCAAGGCCGGCTCATGCTCGTAGACATCGAGCCCGGCGCCGGCGATCTTGCCGTCCTGGATCAGCTTGACCAGCGCTTCCTCGTCGATGATGTCGCCACGTGCGGTGTTGACGACATAGGCAGTCGGCTGCAGCAGCGCCAGCCGCCGCGCCGAAAGCAGATGGAAGGTTGCCGGCGTCGAGGGACAGTTGACCGAGATGATATCCATGCGGGCCAGCATCTGGTCGAGGCTTTCCCAATAGGTCGCCTCCAACCCGTCTTCCACGGCCGGCAGCACGCGGTGGCGATTGTGATAATGGATCGACAGTCCGAAGGCCTTGGCCCGCCTGGCGACGGCGGTGCCGATGCGGCCCATGCCGACAATGCCGAGCCGCTTGCCCCAGATGCGCCGGCCCAGCATCCAGGTCGGCGACCAGCCGGCCCATTTCTTGTCACCGGTGAGCACATTGGCGCCTTCCGCCAGCCGCCGCGGCACCGCCAGCATCAGCGCCATGGTCATGTCGGCGGTGTCCTCGGTCAGGACATTCGGCGTGTTGGTGACGGTGATGCCCCTCTTGGCCGCGGCCGCGACATCGATCTTGTCGACGCCATTGCCAAAATTCGCGATCAGTTTGAGGTTGTCGCCGGCCTGGGCGATCAGTGCGGCGTCGATCTGGTCGGTTACCGTCGGCACCAGCACGTCGGCCTCCTTGACCGCCGCGACCAGTTCCGGCTGCGTCATCGGCCGGTCCTCGACATTCAGCCTTGCGTCGAACAACTCGCGCATGCGGGTCTCGACGGGGTCGGGCAGCTTTCGCGTGATGACGACGAGAGGCTTCTTTTTGCCTGCCATTGTTTCCCTCTCGAGTACTTGCCGCAATTCCGAACGCAAAACCGCTTCACACTTTTGCTGGAATTGCTTCTAACCCGATCTCGTTGAGACCTCTTTAACCAAGACCGGCGAAACTGAAAGCCGGTCGCGGTGCCGATTACTCCCTGTAACAAGCGGTGCCGCCGAAGACAAAGAAAAAGGGGCGCCGAGGCCGATGGGCAAGCGCCGAAAGGAATGAAAGTGTCTGGTTTCGCGTCGCTTCGCCTGACCCTCAGCGCAGCATTTCTCGGCGCTCTGCTTTATTCTCCGCTTGCGGGCGCGCAGAGTGCCGCAGCACCTGCCCAGGGCGTCGTCACGCTTGGTCCGAGCGGCCTGCCGCTGCCGCGCTTCGTCAGCCTGAAATCCGGCCGCGTCAACTCGCGCGTCGGTCCCGGGGCCAACTACTCGGTCGACTGGATGTATATGAAGGCCGGCCTGCCGATGGAGATCATCCAGGAATTCGACACATGGCGCCGCGTGCGCGATGCCGATGGTTCGGAAGGCTGGATCAACCAGTCGCTGCTTTCCGGCCGACGCACGGCAATCGTCGCACCATGGCAGCGCGGCAAGGGCGCCCAGATCGACCTTCTCAACAGTCCCGACAAGGACGCAAGAGTGGTCGCGATGATTGAACCTGGCGTCATGGGTACGATCAAATCCTGCGACGGCCAGTGGTGCGAAATGACGTTCGACGGCCACACCGGCTGGCTTGCCCAGTCGGTTGTCTGGGGCGCCTATCCCGGCGAACGGGTCAAGGACTGACAACTTCATCGCGAGGCTCGGAAGAACTCGGGATCAGAAATAGGCCGGCAATCACGGATACGGCAACAAGGTGCTTGCGCCTCCGCTTCATCAAACTCAATTGCAGCATTGTCATTCACGCCGCCGATCGCTCGCGTCCGTTGCGAATGCGGCAGCGATTGCGCCTCTCAGCGGGTTGCTCAACCGTGTCAGGAGCGTAATCCGGCTGGCTGGCAAATCCGGCAATCCATGCGACCGGTTCAGTATCACGCAATCGGCCGGTACCTGGCTCTGCCCGATCGCCGCCACTCCCAAGCCCGCGCTGGCGGCCGATTGCAACGCAGTCACCGAACCGCCGGTGAAGGCGAGGCGCCAGGCGGTATTGCTGCCATCGAGCGCGCGTTCCGCTGCCAGTCGGACGGTGCAGGATCCGGGCAATGCCAACAGCGGCAACGCGGCAGACGACCGCCAGACGTCAGGCGACCTTGCACACCAGACAAGCTGGTCTCGGTAGAGCGGGATGCCCTGGCGCCGGCTGATATCCATGCGCACGACGGCAAAATCGGCCTTGCCTGCGTCGTAGCGGGCCTGCATCTCGGCTGAGAGACCCACCGACACTTCCAGCAGCAATTCCGGAAAGACTTGGCTCAGACGCCCAAACGCCGACTCCAGAAGCGCACCGGCGGCGTGATCGCCGATGGCCGCCCGGAGCGTGGTGGTTTGCGTGCCAGCATCGAATGTAGCCACGGCCCGGTCATGAGCCTCGAGGACCTGCCGCGCCGAAGCAAGGAACCGCGCGCCTTCGGGCGTCAGCGAAACCGCGCGCGGCGTCCGCGCCAGGAGACGCCGCTCCATCGCTTGCTCGAGCTTGCGGACCCGCAGGCTGATCGCCGACTGGGTGGTCCCGAGAAGATCGGCCGCGGTGGTGAAGCTCTCGCAGTCGGCAACAAGCACGAAGCTGCGAAGCTGTTCGATGGCAAGATGCTTCATTTCGTACTCATATCATAGAGACAGCTACTATGACATTTCCAAATGCTCCTCGTCGAGTCATATGGATTCCGACGAAGCACGGCGGTTGCCGGCTGACCCGGAAGGAGAATGATTAGATGTCTCGCCTATCGCCAATAAACGAAGATTCCGACACGGAAGCCGGCAAGCTTCTGGCGGAAACGCGACGCCAGCTCGGACGCGTCCCGAACCTCTATCGCGTCCTGGCCAACTCTCCGGTCGCTCTCAAAGGTTATCTGCAATTTCGCGAGTCGCTGCAGAGCGGCCGTCTCAGTTCGAAATTGCGCGAGCAGATCGCCCTGATAACTGCTGAGGTGAACCGCTGCGAATACTGCGTTTCGGCCCACGCATTTCGCGGATCCAAGATCGGCATCTCCGATACGGAATTGGAGCTAAATCGCAGGGGCGATTCAAGCGATGCCAGAGTGGCGGCCACGCTGGCGTTGGCTGCGGATGTGGCGCGTAGCCGCGGAGCCGTCACCGACCAGGCATTCGGCGCCGCCAGGGCCGCGGGGCTCGACGACGAGGAACTGGCAGAGGTGATCGCGCATGTCGCACTCAACTTCTATTCCAACATCCTCAATCACTTCGCCCAGCCAGAACTCGACTTTCCACGGACAGTGCTTCTCAATGACTGACCTCGTGACCCTCGATCCGAGTTCGATGGCGACCATTCCGCGTCACCAGATCGTCGTTTCGTCCAGCTATGGTTTCGATGAGACACTGCAACGGCTTCGCGACGCCATCGCTGCTGCCGAGCTATGGATCATCCATGAGATCGATCCGCAGGCCCTGCTCAGGAAAGGCGGGATCTCCACCATTCGGCTCCGTCAACTGCTTTGGTTCCACCCGCGATACATGGCGCGCCTGTTGCTGACCGATCCTGGCGCCGTGCCCGAAGCGCCGTTCAAGTTCGTGGTCAGCGAACAAGCAGCCGGCGTGACGGTCTGCGCCTTGAACCCGATTTTGGTGTTCTCGCCATATCCCCGGCTTTTTGGTCTCGCCCATGAACTGTTCGACGCGACGGAGCGAATGCTCGAGACGGTTTCCACGATGCCGGTGTCGGGAGGCGATATCTAGCGGAGCCATGAGCGGTCCGGCCGCCTGCATCAGGCGTGGTCATCTAGTCCCGATGCGGCCGAGATGGTGTCCGGAAAGCCGGTCGACAGCTTCAGGCCATAGCCCAGCGCACGGTCGATGGCGATGTGGGCGATCCAGATCAGCAACCGCCATCGCATTGCCCCACATGTGCCCGGCGAGCAGCAACAGCGCGGGCACGGTCAGGGGGCCTCGCCGGTCATTCGCGGCGTTTGGGGCGCAGCCTCACCACGATGTCGACATTGGCGATCTCCATCCCTTCCGGAGGCTCCGGCAGGTTGGCAACCGTCACCGGACCGCTGTCGATGTCGAATATGCGGTTTTCGCCTTCGATGTAGAAATGGTGGTGGTCGGAGGTATTGGTGTCGAAATAGGTTTTCGCGCCCTCGACGGCGAGGATGCGCAAAAGTCCCGCCTGGGTAAACTGGTGAAGGGCATTGTAGACGGTGGCCAGCGACACCGGCACGCCGGCGGCAACCGCCTCCTCGTGCAGTTCCTCGGCCGACAGATGCCGGTCGCCCTTGGCGAAAAGCAGATCGGCCAGCGCAATGCGCTGACGCGTCGGCCTCAGGCCGGCTTCACGGACCCGCTTGTCCACAGCGACATTTTCCTTCCGGCCGTCCAGGTCCATCTTCTCGTCGAACCCCACAGTTCCGCCCCAAGACACGCCCAGAATGGCAAAAAAATGAACGTCTGCCGAAACCGGACCTCTCAGGACATATATTCTGTCGTCCGAATGCGATCAATAGCGCGCATTGACCCAGGCAGACGAGCAGGCTAAGCGCAAACGCCGGTTTCCGGCCTGAAACAGATTGTGTTAGGAAACCAACTACAAGGGCACCCGATAGCCCGGAACGATATGGGATGAGATTGATGGCGGGTAAATCCAGCTACGAGTACGACGAATTGCTGGCCTGCGCCCGCGGCGAACTGTTCGGACCGGGCAACGCCCAGCTTCCTTATCCGCCGATGCTGATGTTCGACCGCATCACCGAGATCAGCGAGACGGGCGGCGCCTTCGAGAAGGGTTTCATCCGCGCGGAGTTCGACATCAAGCCGGACCTGTGGTTCTTTGCCTGCCATTTCATCGGCAATCCGATCATGCCGGGGTGCCTCGGCCTCGACGCCATGTGGCAATTGACGGGCTTCTATCTTGGCTGGCTGGGCGAACCCGGCAAGGGGATGGCGCTGTCGACCGGTGAAGTGAAATTCAAGGGCATGGTCACGCCCTCGGTGAAGAAGGTCGAATATGGCATCGACTTCAAGCGCGTGATGCGGGGCCGGCTGGTGCTCGGCATCGCCGATGGCTGGCTGAAGGCGGATGGCGAACCCATATACGCGGCAACGGATTTGAAAGTCGGTCTGTCCAAGCAGTCGGCGGTTGGCTGACCGGCATCCCTGGCCAGCTCTCTGGCCAGCATCCTTGGAAGGAGTTGCGAATGAGACGTGTCGTAGTCACAGGCATCGGCGTTGTGTCGTCGATCGGCAACAATGCCAACGAGGTGCAGACCTCTCTGCATGACGCCAAATCCGGCATCAGCTTCTCCGATTCCTTCGCCGAACACGGCTTCCGTTGCCAGGTCTGGGGAGCGCCGACGCTCGATCCATCGGCCATGATCGACCGCCGTGCGATGCGCTTCCTGAGCCAGGGGGCTGCCTGGAACCATGTCGCCATGGATCAGGCGATCGCGGATGCGGGCCTCGGCGAGAGCGACATCACCAATGAGCGCACCGGCATCGTCATGGGATCGGGCGGACCATCCACCCGCACCATCGTCGAAGCTGCCGAAACGACGCTGAAGAATGGCAGTCCCAAGCGCATCGGTCCGTTCGCGGTGCCGAAGGCAATGTCATCAACCGCATCGGCAACGCTTGCCACCTGGTTCAAGATCCACGGCGTCAACTACTCGATCTCGTCGGCCTGTTCGACCTCGGCGCACTGCATCGGCAATGGCTACGAATTGATCCAGTGGGGCAAGCAGGACATCATCTTTGCCGGCGGCCACGAGGATCTCGACTGGACGATGTCGGACCTGTTCGACGCCATGGGCGCGATGTCGTCGAAATTCAACGACAAGGCATCGACCGCTTCCCGCGCCTATGACGCCAATCGCGACGGCTTCGTCATCGCTGGCGGCGCCGGGGTGCTGGTGCTGGAAGAGCTTGAGCATGCCAAGGCGCGCGGCGCCAAGATCTATGCCGAGATCGTCGGCTATGGCGCGACGTCGGATGGCTACGACATGGTTGCTCCTTCAGGCGAGGGCGCGGTCCGCTGCATGCGCCAGGCGCTGGCTACGGTTTCCACACCGGTCGACTACATCAACACCCATGGCACCTCGACGCCGGTGGGAGATTCCAAGGAAATGGGAGCGATCCGCGAGGTGTTCGGCCCAGAGATGCCGTATATCACCTCGACGAAGTCGCTGACCGGCCATTCGCTGGGCGCGGCCGGCGTGCAGGAATCCATCTATTCGATCCTGATGATGCAGGGCGGCTTCATCGGCGAAAGCGCCCATATCGAGACCCTCGACCCCGAATTCGAGGGCATGCCGATCGTGCGAAAGCGCATCGACGACGCCAGGATCGATACTGTCTTGTCCAATTCGTTCGGCTTCGGCGGCACCAACGCCACGCTCGTTTTCCAGCGCTATTCCGCATAAGGATTTGCCGGCCATGGACGGATTGATGAAGGGCAAGCGCGGGCTTGTCATGGGTGTCGCCAACGATCATTCGATCGCTTGGGGAATTGCCCGGAAATTGTCCGAACATGGGGCGGAACTCGCCTTCACCTATCAGGGCGATGCCTTCGGACGCAGGGTCAAGCCGCTGGCCGACAAGCTCGGCGCCTCGCTGGTGGTGCCGTGCGACGTCGAGGACAGCGCTTCGGTCGCCGCCACATTCGAGACCCTGGGCAAGGAATGGGGCGGGCTGGATTTCATCGTCCACGCCATCGGCTTTTCCGACAAGAACGAGTTGAAAGGCCTCTACGCCGACACCAGCCGGGACAATTTCGTCCGTACCATGGTGATCTCTTGCTACTCCTTCACCGAGGTCGCCCGCCATGCAGCCACCTTGATGCAGGACGGCGGATCGATGATCACGCTGACCTATGCGGGCTCCGTCCGCGTCATGCCGAACTACAATGTCATGGGCGTCGCCAAGGCAGGGCTGGAGGCGAGTGTCCGCTACCTCGCCAACGATTACGGTCCGCGCGGCATCAGGGTGAACGGCATATCGGCTGGACCCGTGCGCACGCTCGCCGGCGCCGGTATTTCCGATGCGCGCCATATGTTCTCCTACCAGCAGCGAAACTCGCCGCTGCGCCGCACGGTGACCATCGACGAGGTCGGCGGCTCGGCACTTTATCTGTTGTCGGATCTGTCTTCCGGGGTTACCGGCGAGATCCACTATGTCGATTCCGGCTATCACATCGTTTCCATGCCGACACTCGACGAATTGAAGCAGACCGACGGCGGACGAGACTAACGCCTGTCGCCCAAAGGTGCGCGGCGGTTTTGGAATGGCGACATTGAAGACACGAAGCTTAAAGCGCGCCAACTGAATCCGTTTCAGCGCTAGGCGTATTGATCCGCTCAAGAAATACTTTCGGTCCAGTAAAATTGGATTCATTCGCGGAAACTCATTTTAAGGAGATATCCGCTAGAAAGCCCCGTACTCAGGGGAACTTTCAATGCTCGCCGTCAGCAACCCGAAGCGAACACCGGTGTTCCGACTGCTCACCATAGCGAGTTCGGGTCTCGGCAGTTTCGTCCTCGGGCTCTGGGGCTTGAAGCTCGGCCTCGGCGATGGTTTTGTCGGCATCTCCGCGGACATGATGGTCTCGGTGATGGCCGCTCTTTGCGCACTGGCGGCATCGGTCGCCGCGATGTCCTTCTTCGCCGGCGTCGATGAATCGGCGGATTTCGTCTTCACGGAAACCCATTTCGACAAGCTGACCGGCCTGGTGGCACGCCCGGCGATGGTCGGCAAGATTGCCGAGGCGGCATGCGCGACCAGCCGGACCGGCGAGCCGATGTTCCTCATCGATATCGACATCGACCGGTTCAAGCAGATCAATGACGCCATCGGCTACAGCCAGGGCGACGAGTTGATCCGCGCCTTCACCAAGCGCTTGAAGACGTGCGTGCCGCCGCGCGCGCTGATCGGACGCATCGGCGCCGGTGAATTCGCGATCCTGCTGCCCGACAATCAGGTGTCCGGATCGCTGGAAAGCACCGTCGAGAGGCTCATCGACGAGATGATGGAGCCCTATGATCTCGGTACGCACCTGCAATCGGTCAGCCTGTCGGTCGGCATCGTGGCGATGCCAAAGGACGGCGTCGATCCGGTCCTCATCCTGCGCCGCTCCAATCTGGCGCTGCAGAACGCGCGCGCCAGCGGCGTCGGCAACTGGTCGGTCTTCCATGCCGAAATGGGCAGGGTCGCCGACCATCGCCAATGGATCGAATCCGAACTGCATATAGCCTTCGAGCGTGGTGACTTCGACCTTCATTACCAGCCGCAGCTCGATCTCCCGACCGGCCGCATCGTCGGGTATGAAGCGCTTATCCGCTGGCGGCATCCGGAACGCGGCATGATCCCGCCGATGGAGTTCATTCCGATCGCCGAGGAAACCGGCATGATCGGCCCGATCGGCGAATGGGTGCTGCGCAAAGCCTGCAGCGACGCACAGCATCTGCCCGATGATTGCTTCGTCGCCGTCAACATCTCGCCCGTCCAGTTCATGACCAAGGACTTCGTCGGCATCGTGCGCGACACTATGACGAGCACCGGCATCAAGCCGTCGCGGCTGGAGCTGGAAGTGACCGAGACGGCGATGATGCAGGACCGCGACCGCGCCGCCGCCATCCTGAAGGAGCTTGCGGATATGGGCATCTCGGTCGCCGTCGACGATTTCGGTACCGGCTATTCCAATTTGAGCTACTTGATCGATTTCTCATTCGGCAAGCTGAAGATCGACCGGTCCTTCGTCAGCCGCCTCGACACCGACTCCAGCTCCGGCGCGGTCGTCTCGACGATCGTCGGGCTTTCGCGCGCGCTCGGGGTCAGCATCATTGCCGAAGGCGTCGAGACCGAAAGCCAGGCGACGCTGCTCAGGGCAGCCGGCTGCGAGGTGGTGCAAGGCTATCTTTACGGCAGGCCCGCCCCCCTCAAGATCAGGATCGGCGACGCGCATGTCACCGATGAGGTCCGGCGCGTCGCCAATCTGCATTGAGTGCGACGCGATGTCTGTTTTCGTCTGAGCATGACCTTTTCCGAAAACCGGTATCCACTTTTCGGGATCATGCTTCAACGACGAGCGACAAGCACCTTGAACATGCCGTCGCGAGCGAGTTCGGCATGGCTCGAAAAAGCGGCCGCCAGGATCGGCTCATAGGGAAGCTGGCGGTTGGCGACCATGAACAGCCGCCCACCTGGTTTCAAGGCCTTGGCCGCCGCGCGGATCATGCCGGCGCCGATCTCCGGCTCGGCCGCCCGGCTGCGGTGAAAGGGCGGGTTCATGGCGATCGCGTCGTAACGCTTCTCGACCGGTTCCTTCAGCAGATCGATCCAGAAGAAGTTTCTGGCGATCGACTGGGTGACCCCTGTCAGATTGAGCTTTGCGGCTTCGAGCGAGGCGAAATCGGCCTCATAGAGGTCGAGCGCCTGAACGCCGGGGGAGCAGGCGGCGATCTCGGCAGCCAGATACCCCCAGCCGGCGCAGAAATCGGCAACGCTGCCCCGCAGATCATTGGGCAGGTTCTCGACCAGCAATTTGGAGCCGGTATCGATCCGGTCGAAGGAAAACATGCCGGGCGCGGTGCGGAACCGGTTTTCAACCAGCAGAGCGGGATTGGCGGCGCGCAGTTCTTCCGCGACGGCGAGATCCGCGGGACGGCGTAACCAGAAGGCGATGCCGTGATATTTCGGCAGATGGCCCTCAAGGGGGACAAGTTCGTCAACGCGCTTGCGCAGGCTGGCAATGCCGTCATCCTTGCCGCCGGCAATGACGACCAAGGCGCCAGGCGCCACGCGCTCAAGCGCATCGGCGATGCGCACCTCGTTCAGGCCGCGATGCCGGCCGGCCAGCACAAGTGCCATATCGAAGCCGCCGCCTTCCGGTTGCGCGGTGACGCCGGAGGCCTGCAACGCACGAAAATCCGGCCGGAAGCCTTGCACGAGGTGAAGCGTCGCCTCGAAGCCTTCAGGCAGGCGAAATCCTGGCTCAGCGCCGAGAAACAGCACGCGCTCGCCCTTTACCGGCAAAGCAACAGCCTCGGCCTCAAAGGGATGGAAAAGCGTCTTCAACGGCTCGGCGGACATTGTTCGATCTCGACCTGTCTAGACGATCTGAAAGTGAAAACGGAGCTAAAATGAAAACGGGCGCGACATAAGCCGCGCCCGTTTCGATTCATGGTCTCAGACCAATCAGGCGGCGTTTTCTTCGCCTTCGGTCTTCTTGTCGCGGGCGAGTTCTTTGCCGGTGGCCTGGTCGACGACCTTCATCGACAGGCGGACCTTGCCGCGCTCGTCGAAGCCCATCAGCTTGACCCAGACCTTATCGCCTTCCTTGACCACGTCCGAGGTCTTGGCGACCCGGTCGTTGGCAAGCTGCGAGATGTGGACGAGGCCATCACGCGGACCGAAGAAGTTGACGAAAGCGCCGAAGTCCGCGGTCTTGACGACCGTACCTTCGTAAATCTCGCCGACTTCCGGCTCGGCGACGATGGTGTGGATCCACTTCTTCGCCGCCTCGATCTCCTTGGCGTTGGACGAAGCGATCTTGACCGTGCCGTCGTCCTCGATGTTGATCTTGGCGCCGGTCTTTTCGACGATCTCGCGGATGACCTTGCCGCCCGAGCCGATCACGTCACGGATCTTGTCGGTCGGGATGTGCATCACTTCGATGCGCGGTGCGAACTCACCCAGTTCCGAACGCGCGCCGGTCAGAGCATGCGCCATCTCGCCGAGGATGTGCTGGCGGCCATCCTTGGCCTGGTCCAGCGCGATCTTCATGATCTCCTCGGTGATGCCTTCGATCTTGATATCCATCTGCAGCGAGGTGATGCCGCTGGCGGTGCCGGCGACCTTGAAGTCCATATCGCCGAGGTGATCTTCGTCACCGAGGATGTCGGAGAGAACGGCGAAACGCTCGCCTTCCTTGATCAGGCCCATGGCGATACCGGCGACGGGCTTGGCCAGCGGCACGCCGGCATCCATCAGCGCCAGCGAGGTGCCGCAGACAGTGGCCATCGACGACGAACCGTTGGACTCGGTGATCTCCGAGACGACGCGCAGCGTGTAGGGGAACTGGTCAGCGCTCGGCAGCATCGGGCGAATGGCGCGCCAGGCGAGCTTGCCATGGCCGATTTCGCGACGACCCGGCGAACCCATGCGGCCGGTCTCACCGACGGAATAGGGAGGGAAGTTGTAGTGAAGGAGGAACTTCTCCTTGTACATGCCGGTCAGCGAATCGACATACTGCTCGTCCTCGCCGGTGCCGAGCGTGGCAACGACCAGCGCCTGGGTCTCGCCGCGGGTGAACAGCGCCGAACCATGGGTGCGCGGCAGAACGCCGACTTCGGAGACGATCTTGCGAACCGTGCTCAGGTCACGACCGTCGATGCGCGAACCGGTGTCCAGGATGTTCCAGCGCACGACCTTGGCCTGGAGTTCCTTGAACACGCTGCCGATCTGCTCGGAAGTGTATTTGGCGTCTTCACCTTCGGCCGGGGCAAACGCTGCCTTGACCTTCGCCTTGACGGCGTCGACGGCGGCGTAACGCTTCTGCTTGTCGACGTTCTTGTAGGCATTGCTGAGTTCGTCGCCGACGATCTTCAGCATCTCGGCTTCAAGCGCGGAATAGTCCGGCGCGGTGAAGTCGCGCGGCTCCTTGGCGGCAACTTCGGCCAGCTTGATGATGGCGTCGATAACCGGCTGGAAGCCCTTGTGGCCGAACATGACCGCGCCGAGCATCAGCTCTTCGCCGAGTTCCTTGGCTTCGGACTCGACCATCAGCACGGCATCTGTGGTGCCGGCGACGATCAGATCGAGCTTCGATTCCTGCATCTCGTCGACATGCGGGTTGAGCACATATTCGCCGTTGATATAGCCGACGCGAGCGCCGCCGATCGGGCCCATGAAGGGAACGCCGGAGAGCGTCAGGGCGGCCGAAGTGGCAACGATCGACAGGATGTCCGGATCGTTCTCGAGATCGTGCTGGACGACGGTGACGACGATCTGGGTGTCGTTCTTGTAGCCGGAGGCGAAGAGCGGGCGGATCGGGCGGTCGATGAGGCGGGAAACCAGCGTTTCCTTCTCGCTCGGACGGCCTTCACGCTTGAAATAGCCACCCGGGATCTTGCCGGCGGCGTAGGTCTTTTCCTGGTAGTTGACGGTCAGCGGGAAGAAATCGAGGCCGGGCTTCGGCTCCTTCATCGAAACGACGGTGGCGAGAACCTTGGTCTCGCCGTAGGTGGCGAGCACCGCGCCGTCAGCCTGGCGTGCGATCTTGCCGGTTTCGAGGATGAGCGGACGGCCGCCCCATTCGATTTCCACTTTGTGGTGATTGAACATGTCTTGTCCTTAATATGAGGAAAGGGCCGCGCCGTTTCACGGTGCGCGGATGCCCTTTCCCTGGCTTCCTTTCTCGGGCAGCCACGGGCAAGACAACGGGAAGCTCGGGTGATTTCGGCGCGGTGCGCGCGCGAGCGTCCTGCAATCCTGCCCCATGACCGTCCATGGGCGGTTTCGAGTGCCCTCTGCACGATCGAAACCGGGTCTGGCCAGTCGATGCGACTGGCAGAATGCGCGACCGGCGGGCTCTCCTTCGAAAGCCCGCCGGTCAATTCGTCAACGGCGCAGACCGAGCTTCTCGATCAGCGTCTGGTAGCGCGCGTCGTCCTTGCGCTTGAGATAATCAAGCAGGCTGCGGCGCTGGGAGACGAGAGCAAGCAGACCACGGCGGGAATGGTTATCCTTCTTGTGGTCCTTGAAATGGTCGGTCAGGTTCTTGATGCGCTCGGAAAGGATGGCCACCTGGACTTCCGGAGACCCGGTATCGCCCTTGGCGGTTGCGAATTCACCCATCAATTCCTGTTTGCGCTCGGCAGTAATCGACATCGTGTTTTTCCTTATCTGTTTGAGGAAACGGGTCGCCCTCAGCCGGGATGTCGTCCAGCAGGGGCCGGTGCAAGCAAAACGTCATAGCGCTATGCTGCGGCGCATATAGTGCAATTCCCCGGAAAACACCAGCCCAATTCACAAGCCGGCTTTTCAGGCCAAAATGGCAGGTTTTAGCCTTGTCAAAGCCATTTCTTCCATTTGAAGAAGGCGATCAGCCCGAACGCGACAAGCGCCATGAACAGCAGCGACAAGGGATAGCCATAATAGGCCTTCAGTTCCGGCATGTTCCAGGGCGAAGACTCCGGATCGAAATTCATGCCCCAGATGCCGACCAGGAAGGTGAGCGGCATGAAGATGACCGAGACGATGGTGAGATAGCTGATGACGTCGTTGGTGCGCGCCTGGCTCAGCGACAGGTGCATCTCGATCAGGCCGGTCAGCATGTCGCGCTGGGTTTCGACCAGCTCGATCAACCGTAGCGCATGGTCGAGCGTGTCGTTGAGGAAGATCTTGGTCTCGGCCTTCACATAGGGCACATCGTTGCGGATCAGCGTCGCCAGCGCATCGCGCATCGGCCACAGCACGCCTTTCAGCACGTTGGCGTCGCGCCGCAATTCATGCAGCTGCCGCATCTGATGCTTGTGCGGCGAATGCAGCATCTCGTCCTCGATGCTGTCGACCATGTCGCCGGCGGCCTCGATCGGCGGAAAGTAGCTGTCGACGATGGCGTCGATCAGCGCATAGGCGAGGTAATCGGCACCGCGCGCGCGCAACCGGTTGGGCGCTGAGCTTTCGATGCGCTTGCGCACGGGATCGAACGGATCGCCTTCACGCTCCTGGAAGGTGACGACGAAATTATTGCCGAAGAAGACGGCGATCTGCTCATAGCGGTGCGAGGCGACGTCGTCGATCATCCTGACGACGACGAAGGCATGATCCTCGAAAAAGTCGACCTTCGGCCGCTGGCCGGTGTTGACGACGTCCTCCAGCGCCAGCGGATGCAGGCTGAAAATGCGGCCGATCTCCTCGATCAGCGGGATGTTGGCGAGGCCGGTACAATCGAGCCAGATAACCGGCCACTTGTCGCAATGGGTGTTGAGGTCGTCGATGCTGGCATTTTCGATAGTCTTGAATTTTTCGGGCGAGATCAGCGTCAGCCTGAGTTCGCTGCGCCGCGCCGAGGGATCGGCGATCAGCGTGCCGGGCGACGCACCGACCGGCGGCCGCCGCGTTTTCACTGGTGCCCGCGTCTTCACGGTCTCAGCCTTTGCCATATGCCCCTCGTGCGAGTCCTCGCCTCGACATTAGACGACAGGAGTCACCCGGCAAAGACCCGCTTGGGCTTGAACATGCCTTGCTCGATGGCACCGATGGCGACCAGCTTGCCGCGCGCCGTGGCGCAGGCTTCCTCGGCTACCACCGGTGCATCACGGCCGCGGATGATGACTGGATTGCCGAGGCGGACCTTGGTCGCCGCATCGTCGCTGATGGCGATCTGCGGCAGGCAGTCAAGGGCGGCCGATGTATCGACCAGAAGCGCATCGATGGCGTCGAAGTCGATTGGTACTTCCACCTTGTCGACAGCCTCTGTCGTGTCAGCGGCTTCCGTTGCGTCCGTGACGTCCGTCGTGCTGTCTTCGTCCTGGACACCGAAACGGGCGGCTTCCAGTTCGGCAATGGTGACGAAATCCTCCGCCGTGAACGGCTCGACCTCCACCCGGCGCAATTCGGAAATGTGGCCGAAACAGCCCATGTCGCGGCCCATGTCGCGGGCCAGCGCGCGCACATAGGTGCCCTTGCCGCATTCGACCTCGAAAACAGTATGGTCGGCGCCATGCTCGACAACGTCCAGACGGCCGATCTCGATCTCGCGCGCGGGTATGTCGACTGTCGCGCCGTCGCGGGCCAGATCATAGGCACGCTCGCCCGCGATCTTGATGGCCGAGAATTGCGGCGGCGTCTGCATGATGACGCCAGTGTATTTCGGCAGCAGGGCGAGCACTTGGGCTTGCGACGGGCGCAGGTCGGACTCTTTCGTCACCGGACCTTCGAGGTCATCGGTGGAGCGCTCCTGCCCCCAGGCAACGGTGAAGCGGTAGATCTTTGCGCCGTCCTGCACGTAGGGAACGGTCTTGGTGGCCTCGCCAAGCGCGATCGGCAGCATACCGGACGCCAGCGGGTCGAGCGTGCCGGCATGGCCGGCCTTTTCGGCCTGGAACAGCCATTTGATCTTGGAGACGGCTTCGGTCGAGCCCATGCCGACCGGCTTGTCCAGGATCAGCCAGCCCGAGATCGGCCGGCCCTTCTTCTTGCCGCGGCGCGCCACTATTCGGTGTCCTTGTTGTCGTCTTTGCCCTGGTGCGGGTTTTCCTGGTCCTCAGGACCCAGATCGCGCGCCACTTCCGGCGATTTCAACAGGTCGTTGATCCTGGCAAAGTTGTCGAAGGAGGTGTCGAGCTTGAAGCGGAACTCCGGCATGAACTTCATCTGCCGCAGCGCGCCGGAGACACGGCCACGGACGAATTTCGCATGCTTGTTCAGCGCCTCGACCACCGCATCGGTATCCTTGGCGCCGAGCGGCGAGACGAAAGCGGTAGCGACCTTCAAATCGGGCGACATGCGCACTTCCGAAACCGACACCACAGTGCTCTCGATCAGCGGATCGATGATCTCGCCGCGCTGCAGGGTTTCGGATAGCGCATGGCGCACCTGTTCGGCGACGCGCAGCATGCGCTGGGATGGGCTGGATGTGGTTGGACGGGGCATTTTTCTCTATCCTGAAGGCGTGAGGCGCGGGATGGGACCGTGCCGCATGTCTCATATGGGTCGTTCTCAATAGACCTCGGGCGGCGGCCTCTCGGCCACCGCCCGGTATGGACAAGTCACTCGAACTCAGAGTGTCCGGGTCACCATCTCGACGCGGAAGCACTCGATGACGTCGCCGACGCGCATGTCCTCGTAGTTCTGGAAGGCCATGCCGCACTCCTGGCCGCCGGGGACTTCCGAAACTTCGTCCTTGAAGCGCTTCAGCGTCTTCAGCGTCCCTTCGTGGATGACGACGTTGTCGCGGATCAGGCGCACCCCCGCACCGCGTTCGACCTTGCCTTCGGTGACACGGCAGCCGGCGATCTTGCCGACCTTGGTGATGTCGAAGATCTCGAGGATCTGCGCGTTGCCAATGAAGGTCTCGCGACGCTCCGGCGACAGCAGGCCCGACAGAGCCGCCTTCACGTCATCCACGAGGTTGTAGATGATCGAGTAGTAGCGGATCTCGATGCCAGCCGCCGCTGCGGCGGCACGTGCCTGGACGTTGGCGCGGACGTTGAAGCCGATGATCGCGGCACCCGAAGTCTCCGCCAGCGACACATCGCTTTCGGTGATGGCGCCGGCACCGGCATGGACGATGCGCGCACGCACCTCGTCGGTGCCGAGCTTGTCGAGCGCGGCGTTGATCGCCTCGATCGAGCCCTGCACGTCGCCCTTGATGACCAGCGGGAATTCCTTCAGCCCGCTTGTCTGCAATTGCGACATCATCTGCTCGAGCGAACCGCGCTGGCCGGCATGCTTGGCAACCGCCTTCTCGCGCGCCAGACGCTGGCGGTATTCGGTGATCTCGCGGGCACGGGCCTCGTTGTTGACCACGGCGAAGCGGTCGCCGGCCTGCGGGGTGCCCTGCAAGCCAAGCACTTCCACCGGCATCGCCGGCGACGCTTCCTTGATCTGCGTGCCACGATCGTTGACCAGCGCACGCACCCGGCCCCATTCGTTGCCGGCAACCAGGATGTCGCCCGGCATCAGCGTGCCGGTCTGCACCAGCACGGTGGCGACGGGGCCACGGCCCTTGTCGAGCTGGGCTTCGATGACGACGCCTTCGGCGGTACGATCCGGATTGGCCTTCAGGTCAAGAATTTCGGCCTGCAGCAGGATCGCCTCGAGCAGTTTGTCGAGATTGGTGCCCTTGGTCGCCGACACTTCGACGTCCAGAACTTCACCCCCCATGGATTCGACGAAAACCTCGTGGCGCAGCAGCTCCGAGCGCACTTTCTGCGGATCGGCATCATGCTTGTCGATCTTGTTGATCGCCACGATGATCGGAACGCCGGCCGCCTTGGCATGGCTGATCGATTCGATCGTCTGCGGCATGACGCTGTCGTCGGCCGCAACCACCAGGATGGCAATGTCGGTCGCCTGGGCGCCACGAGCACGCATCGCTGTGAAGGCGGCGTGGCCGGGCGTGTCGATGAAGGTGATCTTGTGACCGTTCTTCTCGACCTGGTAGGCGCCGATGTGCTGGGTGATGCCGCCGGCTTCGCCGGAGACGACATTGGCGTTGCGGATCGCGTCGAGCAGCGAGGTCTTGCCGTGATCGACGTGACCCATGATCGTCACGACCGGCGGACGCGAAACCAGGTCCTCGGCACTGTCGGCGATGTTGAACAGGCCTTCCTCGATGTCGGACTCGGCGACGCGGCGGACCGTGTGGCCGAATTCGGTGGCAACCAGCTCGGCCGTGTCGGCGTCGATGACGTCGCCCGGCTTCAGGATCTGGCCCTGCTTCATGAAGAACTTGACCAGGTCGACCGCGCGCTCGGACATGCGTTGCGCCAGTTCCTGGATGGTGATGGTCTCTGGCAGGATCACTTCGCGCATGACTTTCTCGCGCGGCTCATTGTGCATCGCGCGCTTGAATTTTTCCTGGCGGCGACGCATCGACGACAGCGACCGGGCTCGCGCGTCTTCGTCGGACAATGCTGAATTCAGCGTCAGCTTGCCGCGGCGGCGGTCTTCCTCGGCCTTGGTCGGCTTGGCCGGACGCGCCACTTCGGGCGTGACCGGACGGCGCACCGGTGCGCCGGCACCAACACGTTTCGGCTTGGCCACTTCCTCGTCATCGACTGTTGCCAGTTCGGCGGCCAATGGCGCGCGTCGACGGGCCTCTTCCTCAGCCCGACGGCGGGATTCTGCCTCGGTCTGCAACCGCGCCTCTTCCTCGGCCTGGCGGCGTGCGGATTCATCGCGTTCGCGCTTGCGGCGCTCTTCGTCCTCGGCGCGACGCTTGGCATCCTCGGCGGCGCGCTGGCGGTCCTCGACCTCGCGAACCTTCGAGCCCTCGAGCGCCCTGCGGCGTGCTTCCATTTCACTGCGCGACAGTTCGTTCAGCACCATACCGCTGCGTTCGACCGGGGCCGGCGGCGGTGGTGGCGCCTTCGGTGCTTCCGGCACGACGACGGGTGCGGCCACGACCGCCGGCTTCGGTGTGAAGACGGGGGCGGCAACAGGCTCCGGCTTGTCGCCGGGCATCGAGAACTTGCGCTTCTTGGTTTCGACGACGACCTGCTTGGTGCGGCCGTGCGAGAAGTTCTGGCGCACAGTGCCCTGTTCCATACCGGGGCGCTTCAGCGTCAAGGTCTTCTTCGGCGTCACACTCAGCGTATTGTCGTCACCCGATTTCGTATCGCTCATTCCATATCCTCTGCGGCATCATCTTCGTCAGCAACAGCCGCAAGCATTGCCAGATCGTCCGGGGAACCGCCCCGATACCGGTCGAGCGCAACCATGCGCTTCTGGACCGCCCTGCCCGCGTCTCCCGCGAGAACGGCAGCATGTATCACATTTGTACCCCCCAATGCCAAGCTCAACTCGGCCTCGGAGAAAAGTTTGTAGGCAAGGATAGCGGGCCCGCCGAGATGGACTGTCGCCCGTCGCGCCTGGCTGATCTTGCGCACGCCGTCGTCGGACGCCTCGGTCGCGTGGAGCACGAAAAGCGCCAATCCACCGCGGACAGCACTTTCGACCTTGGTGGCACCCAGCGAAATTGCGCCTGCCTTGCGGGCAAGACCAAGCATGCCCAGAGCGTGCCTGGAAAGTAGCCCGTCGATCATGCCGCCAAGATCGGGCGGCACGACCACCTGTGCCTTGAAGGCGCGGGCAAAGAGGTTCTTCGCCGCAGCCTTGTCGATATGTAGGCGGTCGGCGCTCACCCAGCAACCGCGGCCGGGCAGATTTCTCTTAATGTCGGGAACGACGGCCGAATCCGGGCCGACGACAAACCGGATCAGATCATCCGGTTCGGCTTGTTTGCGCGTAACGATGCAGGTGCGATCGTTCATCTCGTCCAAGGGCGGGTTCGGTGCGATGCGGTTTCACCTCACGCACCAACGGCTTCGTCAGCCGAGACTTCTTCGGCTGCAAGCTCGTCTTCGGTGATCCAGCCGGCCTTGAGGCGGGCGGCCAGAACCATTTGTTCGGCGTCTGCGCGGGTCACGCCATGATTGGCCAGCACGCCCGGATAGACCTTGGTCTCACCGTCCTTGCGTTCCTTCCAGCCGGTCAGGTCGTCGGCGGCATAGCCGGCGAAATCCTCGATCGTCTTCACGCCGTCCTCGCCAAGCGTCACCATCATGGCGGTGGTGACGCCGGGGATTTCGCGCAATTCGTCCGAAACACCAAGCGCCTTGCGCTTGTCATCGTGCTCGGCCTCGATCTTCTCCAGATATTCGCGAGCGCGGGTCTGGATTTCCGAAGCGGTGTCCTCGTCGAAACCGTCGATCGAGGCGATCTCGCCGGAATCGACATAAGCGACTTCCTCAACGCTGGTGAAGCCTTCGGAGGCCAGCACCTGGCCGACCATCTCGTCGACGTCGAGGGCTTCCATGAACAGCGACGAACGCTCGACGAATTCCTTCTGGCGGCGCTCGGATTCTTCGGCCTCGGTGAGGATGTCGATATCCCAACCGGTCAGCTGCGAAGCGAGACGCACGTTCTGGCCGCGGCGGCCGATGGCCAGCGACAGCTGGTCGTCGGGAACCACGACTTCGATGCGTTCGGCATCCTCGTCGAGCACGACCTTGGCGACTTCCGCCGGCTGCAGCGCGTTGACGATGAAGGACGCCGCCGAAGGCGACCACGGAATGATGTCGATCTTCTCGCCCTGCAATTCGCCGACGACGGCCTGGACGCGGCTACCGCGCATGCCGACGCAGGCACCGACCGGATCGATCGAGCTGTCGCGCGAGATGACGGCGATCTTGGCGCGCGAACCTGGGTCGCGGGCGACCGATTTGATCTCGATGATGCCGTCATAGATTTCCGGCACTTCCATGGTGAACAACTTGGCCATGAACTGCGGATGGGTACGCGACAGGAAAATCTGCGGGCCGCGCTGCTCGCGGCGCACATCGTAGACATAGGCGCGGACGCGGTCGCCATATTTGTAGTTCTCGCGCGGGATCAGCTCATCGCGGCGGATGATCGCTTCGCCGCGGCCGAGATCGACGATGACGTTGCCGTATTCGACGCGCTTGACGGTACCGTTGACGATCTCGCCGATGCGGTCCTTGTACTCGTCATACTGGCGGTCGCGTTCGGCCTCGCGGACCTTCTGCACGATGACCTGCTTGGCCGACTGGGCGGCGATGCGGCCGAAATCCATGGGCGGCAGCTGTTCAGCGATGAAGTCGCCGAGCTGAGCGTCGGGATTGCGCTCGCGCGCCGAGGAAATGGCGATCTGCGTGGCGTAGTCATCGACCTTCTCGACGACTTCCATCAGCCGCTGCAGCTTCATCTCACCGGTGTTCGGGTTGATGTCGGCGCGGATGTTGGTCTCCTGACCGTAACGCGAGCGCGCCGCCTTCTGGATCGCATCGGCCATGGCGGCGATGACGATCGACTTGTCGATCGACTTTTCACGCGCGACCGCGTCGGCGATCTGCAGCAATTCAAGTCTGTTGGCGCTTACAACCATCGTTTTTCTCCCGAGCCTGTTTGCCGGACCTTTGCGCCCGGCAGCTCAATCATAGTTCCTGTTCGTGTTCTTCCGTGGCGTCCGCTTCCGCACCCGACTCGTCGTCGTCCGGTTCGCCGCGGCGTTTCTTGGCTTCCTTGCGCGCCCTGTTGTCCTTCGACAGGGCATCGCGGATAAGATCGTCTGTCAGGATCAAGCGCACATCGGCAATCGCATCATAGGGGACGCGCACCGTCGGCTCCTCGCCATAGGCGGCCTTGTCGCGCTCGATCAGCACATCGTCTTCGCCGGCTTCGGCGATCTTGCCCTTGAAGCGCTTGCGGTCGGCAACGACGATCGATGTTTCCATCTTCACCAGATGACCCGTCCAGGTCGTGAAATCCGATTTGCGGACCAGCGGCCGGTCGATGCCGGGCGACGAGACTTCAAGATGATAGGCCTTTTCGATCGGATCGTCGACGTCGAGCGCCGGCGACACCGCGCGGCTGACCTCTTCGCAATCCTCGACGGTCATGGTGCCGTCCTCGCGTTCGGCCATGATCTGCAGCGTCAGCCCGTTCTGGCCCGACAGATGCACCCGCACGAGGCGGAAGCCGATGCCACGCAGGACCGGCTGGACGATCAGCGCGATGCGCGCATCGATGCCGCTTTCGCGGATGATGCGATCGTCGCCCTCGCTTGCCGTTGCAGTCATTGAAGCCCTGTCGTTCTACTAGGTTATCGGCAGGTAATAAAAAAGAGCGGGACCGGGTGGACCCACTCTTCGTCATACCGACCAAGAATTTGAGGCTGATATAAACGATCATGGCCTGTGTTTCAAGCCCGCTATGCTGGTCGGGCAACGCCGCCATCGAGGCGGCCCGCGCCAGCGTTGCATGGGGTGCATGGCGCCTATGCGGCGACCCCCATGGGATTGGCGCCGAAACGCACCTACCTATGTTGCGCTGCACAAATGTGGCCGTGGGTCACACGTGCGCGAAAGGACATGATCATGAGCAATCGCAAGATATTTTCTGCAATAGGCGACTTCTTCACCGTATTCGGCAGCGCCGTGGCCGCTTCACGGGCCGTGGAAGCCGGTCGCAGGCCGCGCGCCGACGACCTGCGCAACCTCGGCGTCGAGCCTGCCGCCTTCGATCGCATCGGCCGCCGCTTCTAGCTTTGACGCAATTCCGGACGGAAAACCGTTTCACACTTTTCCTGGAATTGCTCTAAGACCGCGAGCCTATTTCCGAATGAAGGTAAGATAGGCCGGCCGCCGGCCCTCACGAATGGCCTTGACCTCGTAACGGGTGCCCGGCCAGCCTTCATAGGGCCGGTGCCAGTCCGCCGCCTCGCAAGCCTGCCATGCGAACGCGCCATGCGCGCGGCAATGCAGCAGGGTCCAGTTGACATAGGTGTCGATGTCGGACGCAAAGCGGAATTTTGAACCAGGCTTCAGCACACGCGCGAACCGCTCGAGATTGACCGGGCTGACGAAGCGCCGCTTCCAGTGTTTCTTCTTCGGCCAGGGATCGGGATAGAGCAGATCGATGCCGTCGAGCGAGGCTTGCGGCAGCCAGTCGAGCAGCCTTGTGGCGTCGTCGTCATAAACCCGCAAATTGCCGAGCGGTTTCTCGCGCACCGCCATCATCATCTTGGCCATGCCGTTGACGAAGGGCTCGACGCCGATAAAGCCGATCGCTGGGGCCTCGGTCGCACGATGCAGGAGATGCTCGCCACCGCCGAAGCCAATCTCGAGGCGAACCGCGCGGACATCCGTCTCAAACAAAGCGCTGAGATCAGCCGGCGGCTCGGCCGCCAGATCGAGCCGATATGTGCCGAAGCCGCTTTCCAGCGCGGCCGCCTGCTGCGGGCGCATGGTCTTGCCGCGCCGGCGACCGAAAAAGGCTTCGGTCGCGCGGCTTGGTCTGTCCTTCGGATCCATGGCGGGACTTTGCGGTGCCGCTGTCAGGCGGCGACCGCGTCCTTGAGTGCCTTGGCGAGATCGGTCTTTTCCCAGGAGAAAGACCCATCACGGCCGGCCTTGCGGCCGAAATGGCCGTAGGACGACGTCTTGGCGTAGATCGGTTTGTTGAGATCGAGGTGACGGCGGATGCCCGACGGCGACAGATCCATCACCGTGCGCAACGCGTCCTCGAGCTTTGCCTCGTCGACCTTGCCGGTACCGTGCAAGTCGACATAGACCGACAGCGGCTGAGCAACGCCGATGGCGTAGGAAAGCTGGATGGTGCAGCGGTCGGCGAGTTTCGCCGCCACGACGTTCTTGGCCAGGTAGCGCGCCGCATAGGCCGCCGAACGATCCACCTTGGTGGTGTCCTTGCCGGAGAAGGCGCCGCCGCCATGGGGTGCGGCACCACCATAGGTGTCGACGATGATCTTGCGGCCGGTCAGTCCGGCATCGCCGTCCGGCCCGCCAATGACGAACTTGCCGGTCGGATTGATGTACCACATGCAATCGTCGGCGATCTTGAGGTCGCCCAGCGCCTCTCGGATATAGGGTTCGACGACCTTGCGGACCTTCTTCGAATCCCAGCTCGCATCGAGATGCTGTGTGGACAGCACGATCTGCGTCGCCTCGGCGGCCTTGCCGTCGACATAGCGAACGGTGACTTGGCTCTTGGCATCCGGCCCGAGCTTGCCGGCTTCACCGCTGCCTTCGTGACGGGCGGCAGCCAGCAGTTCGAGGATCTTGTGGCTGTAGTAGATCGGCGCCGGCATCAGATCCGGCGTCTCGCGACAGGCGTAACCGAACATGATGCCCTGGTCGCCGGCACCCTCTTCGCCCTGACGGTCGGAGGCATTGTCGACGCCCTGGCCGATGTCAGGCGACTGGCCGTGCAGCAGAACCTCGATCTTCGCCGTTTTCCAATGAAAGCCGGCCTGCTCGTAGCCGATTTCGCGGATCGCCTTGCGGGCGACCGATTTGAACTTGGCCGGATTGACGACCGAATGCCCGGCGGCATCCTTGAGAATATTGCCGGCCTTGTCCCGCTTGAGCAACGTGTCGGGAACACGCACTTCGCCGGCGATCACGACACGGTTGGTGGTGGCCAGCGTCTCGCAGGCGACACGGACTTTCCACGGGTCCATGCCGGTCTTCTTGGCTTCGCGATACACCAGATCGACGATCTCGTCGGAAATCCGGTCACAGACTTTGTCGGGATGGCCCTCGGCAACGGATTCCGAGGTAAAGAAGTAGTTCTGCCGCGTCACGGGTGTCCCCTCTTGAAAAACGATCGGCAGGCTGCCGATTTTGGCGCGCCACGTGTTAGCGGGGCGAAGCGCCGCTCGTCAAGCGGTGCTTCGGTTCTGGCATGATGTCGATGCAGTTATCTTGTGCCACCGGCGGCAAGACGCCGCCAGTCCTGGCGTGATTGCCGATCAGTCGGGATCGTCGGTGGAGAGGGACTTGACCAGGTCTATGATCCTGCGGCGCACCTTGGCGTCCGCGATCTTGACAAAGGCCCGGTTGAGCTGGAGTCCTTCGGGACTGCCGCAGAATTCGACGGCGAAAGCCATCGACGCGTCCTCGGCAAATCCGCGGCCCGCCACGGGCTCCTGGCCGGGCGCATCCTCGAAAAAGAAGGCGACAGGCACGCCGAGTATGGACGCTATCGCCTGCAATCGGCTGGCGCCGACGCGGTTGGTGCCTTTTTCATATTTCTGAATCTGTTGAAATGTGATGCCGAGGTTTTCTCCCAGCTTTTCCTGGCTCATTCCCAGCATGTTGCGGCGAAGCCGGATGCGACTGCCAACATGGATGTCGATCGGATTCGGTTTCTTCTTGTTGTCTTCTGTCATTTTTTCCTCGCCGAATTTTTTCGGCTTTCTCTATTTTTTTCCTGCCCAAACAAAGCCGGAGGCAACTGCCCCAACAGAACGATCCACCGGCTTCGAGAAATTTTCAGGCACTTACAGTATGAGTTTCTAATGTGTGGGCTGTCAATTCACCCGTAGCCTTTGCCTTACGTTCAACAGCGCTGCCCCAACGGCAAACAGCAACATGATCAGCATTCCGTTAATGCGCCGTTGGCCGGGAGATATGAGCGCCTGTCCGGAAATCGGTATGTGGGCGTCGATGGCGCCGCGTGCGTCGATCGCAAGCGCATCGACGATGCGCCCACGCGGATCGACGACGGCCGAGATGCCGTTGTTGGCAGCACGCACCAATGGCAATCCATTTTCCACCGCACGGATCTGGGCCTGCCTGAAATGCTGATACGGACCCGGCGTGTCGCCGAACCACGCATCGTTGGTAACGTTCACAATAAGCTGCGCTGACGCAGCGTCAACTGCCACAAGATCGGGAAAGATCACCTCATAACAGATAAATGGCAGCGCACGGATGCCATCGGGCAGCGTGATGGCGTGGCGCTCATTGCCGGCCGCGAAACTCATCGGCCCGGCAACCAGTTGCTCGATGCCGAAACGCTGGAGCAGATCGGCGAAAGGCAGGTATTCGCCGAACGGCACCAGGTGAACCTTGTCGACGGCGTCAGCGATTTCACCCTTGTCGTCGATCGCCACCACGGAGTTGTAGTAACGGCTGTCGGCATTCGCGGCCGAACCGCCTTCCTCGCGAACGACGCCGGCAATCAGCATCTGGCCGGGTCCGAGCATGTCCCCCAGCGCCGTCAATGCGTCCGGACGCTCGGTGAAGAGGAACGGCACCGAGGTTTCGGGCCACAAGATCAGTTGCGGCTTTTGATGGCCTGGGTCCGGCGCCTTGGCCGAGAGCCCCATCAGGACCGCGAAGATGCGGTCGCGCACCGAGGCATCCCATTTTTCCGACAGGTCAACGGCCGGCTGGACGATGCGGACATCCAGGCTGCGTGAAGCTGGCGGTTCGGGAGCGGCAAGCCTGACATAGCCGAAGCCGACATGGGCGGCGGCGAGCACGACAAACAGTGCCGCGCCGAGGCGCAGATGCCGACGTGCCGCCAGCAGTGCCGGCAATGCGAAGACGAACACCGCGAGCGCGTTCATGCCGATCATGCCCGTCACCGAGACGCTCTGCATCAGCAGCGGCACGGGCATGGCCGCGTAGCCGACGGCATTCCAGGGAAAACCGGTGAACAGGAAATCGCGCAGCCATTCCGCCAGGCCGAAGCCGAAGGCAAGGGCGGCGATGCGGCCAATGTCGTTGCTCCACAGCAGCCGGGCAACGATTGCCGCAAAGCCGTAGAAAAAGGCGAGCATGAAAGGAATGCCGACCACCGCGAAGGGAAGCGCCCAGGCAAAACTGTCGGCCTCGACCAGCAGCGCCGAGCCGATCCACCAGAGGCCGGCGAGGAAATAGCCGAAACCGAACCACCAACCGACGGCGAAAGCCGGCCGCAGGCGCTGGAACAGGCTGCCGGAAGCTTCGCCGGTGGCGCCGTCGAGCAGCCAGACCAGCAGCGGAAACGAGACGAAACAGGCGGCGAAGAAATCGTAAGGCGCCTGCCCAAGCACGGCAAAAGCGCCTGCGAGAAACGCCACGAGCGCACGCCGCCAACCCCAAAGCAGAATTATCCGGCCGGTGAGGCGCTCCATGCATACTTCCGAGTCGCGAATCAGGACACAAGATTTAACAGGCTGCGCTCCGCGCTCCAAACGGCGGATGGGCTGGCTGAGATGCACAGCTTCGGCCCTGCCCTACCGGTGCCAACCCTCGATTTGGACGCCGCCCAGCCGCTCGGCCTCCTCGCGCGGAACCGAACGGATGGTCTGCGTGAAGGTCCAGACATGGCCTTCGGGGTCGCGTGCACGATACTGGCGCTCGCCGTAGAACTGATCCGCCGGCTCCTGGATTATATCAGCGTCGACCGCCCGCGCCTGCTCGCAATGCGCATCCAGGCCGCGCTTCAGCCTGACATAGATCGACTGCGTGTTCTTGCCCAAGACCGAAGCCGGGCTGGCAACATAATCGCTCCATTCGGAATCTACGATGATGTAGCTGTCGCCGAATCGCATCTCTGCATGGACGAGTTTCCCTCGGCATCGCTGACCACCATGCTGCGCGCGAAGCCTAAGGCTGCTTCCAGCCAGTCCAGCGCGGCACGAGGGTCCTTATAGAAAACACCGGACCCCAGACTTGGATGCTTGAAGGGGTCCTCGACCGCCATCCCTAAGCGCCTGGATTCTGGTTTTGCCGCATGATGTTCATTCGAAAAGTCTGCAACTTTTCGGCATCATGCTTAAGCCCTGGTTTTGCCGCATGATGTTCATCCAAAAAGTCTGCAACTTTTCGGCATCATGCTTACGCCTGTTCGGTGCGCGCGGTGGCGCGCCGGCGGCGCTCACCCTTCTGGCTCTGCACGATGCGCACGCGCTTGACGCGGCGCGGATCGGCGTCGAGGACGTGGAACTCGAAGCCGGGTATGGCCTGCACCACCTCGCCGCGGGCCGGAACACGGCCAAGCGTGTTGAAAATCATGCCGCCGATCGTGTCGACATATTCGCCATGTTCACCGGCGGCGAAATCCCCGCCGATCATCTTGGCGACGTCGTCGATCTCGGCCTTGCCGTCGACGATGAACACGCCGTCGCCGCTCTGGGTGATCATCGGCTCGTCGTCGTCATGCTCGTCCTCGATGTCGCCGACCACCATCTCGACGATGTCTTCCAGCGAGGCGAGGCCGTCGGTGCCGCCATATTCGTCGATGACCAGCGCCATCTGGGTGCGCGTCGTCTGCATGCGGCCCATCAGGTCGGAGGCAAGCATCGACGGCGGCACGAACAGCACCGGGCGGATCAGATTGAGGTCGCCAATGGTGCGTGCGAGGTCGACCTGGGCAAGATCGAGAACCGTGGCAGCGGGGGTTTTCCTGGTCGTGCGGCCCTTCTTGACGCGCGCGATCTTGGTGATGTGGGCCAGCACGTCACGGATATGGACCATGCCGCGCGGATCATCGAGCGTCTCGGAATAGACCGGCATGCGCGAATGGCCGGATTGTTCGAAAGTGCCCAGGAGATCGCCGAGCGTCGTCGTGATTTCGACCCCCTGAATGTCGGCGCGCGGTACCATGACGTCCTCGACGCGCACTTCGCGCAGCCGCAGGATGTTGTTGAGCATGGCGCGTTCGCCGGGCGAGAAGGCGCCGGCATCGCTCGTCGTCTCGGCTAGCGCGCCGGCAATTTCCTCACGCAGGCTGGTTCCGTTGCGTTGCCTGAACAGGCCCAGAACGCGGTCGAACAGTGAGGGACCGGCAGGCAACGTCTCGCTGGCAGCGCTGCCAGCACCGGCAGCAGCAGAGGTACTGCTAGCGCCAGACGTAACGGTACTCGGACTTGATCCCTCTTCCGACGTGTCGGAAGCCTTGTTCGCACTGCCGGCGTCGGGGCGGGCGGCAGTCTCTGGTTTGTCGTTCATCGTCGTCCGGTCAATTGATCAGATGTAGTTACGCGTAGGGGTCGGGAATGGCAAGCCTTGCAAGCGCCGCGCGTTCGACGGCTTCCATCGCCTCGGCCTCGGCCTCGGTCTCGTGATCGTAGCCCAGCAAATGCAGCAGGCCGTGGATGACGAGATGGGTGATATGGTTCTCGACCGGCTTGTCTTCCAGTGCCGCTTCATGGGCGACCGTTTCGGCGGCCAGCACGATGTCGCCCAGCATCGGCGGCAACGGACCGCCTTGCGCAAACGGAAAAGCCGGGAAAGACAAGACGTTGGTCGGCTTGTCCTTGCCGCGCCAGCCGGCATTGAGGAGCTGGACATGGGCGTCGTCGGTAAAAACGAGGCTGAGTTCGGAACGGCCCGCCACGCCGGTTTCGGCAAAAGCCGCCTTGACCGCGCCATCGACCAGCCGCGTCAGGCTTACCTCGTCGGGCCAGTTGCCCGCCTCAACCGATATGTCGATGTCGACGGGAACATTCCCGTCGCCGGATATTATGTCCTCAGGCATGAAGCCGCATCGTCAACATCAATTCTCGGCGCCGAGGCCGCGCGCCAGCTTGGCGTCCCGGTCGTAGGCCCTGACGATTTCCGCCACCAGTGGATGGCGGACCACATCGCCGTCGTTGAAGCGCACGGTGACCGCGCCCGCCACACCGTCCAGCACGCGCAAGGCTTCGACCAGGCCCGATTTGGTGTTGGAGGGAAGGTCGATCTGGGTCGGGTCGCCGGTGACGATCATGCGCGAATTTTCGCCCAGACGCGTCAGGAACATCTTCATCTGCATCGGCGTGGTGTTCTGCGCCTCGTCGAGGATGACGGCGGCATGCGCCAGCGTGCGGCCGCGCATGAAGGCGAGCGGCGCGATCTCGATCACTTCGGCGGCAATGGCGCGCTCAACCTTGTCGGCGGGCATCATGTCGTAGAGCGCATCATAGAGCGGCCGCAGATAGGGATCGACCTTCTCCTTCATGTCGCCGGGCAGGAAGCCCAGCCGTTCGCCGGCCTCGACCGCAGGCCGCGAGAGAATGATGCGCTCGACCATGCCGCGCTCGAGCAGCATCGCCGCATGCGCCACCGCCAGATAGGTCTTGCCGGTGCCGGCCGGGCCGATGCCGAACACCAGTTCCGACCGTTCCAGCGCCCGCATATAGGCGTCCTGGTTGAGTGAACGGGCATAGATCGTCTTCTTGCGGGTGGCGATCTGGGCGGCGGAAACCTTGCCCTTACGCTCCAGCGTCGGCAGGGTCAGCTGATCGTCGGCGGCAATCGCCATGCGCACGGCGCCATCGACGTCGGACTGGCCGATATCGACGCCCTTCTGGAGAATGCCGTAGAGATTGTCGAGCGCGCGGCGCGCCTGCTCGGCGGCCGACGCCGAACCCTTGATGGTCAGCTGGTTGCCGCGTGAGCGGATGTCGACGCCAAGCTTCTGCTCCAGCCTGGCGAGGTTTTCGTCGAACTGACCATAAAGGGCGCTGGCAAGCTTGTTGTTGTCGAAAGTCAGAACGATGTGCGCCATGTCAGAAGCCCCAGATGCCGGTACCGGGGGCAGGTTCTTCAGCTCTGCTGCGCTCAACCGTCTCTCCTCATCTGCCGAGACCCTCAGGCCAATTCGGCGAACAGGCTATTGTAGCCCGTCTTCGTGATTCGCACCTGGATAATGTCACCGATTTCGCCGGCCTTTTCATCAACAATAACCGGCTGCAGCCAAGGTGAGCGGCCAACCTTCTGGCCGGCCTGACGGCCGGGCTTCTCGATCAGCGTGCCGATGGTGCTTCCAACGAGGCTCAAGCCGAAATCCTGCTGCTGCTTCACAAGCAGAGCCTGCAGCCGCTGCAAGCGCTCGTCCTTGACCGTTTCGGGCACATGATCGGACATTTCGGCGCCCGGCGTGCCGGGGCGCGGCGAATATTTGAACGAGAAGGCCGAGGCGTAATTCACCTGACGCACCAACTCCATCGTCGCCTCGAAATCCGCTTCTGTCTCGCCGGGGAAGCCAACGATGAAGTCGCCGGAGAGCGCGATGTCAGGCCGCGCGGCACGGATACGGTCGAGCAGCGCCAGATAATCCCTCGCCGTGTGCCGGCGATTCATCGCCTTGAGGATGCGGTCGGAGCCGGATTGCACCGGAAGATGCAGATAGGGCATCAACGCCGGCAGATCGCGATGGGCCGCTATCAGTTCGTCATCCATGTCGCGCGGGTGGCTGGTGGTGTAGCGCAGACGCGCCAGCCCGGGGATTTCGGCCAGCCTGAAGAGCAGGCGGCCAAGGCCCCACTCCTCGGTCTTGCCCCCTTTGGCCTCGCCCCGGCCATGCCAGGCATTGACGTTCTGGCCAAGCAGCGTCACTTCGCGCACGCCGGCTTCGGCCAGGCGCTCAGCCTCCGCGACAATCTGCGCCACCGGCCGGGAGACTTCGGAGCCCCTTGTGTAGGGCACAACGCAGAAGGTGCAGAACTTGTCGCAGCCTTCCTGCACGGTGAGGAAGGCGGTGACGCCGCGCTTGATGACCTCGGCGCGCTTGGGCTGCGGCAGATGCTCGAACTTGTCCTCGATGGCGTAGTCGGTCTCGACGATCTTTTCGCCGCCGCGCACCCGCGCCAGCACGTCCGGGAGCCGGTGATAGGTCTGCGGACCGATGACCAGGTCGACGGCAGGCGAACGGCGGATGATCTCGGCGCCTTCGGCCTGCGCCACGCAGCCGGCGACGCCGACCAGCATCTCACGGCCGGCCAGGGCACGCTCGGCTTTCATGTCGCGGATACGGCCGAGCTCGGAATAGACCTTTTCGGCCGCCTTCTCCCTGATATGACAGGTGTTCAGCAACACCAGGTCGGCCTCGCCAATGGCATCGGTCGCGGAATAGCCGTCGGCAGCCAGCGCATCGGCCATACGCTGTGAATCATAGACATTCATCTGGCAGCCATAGGTCTTGATGAAGACTTTTCTCGCTGCCGCGGGAAGCACCGCCGGCTGTCCAGCCGTAGTGCCGATGTCGTCGCTTTCTATCGTGTTCAAGTCCATAAGGCGGCTTCTAACGCCTTTCCGTGACAAAAAACAGACGATTCTCGGCGCGCCAGCAAGGGCATGCCGGAGCTACCGGCTCGGCCGCGGGTCGGCAAGCGCCGCCTGCATCATCTCACGCACCTGGCTTTCCATCAGTTTCGACGTCTCCTTGCGGTTCGAACCCTTGGAAAAGGCGATTGCCTCGCCGAAATGCACCTCGACGTCGAGCGCGCCCTCAGCGAGCAATACCTTGAGATGCGGCATCAGATCCTCATCGCCGATCCAGGCGGCAAGCGGGCGATGCCGGCGGCCGAGCGGCACGCCGTGCAGACGCGTATAGGCGATCGCCACCGGCTGGATGAACACCTGTTCCGCCGCGCCTTCGGAAATCGCCATCGAGGCGGCGCCGAACAGCGTGCTCTTGAACGGCAGGACCATATTGCCGTCGCCGGTCGAGCCCTCGGCAAACAGCACCATCGCATCGCCCTTGGCCATGCGGCTGGCAATCTCGCTTGCCTGGTCGCCCGACGATCGCTTGCGCTCGCGCTCGATGAACACGGTGCGCTGCAGCTTCGACAGCATGCCGATCAGCGGCCAGCCTTCCATATCCGCCCTGGCGATGAACTTTACGTCGGCAAAAGAGCCGAGCACCATGATGTCGGTCCAGGAGATGTGATTGGACGCAACCAGCAGCGGGCGCTTGTCGGACAGCGTTCCCTTGACATGGATGCGCATGCCGAGCGCCCTGACGATCAGCCTGTGCCAGATCTTGAGGATGAAGGTTTCCGGCCACCAGCCGGTCTTCATCGACAGGATCTGTAACGGCACGAGGACCAGCGAACCGGCGACAACGAGGCCCAGCGCCAGGAAAATCCTGATTTTCTTGATCATCGCCTCATCCCGGCCGTGTCGCTAGCGAAGATCGCGGCGCATGACAAGCGCGCCGGTCGGTCCGTGTTCGGCCGATCTGTAGTAATTCGGCCGCTTGCCGACCTCATGGAAGCCCAGCCGACGATAAAGCGCGATCGCCGCGACATTGGTCTCATCGACCTCGAGGAACAGCGCTTCGGCGCGCTGCGCGTGCAGTTCGCGCAACACCGCGTCCATCAATTGCCAGCCCAACCCCTGGCGACGATGCGATCGCGCCACCGCGACGGTCAGGATCTCGCCCTCGCCTGCCGCAAGCCTCGCCAGCACGAAGCCGACGGGCGGCTTGGAGCCCTGCCCGGTTTCGCGCGCGGCATAGCCGAACACGGTGTCCTGTTCGAGCAGGGCGGCGAATTCGCCATCGGTCCAGGGGCGGACAAAGTCCTCGCGATGCAGCAGCGAGACCGCCGGACTGTCGGCGATCCTCAGCGGCTCGAGCGCGTAGTCCCGGCGGCGTGGTTGGAGAAAAGGTATGCGCATTTATCTTTCTTGCCTTGATAGAATAAAGCCAGCCTGCGGCTTGGCGTCGGCGCCGCGCATATAGAGTGGTTTCGGCCGTTCGCCTGCGCCCTTGGCGGCAGCCAGGCGGGCGTAGGTGACAATGTCGGCGGTGGCTGTCCGAGGGCCGACATCAAATTCGCGCCCGGCCGATGCGCTGATGAGCGCTGCCGCGGTGCCGGCAAGCACCGGAGACGTTTCCATCGCCATGGCCACCACGTCAGCCAGCGTGGCCACGGCCGGACCGTAAGCCAAGGCTGACGTTTCGTCGTAAAAGGCGGCGTGGATCTCCTCACGGCCGGCATCGAGCGCCGCCAGCACGGCGCGACCGGGAAATGCGGCTGCTGCTTCGGCGGCCAGCGCCTCCAGGGTCTTCACCCCGATCGCCGGTATCTTCAGCGCCAGCGCCAGGCCACGCGCGGTCGAGACGCCGACCCGCAGACCGGTGAAGGAACCGGGGCCGACAGAGACGGCAATGGCGCCAAGACCGGCATAGTCGGTTGCGCTTGCCTCCAGCGCTTCGGCTGTGACCGCCATCAGGTGCTCGGCATGGCCCTTGCCGAGATCGAGCACCGAGCGGCCAAGCTCCCGCTTCGCCACAGCATCATAGACGCAAGCGGCGCAAAGGTTGGCGGCACAGTCGATGGCAAGCAATTTCATGAGGCAACCGGTTCGAAAAACAATTCCCTGTGCCCGCCACGGCCCGCCACCGCAAGGGGATAGTGCATAATTCGTTAAACGGCTTCGCTGGTAGACTATGCGGCCTGTTCGATGCGCAGCATGTGGTTGTCCCAGACATAGTCCGGTTCGGAGCGTGTCGCGCCGCTGCCCTCGACGATCTCGCCGGCGCCGGTGGTGGCCATGAAGCCGGTTCCATCGGGGGCCACGCCGCAGACCTCGACCAACGCGCTGTTCGCAACGACCCGGCCGCTGGCCGCATCGATCACGACAAGCGAGTTGCCTTCCGGCGAGGAAACGGCGACGGTTCCGGCAGCCCGATTGGCCGCGACCGAGCCTATGTAGTTGCGGAAGCCGGACAAAACGTCCTGCGGCATGTCGAGCAACTGCAGATCCTTGCCGCGCGCGGCGCGACCGACCAGCAATGGACGATCGCTGCCCGGTCCCCGGTACTGGCAGCCGAACCAGACGGTTCCGGCCGGATCGGTGTCCATGTGGCGGATCGACAGCTGATGCAGTGCGGCCGGCAATTCGTGTTTCTCGATGACATAGCCGGTGACGCGGTCGATCAGCACATAGGACGGCTTCATGGTGGCGATGTTGAGCTCGGCGCGGCCGTAGTCCGGATGAGTCTCGATGCCGCCATTTGCAACCGCAATCGTCCTGCCGTCGCCCAGGAGCAGAAGCTCGTGCGGACCCATGCCATAGGTCGGGAACTCACTGATGCGGCTGAATTTCGCCCGCGCATCATAGACGCCGACGACGCCGGCGGCGTTGTCGAAGTCGTTTTCGGTGGCATAGAGCAGCGCACCGTCGGCCGAAAACACGCCATGGCCGAAGAAATGCCGGCCGGCGATGCTGGCGATCGTCAGCGGCGCGTCACGGCCCGAGTGATCGAAAACCACGGCGAAGGTGCCGGGCTGACGCGCGAAGACCACCGAGCGTTTCGATATGGGATCGAAGGTGACATCGTGGCCGCGATCGGGCAGGTCGATCGCATGCAGGACCTTGCCGGCCTCGGACAGGACGGCAGCGCCAAAGCTGCCGTCGCGTTTGACGAAAGCCGTGGCGAAGACGGCGTCGGCCGCAAGCGTCTTTGCCCAGGCCGACGGCGCCATCGCCGCGGCAAAGCCGATACCCGCAGCCCTCAGGAAATCGCGGCGATCGATGAGGGAGGTTTTCAAGAGACTATCCTCCCCTGCACTGGCTCGCTCCAGGACACGGTGATTATTACGGATCGGAGCTGACGCTTGGCACCTACCGATTCTTGGAATGATCCATCGCAGACATTGGAAGTTAGCCGAAGCCTCCGGAACTTCGTCATCCACGGGCGGAGCAGGAGCGAAGCTCCGTCGCGGAGACCCGAGGATGACGAAGCTATGGGCGTTTCGGCCAATCTCAAGGTCATGCTCAGTCCCCATCCAGCGACGAGAAGCCTGCGGTCAGGCCGAATTCGGCGGTCAACCTGGTGCCGATCAAGGTCGACAGGCTGGAGGTGATCAGCGCGAAATGATCGAGCTTGTCGCGCAGCGCCGGATCGGCAAGCGTCTTGTCGATTGGACCACTGACCGCCTTGGCGGTGGCGACACCGTTGACCAGCTGGATATGGATCGATTCGGCCATCCAGCGCGCATCGGCCGGCAGAGCGTCACCAAGTTTCGAGGCCTGGAACAGCGTATCGATGCCGGAGAGATTGCCGGCCAGTGACGCGGTGGTGTTTTGCGAGCGCCAGTAGATTGCCTGTTTCGGCTTGTCCGCATCCGGCTTGCCACCGAAAAACCCTTTCAGGCGCACGTCGCGGACCATTTCCAGCTCATTGATGAAGACGCCGACCAGTTCGGTCACCGCTTCATTGCCGTCGCGGTAGAGCGGGTTCTGCGGCCCCGGATTGGCCCAAAGGGCGGCAAAGCCGCCCGGCTTGTTCCAGGCGGCGCTGACCTCGCCGGCCATGGTTTCGATGTTGCCGGCAACAGCAGTGCCATAAGCGCAGCGGTAGGGATCATCCTTGCCGGCAAGTGCATCGGCGCCGTCGCCGTAAAGAACGAATTCGAGCGCGCCCAGCCCCTGCATGGCAACGCTCTTGCCGGCCAGTTGTGCCGGATCGGTCGCGGTCGGATCCTTGGCGGACAGCGCCGCCTGTACCTGTTTCAGGCCGATGCTCTTGCGATCCGGCCAGAACAGCATGCGTTCCAGCCGGTTGTTCTCCTTGATCGGTCCGAAGCCGATGATTTCGGCTGACGACCAGGCATAGACGGTGGCGGAGAATTCGGCGCGTGCGGCATCGAGTTCTCCTTGCGAGGGCGCTTCGCAGAGCTTGTGCATCGCTTTCGTCAAGGCTTCCGCATGCTGATGCAGGCCGGCATAGGCCGGGCGGACGAAGCCATCGATCGCGCGCTGGATGATATCGGAGGCTTTGACCGCCGCCGACGCAGGGACAACGCCCAGCAGAGCCAGCGGAAGAACGAGAAACAATGCAGAACGCTTGAACATCACAGTGACTCCAGGAATTTGAGCAGCGCATTGCGGTCGGCCGCATTGGCTGCGGCAAAGCGGTCGCGCGCTTTCTGTGCCTCGCCGCCATGCCACAGGATCGCCTCGGTCAGGCTGCGCGCGCGCCCGTCATGCAGGAAGAAGGAATTGCCGTTGACCGTCTCGGTCAGGCCGATGCCCCACAGTGGCGGCGTGCGCCATTCATTGCCCGTCGCATCTCCCACGGCCTGGCCATCGGCCAGATCTGGCCCCATGTCGTGCAGCAGGAAGTCGGAATAGGGCCAGATCAGCTGGAAGGCCTGCGCTTTGTTGGGCGTGTCGCGGCGCGTGACAAATTTCGATGTGTGGCAGGCAATGCAGCCCATCTCATAGAAGACCTTCTTGCCTTTGAGAACTTGTGGGGCGTCGAGATCCCGGCGCGCCGGCACGGCCAGGTTCTGCGAATAGAAGGTGACGAGATCCATCACCGGCGGCGGCGCCTCGACCGGGCCAAGACGCTGCTGCACGCCGTTCGGCATGGCGAGGCATTTTGCCTCCGCAGCAGTGCAATCGCCCCAATGCTTCGGCTCTTCGGGCGTCGAGATGCCGATGTCGCCGGCAAAGGCATCCGCTGCCTGCTGGCGGATCGACGCGGTCTGCGCCTTCCAGCCGAAGCGGCCGAGCGTCAGTTCCCCGCTCAAGCCATCGCGCACGATGTTCGGCCTGCCGGAAATGCCGTCGCCGTCCCTGTCGTCCGGATCGGCGTGGGCGAGAATATCAGCCGGCGCGATCTGTTCGATCAGGCCCAGGCCGATCATCGGCGGCGTCAGGCGCGGCGACAGCGTGGTGCGTGGGTCAAGCGGCCCGTAGCCAAGGCCGTCAACCGAATAGCTCGGTTTGCGCAAGGAGATCACTGTGCCGTCCGTCAGCTCCACCTTACGTTCCTGATAGTCGATGTGCATCCTGCCTTCACCGGGCAGGCCGGGCACGGCGAGCTCCTGCAATTGCCTGCCATAGACCGGGTCGGGGAAGTTAGGCACCTCGTGGTCGGCAAGCGCCTCCCTCTCTTGCGCGCTGCTGGCGTCGCGGGCCAGCCGAAGGAACATCGACGTGGTGCCGGCGTCGCCTTGCGGCGGGCGGCCGCGGCCATCCTTCAGATGGCAGTTCTGGCAGGCGCGTTCGTTGAACAGCGGGCCGAGCCCGTCCGAAGCCTGCGTCGAGGATGGCGACGAGACCCAATTCTTGCGGAAAAGGGCATTGCCGAGCTTGAAGTCGCCCTCTTCCTCGAAGGTGATGTTGGCCGAGGATTGCGAGAAGGAATCGCGGCTGACGTCCTTTCGGGACGTGCCGGCGCCACCTTGCATCAGTTCGAACTGCTCTGGCCTGGAAAAATCCGTGGTCGGCCTGGTGACGGCGATGACGCGCGCCTGATCCTTCGCATTGAGGTCGGTGCGCGTGACGGCGAGGCCGGCTGGCTGAATATCACCCGCCATCGCCGAAGAGGTGAGTGCCAACACGAGCATGACATAGTGCCGACGCGCCAATCCGGCTGACGTCTTTGGAAGGGACGGCGAGCCATCGGCCCGCCGCGAGCGGCGCACGAATTCTAGCAGGCGCCGCATTCCCGCATGCCCTTACTCCGCCTCGTCCGCCGATGCGGCGTTGAGCTGGCCGTATTTCTCCTCGCCGATCGAGGCAAGCAGGTCGAGTTGCGTCTCGAGAAAGTCGATGTGGCCCTCCTCGTCGGCGAGCAATTCCTCGAACAGCTTCATCGTCACGTAGTCGCCGGCGTCGTTGCAGATTTCGCGCGAACGCTTGTAAGCGGTACGTGCGTCATATTCGCCGGCAAGGTCGGATTCGAGCACTTCCTTGACGTTCTGCCCGATGCGCAGCGGCGCCACGGACTGCAGGTTCGGATGGCCTTCGAGGAAGATGATGCGGGCGACGAGCTTGTCGGCATGGTGCATCTCCTCGATCGATTCCGCCCGCTCCTTCTTTGCCAGCTTGGCGTATCCCCAGTCCTCAAGCAGACGGAAATGCACCCAGTACTGATTGACGGCCCCGAGTTCCAGAAAAAGGGCCTCGTTAAGCCGCTCGATGATCTGCGGATCGCCTTTCATGAATTCTGCTCCCGTATTGGACGCGCAGGCCTCTGACGCGATCCAGGTGTGAAACGACATCCACGCCGCTCGCCTCCGAGCGGGCGTGGTAATTTTCGGTGACCCGAATGATCGTTTCCACCACATTTGGGAAGCAGCCGCAACAGCGACCGCGCTTTTGCATGGCATGATAGATCTTCGCCGGCACGATCAGCTGCCAGGGATCCTGGTCCAGCAGCCCGACGATCGTCTGCTCGATCTCCTTCTCGGTGATGATATTGCAATGACAAATCAGCATTGGCTTGCTCGGCTGGCTGACGGCGTCTCCCGCGCCGTGTGGCTTGATTTTCTAGCGGAGGCCGTTCCAGAGCCGGTTTTCCGGCTCCCGGATCAGTCACCTGTCTTTCGACCCTTACTTGAACACCTTGTCCGGCGCGTCGAGGCTATCGGACCCTTCGAAGGCGATGGTGCTGAGCTTCAAGGAGCCGACGGCGCGCTCAATCGACTTGGTCTGATCGATCAGCGCATCGATCGCCGCCTGCACGGTGGCGTTGCCCTCAATGTTGCCCTCGGCGATCTGCTGGTCATAGGCCTCGCCGGCCAGTGCACGCGCCTTGATCGCCTCCATCTTGGCGACCGAAACATCGAGCTTGTCAGACAGTTCCTTGTCGATCGCCGGATCGGCCGCCTTCACCATATCGGCCACCGAGGGACCCGAAACGACGGTGCCGTCGAGACGCGTGTAGCTCGCATGATAGGCCGCGCGAATGCCGATGGCGTCGTAGAGATGCGAATTGTACGTGTTGTCGGAGAAGCAATCGTGCTCCTCTTCCGGATCATGCAGCAGCAGGCCGAGCTTCATGCGCTCGCCGGCCAGTTCGCCGTAGGACAGCGAGCCCATGCCGGTGAAGATGGTCGAGATCGCCGTGTTCGGCTCGCCATCGACGAGAGCCTTGCGGGCGGCGCCGTCTTCCTTCCAGTTGCCGACCATCTCCTGAAGATCCGAAACCAGAAGGTCGCTGGCCGATTTCAGATACTCGGCGCGGCGATCGCAATTGCCGCCGGTGCAGTTCTGGAGGTCGTAGTCGGTATAGGGGCGCTCGCCGGCACCCGGCCCGGTGCCATGCAGGTCCTGGCCCCAGAGCAGGAATTCGATGGCGTGGTAGCCGGTGGCGACATTGGCCTCGATGCCGCCGGCTCCCTGCAGCGTGCCGGAGAGGAATTCCGGCGAAAGCTTCGATGCATCGACCTTCTTGCCGTTGATCTCGATCTCCTTGTTGGCGATCACATTGGCCGTGTAGAGCGCATTCGCGTCCGATTCGGTGCCGTAGCTCTTGGCGATGTAGTCGATCAAACCTTCATCCAGCGGCCAGGAATTCACCTTGCCTTCCCAGTCGTCGACGATCTTGCTGCCGAAGCGGTAGACCTCGGTCTGCTGGTAGGGAACGCGCGATGCCTTCCAGGCGTCACGGGCAGCGTTGAGGGTTTCCGCCGATGGCGTGGCGAGCAGCGCGTCGACCGCCTTGTCGAGCGCCTGCGCGGTGGTCAGCGAATCCTCATATTTGGCGAGCGCGATGTCGGAATAGGTCTTGATGACGGCCTTTGCATCGGTTTCCGCCTTTGCCGGCAACACGAATACCGCCGCCGTCAGCAGGGCAGTGGCGCCGATCGCCGCAAGCCTGCTGCCATATCGTGCTGTCATAATCACTCTCCAGTTTCTCGGAAATTCTGTAAACGGCGCGCACAGCAACCGGCGCCAGGCCATCTGCGGGCCATTGGGCGCAAGAGATGCCGCGCTAGCGCGCGGTTCGCGGAAGAAAGACACCAAAATGCCTCCAATCGAAAGGGTTCAAGGCCCAGACATTAAAGGGATGCGCTGACGCGCGAGCTTCCATAAAGCTGCGACATCGTCGGATGTCAATGACAATCCGTAGGAAAAGTCAATTGAAACAACAGTTTAGAATTATTCTAAACTACGACTGTCAACTTATGCGTCTTTCTGCACCGGTCTTGCCGTTGAACTGTACGATTGACAGCTGCCATTCCGGGTGCGACCCGCAAAAGCTCTCTTGCGGCGGCACCAGACAATTGCCACTTGGCGAGACATCCTAGGATAGAAGCGGGATTGGAATGCGATGAAGAACGGTGTGGTCATTGTCGGCGCGGGTCATGCGGGCGTGCAAGCGGCCGCCAGTCTGCGCGAAGACGGCTATGACGGGCCGGTGATCCTCGTCGGGGATGAGGACGAACTTCCCTATCACAAGCCGCCGCTGTCGAAGACTTTCATCAAGGATGCCGAGGCCAAGCCGCAACCCTTGCGCGGCGAGGCCTTTTACACCGGCAGCGCCATCGATTACCGGCCTGGCGTCAGGATCGATCGCATCGATGCCGAGCGCCGCAGCCTGGAGATATCAGGCGGTGGCGCGCTTGCTTTTGATCACCTGATCCTGGCGACCGGCTCGCGCCCGCGCACCCTGCCGTTGCCCGGCTCGGACCTGTCCGGCGTGCTGTCGCTGCGCTCGCTGGCCGATGCGCGGCTGATCCGCGACCTCAGCGCGCAAAGCGACGAAATCGTCATCCTCGGCGGCGGTTTCATCGGGCTGGAGATAGCAGCCACACTGCGGGCCACCGGCCGCACGGTGACAGTGGTGGAGGCCGTGGACCGGCTACTCGGCCGCGCCGTGGCGCCGGTGGTGGCGAGCCACGTCCGGCAACGGCTGGAAGCGACAGGCGTGCGCATTCTCACCGGCACCTCGATCGCCAGGCTCGATGGCGAAAACGGTCATGTCACGGCCGCCATCACCTCGTCAGGCGAAAGGCTGCCGGCGCGCATGGTCATCGTCGGCATTGGTGCCATGCCGAATGTCGAACTGGCGCAGTCTGCAGGCCTCGGCATCGCCAACGGCATCCGCGTCGATCATCAGATGCGCACGTCGATGCCGGAGATTCTTGCCATTGGCGATGCTGCCTCCTACCGTCACTGGTTCACCGGCGGCGACGTGCGGCTGGAATCGGTGCAGAACGCCACCGATCAGGCGCGGCTTGCCGCGCGCACGATATCAGGCCACACCGACGCCTATTCGGCGGTGCCATGGTTCTGGTCGGACATCGGCGACATGAAATTGCAGATGGTCGGCCTGACCGCCGGCGGCGACAGCCATGTCGTGCTGGGCGACCTGCCCGAAAACAAATTCTCGATCTACCACTATGCCGGCGACCGGCTGCTCGGCATCGAATCGGTCAACCGCCCCGGCGACCACATGCTTGGCCGCAAGATGCTCGGCGCCGGCTTTTCGCCGACGCCGGAAACGGTTGCTGAGGGACCTGACGGTTTGAAGGCGGCGCTGGCCGCGTTTCAGCAGGATGAGCCTGCCAGGGCTGCGGGCTAGCCCCCGCTTACCCTCCCTTGTGGGGAGGGTCGCTGTGAAGCAGCGGGGTGGGGTCTGCGCGAGGCGCCCCACCCGGACCTTCGGTCCGACCTCCCCACAAGGGGGAGGTAGAAGTTCAGGCGGCGCAGACTTCGCGGATCGAGCTTTCCAGGATGTCGAGTGCTTCGTTCATGACTTCGTCCTGGATGGTGATCGGCGCCAGGAAGCGGATGACGTTGCCGTAGACACCGCAGGTCAGCAGGATCAGGCCCTTGTCGAGCGCCTTCAACCGGATCGCATTGGCGATCTCGGCCGACGGCAGGCCCTTCTTGACGTCGTTGAACTCGACCGCGTTCATGAAGCCGAGGCCTCTGATGTCGACGATCTCGGGCACGTCGTCGCGGATCGACTGCAACCGCTGCTTCAGCCTTGCGCCCAGCGTGTTGGCGCGGTCGCACAGGTTTTCGTCCTCGATCACGTCGAGCACGGCGTGCGCGGCGGCAACGCCGATCGGGCTGCCGCCATAGGTGCCGCCTAGCCCGCCGGGGCCGGGCGCATCCATGATTTCGGCGCGGCCGGTGACCGCCGCCAGCGGAAAACCGCCGGCCAGGCTCTTGGCCATGGTGGTGATGTCGGCCGCCACCTCATGGTGATCCATCGCAAACATCTTGCCGGTGCGGGCAAAGCCGGTCTGCACTTCGTCGGCAATCAGCAGCATGCCGTGCTGGTCGCAAAGCTTGCGCAGCGCAACCAGGAAGTCACGCGGCGCCTCGTAGAAGCCGCCCTCGCCCTGAACCGGCTCGATGATGATGGCGGCGACGCGGGCCGGATCGACATCGGCCTTGAACAGCCGGTCGAGCGCCGCCAGCGAGTCGGCGACCGAGACACCGTGCAGCGGCACCGGGAACGGCGCATGATAGACATCGCCCGGCATGGCGCCGAAGCCGACCTTGTAGGGCACGACCTTGCCGGTCAGTGCCATGCCCATGAAGGTGCGGCCATGGAAACCGCCGGCGAAGGCGATGACCGCCTGACGGCCGGTGGCATTGCGGGCGATCTTGATGGCGTTCTCTACCGCCTCCGCCCCGGTGGTGACGAAGATCGTCTTCTTCTCGAACTTGCCGGGCAGCATGCCGTTCAGCCGTTCGGCCAGGCGCACATAGCTCTCATAGGGCACCACCTGGTGGCAGGTGTGGGTGAAGCGGTCGAGTTGTGCCTTGACCGCTTCGATCACCCTGGGATGGCGATGCCCGGTGTTGACGACGGCGATGCCCGACGAGAAATCGATATAGCGACGCCCCTCGACATCCCAGATTTCCGAATTTTCAGCCCGGTCGGCATAGATCTGCGTGGTCATGCCGACACCGCGGGAAATCGATTGGTTCTTGCGTTCGGAAATGGCTGAATTCTTCATCGTATCCCTCACCGGGCCGGCGCCCGTCCTGTTTGATGCCGTTGAGACATCTTCTGACCTTATTTCACGTTTTCCTCAAGTCGGCACCACCGGCAGGCGATTGGGCCTGCGGTGGGCAGATCCCGGCGCTTAACCAGTCAGGCGATACACGTACGAGACCGGTTTCCTTTTCCCGGGGATCGACTATCCTCTGGATGTCCACGAGGCATCGCGACCAGCGAGCCGCCGCGGCCGGGGGAGCCCATGAGCAGGAACGTGACTTCGCCCGTCTCGCAGCCGTCGGTCCAAGCTCCCGGTCTTTTGTCTTTTCCAGCCGCCCCGGCGCTTTTCGCCTGCACGGCTGCGCTGCTTTTGGTCGGCTGCCAGAAGCAGGAAGCGGTGGACAAGAAACTGCAGATCATGGTGCGCACCGAAACGGTGGCGATGGCCGACTATGCGCCAAGGACCTCGCTGACCGGGGTGATCGCGGCGCGTACGCTGAACAATCTGTCGTTCCGGGTCGGCGGTCGCGTCGCCGAACGGTTTGTCGATGTCGGCCAGCATGTCGATCAAGGCACGGTGCTTGCCCGGATCGATCCGCAGGAGCAGGAATCCGATTTGCGCTCGGCGCAGGCCGATCTCGACGCGGCACAGGCGCAATTGACCCAGTCCGCCGCCGCCTTCGAACGGCAGAAGACGCTGCTCGCCCAGGGTTTCACCACCAGGCGCGATTATGACGCCGCGGACCAGGCCCTGAAGGTGGCACAAGGCAGCGTCGATGCCGCGCAGAGCGCTTTCTCCAACGCCCAGCAAAACCTGTCCTTCACCGAGCTCAAGGCCGGTGCCGCCGGCGTGATTACCGCCCGCCAAGTCGAAGCCGGCCAAGTGGTGCAAGCCGCGCAAACCGTCTTCACCGTCGCCGAGGACGGTGACCGCGACGCGGTATTCAACGTGCAGGAGACGCTGATCGCCAAGACACCGGCATCGCCTGCGGTGACGATCACGCTGTTGTCCGATCCGCAGGTCAGGGCGACGGGCAAGGTCCGCGAAATCTCGCCCGCGGTCGACCCGGCTTCGGGCTCGATCCGGGTCAAGGTCGCCATTCCCGACACGCCCGCCGACATGCCGCTGGGGGCAGCCGTCATCGGCTCGGTAAGCGCCAAGCCGGCGAAGGCGATCCTGCTGCCTTGGCAGGCGCTGACGTCCAGCGGCGGCAAGCCGGCGGTCTGGATCGTCGATCCCTCGACCAAGGCGGTGACGATGGCGCCGGTCGAAGTGCTGGCGTTCAATTCGGGCACGGTCGTGATCACCAAGGGGCTGGACGCGGGCCAGAGCGTCGTCACCGCTGGAGGACAGCTGCTCAGCCCTGGACAGACGATCGAGATATCGGGAGCGGGCCAATGAGCCGGACGCCACGCATCCTGCTCGGCGTGCTCATGCTCGGCGCGCTGGCATCCTGCTCCAAGTCGGAGGAAAAGCCGCCCGAGATCATCCGACCGGTGCTGTCGATGGTGATCGAGCCGCGCACCACGCAAATCTTCGGTTTTGCCGGATCCGTCGAACCGCAGGTCAGCGCCGACCTGGCCTTCCGCCTGCTTGGCCGGGTCGTCTCGCGCGACGTCCAGGTCGGCGACATCGTCAGCAAGGGCACGACGATAGCGGCACTCGATCCGACCGCGCTGGAGTTGGGCCTCCAGGCGGCCAAGGCGGAACTGTCCAATGCCGAGGCGCAGCTCGCCAACTCCGCCGCCAGCGAGGAACGGCAGCGCCAGTTGCTCGCCTCGGCCAACGCCACACAAGCTGTCTTCGATGCCGCGCAGCAGGCGCGCAAAGCTGCGGAGGCAGGTGTCGAGCGGGCCAAGGCTTCGCTTGCCAAATCGCAGGAGCAGCTCGGCTACGCCAGGCTGTTCTCTGATTTCGACGGTGTCGTCACCGCGGTCGGCGCCGAAGTTGGCCAGACGGTCTCGCCCGGCCAGACCGTCGTCACCGTGGCGCGTTCGGACCTGCGCGAGGCGGTGGTCGACATTCCCGATCAATTGACCGGTGATCTTGAGGCCGGCACGCCCTTCCAGGTGATCCTGCAGTCGCTGCCGACGATCCAGACCGGGGCCAAGCTGCGCGAGATCGCACCGCAATCCGAGGGCTCGACCCGCACGCGGCGCGTCAAGCTGACGCTCACGGATCCGCCACAGGCCTTCCGGCTCGGCTCGACGGTAACGGCGACCCGCGTGACCAAGGTGGCACCGACGATCGAACTGCCGATGTCGGCGCTGTTCGAAAAGAACGGTTCCGCGAAAGTGTGGATCGTCGACCCGCAGACATCCAGCGTGAACGCACGCGACATCAAGATCGCGTCGAAGAATGGCGTTATCTTCACCGTGGCCGAAGGGCTTGACGCGGGCATGCGTGTCGTCACGGCGGGCGTCCACAGCCTGAGCGAAGGCCAGAAGGTGAAAGTGCTCGAGGGAGGCGCCTCATGAAAGGCTTCAATCTCTCCGACTGGGCGCTCAACCACCGCTCCATGGTCTGGTATTTCATGCTGGTCTTCGTCGTGGCTGGCGTGTTCTCCTACCTCAATCTCGGCCGTGAAGAAGACCCCAACTTCACCATCAAGACGATGATCATCCAGGCCAACTGGCCGGGCGCCTCGGTCAAGGAAACCGTGCAGCAGGTGACCGACCGTATCGAGAAGAAACTCGAGGAACTCGACAGCCTCGACTACACCAAGTCCGTCACCACGGCCGGCCAGACCGTCATCTTCGTCAACCTGAAGGACACCACCAAGGCACGCGATGTCGTGCCGAACTGGATTCAGGTGCGCAACATGGTCAACGACATCGGGGCGCAGTTTCCGCAGGGGGTGCAGGGACCGTTCTTCAACGACCGCTTCGGCGACGTCTATGGCAACATCTACGCCTTCACATCGGACGGGCTGACGCCGCGCCAGTTGCGCGACTATGTCGAGGACGCCAGAACAAAAATCCTGACCGTGCCCAACGCCGGCAAGGTCGACCTAGTCGGCGCCCAGGACGAGGCGATCTATCTCGAATTCTCGACCCGCCAGATCGCCGCCCTCGGCCTCAACCAGCAAGCGATCGTGGCGAGCCTGCAGGCGCAGAACGCGATCACGCCGTCCGGCGTCATTCAGTCCGGGCCGGAGCGCATCAGCGTGCGTGTCGGCGGGCAGTTCACCTCCGAGGACAGCCTGCGCGCCATCAATCTGCGCGTCAATGACCGCTTCTTCCGCCTCAGCGACGTGGCGACGATCACGCGCGGCTATGTCGATCCGCCTACGGCGCTATTCCGCTTCAACGGCCAGGACGCGATCGGGCTCGCCATCGGCATGAAACCCAACGCCAACCTGCTCGAATTCGGCGAGGCGCTGCACAAGGAGATGGACAAGGTGCTGGCCGACCTGCCGGTCGGTGTCGGCGTGCATCTGGTGGCCGACCAGCCGGTCATTGTCGAGGAGGCCGTCTCGGGCTTTACGCGCGCGCTGTTCGAGGCGGTCGCCATCGTGCTCGCGGTGTCGTTCATCAGCCTCGGCATGCGCGCCGGCTTCGTCGTGGCGCTGTCGATCCCGCTGGTGCTGGCCATCACCTTCACGGTCATGGCCTATCTCGGCATTTCGCTGCAGCGGATTTCCCTGGGTGCGCTGATCATCGCGCTCGGGCTTCTGGTCGACGACGCGATGATCGCGGTCGAGATGATGGTGGCGCGGCTGGAGGTCGGCGACAATCTGCGCAAGGCGGCGACCTATGTCTACACATCGACCGCCTTTCCGATGCTGACCGGTACGCTGGTGACGGTCGCCGGCTTCATCCCGATCGGCCTCAACAACAGCGCCGCCGGCGAATATACCTTCACCCTGTTCGTGGTCATCGCCGTTTCGCTGCTGGTGTCATGGGTCGTGGCGGTGCTGTTTGCGCCACTGCTCGGCGTCACCATCCTGCCGGCGACGATGAAAACCAAGCATCACGACCAGCCCGGCCGCTTCACCTCGCTTTTCCGGCGCGTGCTTGTCGGCTCGGTGCGCCATCACTGGCTGACCATCATCGTCACCGTGCTTTTGTTTGCCGGCTCGATCGCCGGCTTCGGGCTGGTGCAGCAGCAGTTCTTTCCGCCATCGGACCGGCCGGAGCTGATCGTCGACTGGAACCTGCCGCAGAATGCCTCGATCGCCGATACGCGCGACCAGATGGAGCGGTTCGAGCAGCGGGCGCTGGTCGGCAATCCCGACATCGACCATTTTTCGTCCTATATCGGCCAGGGCGCGGTGCGTTTCGTGCTCGCCTATGACGTGCAGCCGGCCAACCCCTATTTCGGCCAGACCGTCATCGTCACCAAGAGCATCGCGGCCCGCAACCGGGTCAAGCCGGCGCTTGAAAAACTGCTGCGCGAGGAGTTCGTCGGCACCGACGCCTTCGTCAAGCCGCTCGAACTCGGGCCCCCGGTCGGCCGCCCGGTGCAGTATCGCGTCGGCGGTCCCGACATCCAGACGGTGCGCGGGCTGGCGCAGCAATTCGCCGGTATCATTTCCGCCAACCCCAAGCTTGCCGCGCCGACCTTCGACTGGAACGAGCCGCAACGCGTGCTGAGGGTCGACGTGCTGCAGGACAAGGCACGCCAGCTTGGCATCACCTCTTCCGACATCGCCAGCGCGCTCAACAGCACCGTCGGCGGCGCTACCATCACGCAGGTGCGTGACGCCACCTACCTGATCAATGTCGTGGCGCGCTCGCGTGGGTCCGAACGCGGCTCGATCGAAACCTTGCAGAACATGCAGCTGCCGACCAGTACCGGCGAGGCGATCCCGCTCGCGGCCGTCGCCAACTTCCGCTACGATCTGGAGCAGCCAACGGTGTGGCGACGCGACCGCATCCCGACCATCACCGTGCGCGCCGGACTGGTCGGCGACGTGCTGCCGGCCACCGTCGTCAACGAATTGAAGCCTTCGGTCGATGCCTTCACCGCCAAGCTGCCGCCGGGCTATTCGATCGCCACCGCCGGCTCGGTCGAGGAGAGTGCCAAAAGCCAAGGACCGATCGCCGCCGTCGTGCCGTTGATGCTGTTCGTCATGGCGACGATCCTGATGGTGCAATTGCAGAGTTTCCAGCGCCTGTTCCTGGTGGTGGCGGTGGCGCCGCTCGGCCTGATCGGCGTTGTGGCGGCCCTTGTGCTGAGCGGCGCGCCGCTCGGCTTCGTCGCCATCCTCGGCGTGCTGGCGCTGATCGGCATCCTGATCCGCAACTCGGTCATCCTGATCGTGCAGATCGAGGATCTCGTCCGGGAAGGCAAGGACCGCTGGGCGGCCGTCATCGAGGCGACGGAACACCGCATGCGGCCAATCGCGCTGACGGCGGCGGCCGCAAGTCTCGCCCTGATCCCGATCGCGCGCGAAGTGTTCTGGGGCCCGATGGCCTATGCCATGATGGGCGGCATCATCGCCGGCACGGCGATCACGCTGCTGTTCCTGCCAGCGCTTTATGTGACGTGGTTCAGGATCAAGGAGCCGAAAGCCCAGGAAGAGCTACCCGTGGAGAGCGGCGAACCGGTGCAAGCTCAGACTTAAGGCTTTGCCGGGTCATTCGTTGTCGTTGGAGGGTACGGGGCGTGACTTGGCGCGTTGCCACGGCGACGATTTTGAGGTGCGCCAGGCATGCCAACCTTTCGGCAAATCGGCCAACTCCACGATGGTTTCATCCAGTTGAACCACCTCTTGCAGGCCTACGAGCATTACCTCGCGTTCATCCCATTCTCGAGTGTCGCTGCTGTAGAATTGCCAACTGCCACCTTCGTCGTTGTAGCTGTCGTCGTCGTCATCTTCATGCACAACGTATGCGATCCAGTCGCCACGTTTAAATAGGCTCTTGTCCGACAACACCGCGAGGTTGGGCGGATCCGCAAACTTCCATTCCTCCATCGGAATCCCTGAAGACGGTTGGTTCTGCACACAGGAAGACGAATTCAGGCGGTTCTCACAAACCCGTCGCTCGCTCTCAGCAGGTTGCGAGTATAGTCCTTCGTCACGCGGCGTTCGACGAGATCCGCCGCCGCCAGATTCTCCACCGCCTCGCCGCTTTGCATCACCATCAGCCGCTCGCACATATGGGTGATGATGGCGAGGTCGTGGCTGACCATCAGGAAGGTCAGCTTGCGCCGCTTGCGTACCTCTTCCAACAGGTTGAGCACTTCCGCCTGCACCGAGGCATCGAGCGCCGAGGTCGGCTCGTCGAGCAGCAGGATCGAAGGTTCGAGGATCAGGGCACGGGCAATCGCCACGCGCTGGCGCTGGCCGCCCGATAGTTGGTGCGAATAGCGGAAGCGAAAGCCGTTTCCCAGCCCGACCTCGTCGAGCGCCCGCTGGATGCGCTTTTCGCCATCGGCGAAGCCGTGGATGGCAAGCGGCTCCTGCAGCAGGCGGTCGACGGTCTGGCGCGGGTGCAGCGAGCCGTACGGATCCTGGAAGACCATCTGCACTTCGCGGTAGAAGGCCTTGTCGCGGCGTGGCCCGAGCGTCTTGCCGTTGACGGCGATGCTGCCCGATGCGACCGGCGCAAGGCCGGCGATGGCCCGAAGCAGCGTCGATTTGCCGGAGCCGGATTCACCGACCAGGCCAAAGGATTCACCCGGCTGCACGTCGAGGCTGACGCCCTTCAGTGCGCGAAAACGGTCGAAGATCACTTCCAGCCTGTCGACGGCAATCGCAGAAGTCATGCCGCCCACTCCGGCTTGCGGTCGAGCACCGGCAGCGGGTGGCGGTCGGCACCGATCTTGGGCATGCAATTGAGCAAGCCGCGCGTGTAGGGATGCTGGGCATGGCCGAGTTCGGACGCCTTGAGCTGCTCGACCACCTTGCCGGCATACATGACGATGACGCGGTCGCAGAAGGATGAGACCAGGCGCAGATCGTGCGAGATGAAGATCAGCCCCATGCCGCGCTCACTGACCAGCCGGTCGAGAATGCCGAGCACATCAAGCTGCACGGTGACGTCGAGCGCCGAGGTCGGCTCGTCGGCGATCATCATTTCCGGACCGGCGATCAGCATCATGGCGATCATGGCGCGCTGGCCCATGCCGCCGGACACTTCATGCGGATGCAGGTTGAAGACGCGAGAGGGATCACGGATCTGCACCGCCTCCAGCATGGCCAATGCGCGGTCGCGCGCCTCGGCCTTGCCGACCTTTTCATGCGTGCGCAGCGTTTCGACGATCTGGCGGCCGATGCTCATCACCGGGTCGAGCGAGTATTTCGGATCCTGCAGGATCATGGCGATGCGTTTGCCGCGCAGCGCCCGACGTTCGCGCGGCGAGACGCTGAGCAGGTCGATGCCGTCGAAGGCGAGCTTGTTGGCCGATATCCGCGCCTGCGGCGGCGTCAGACCCATGATGGCGCGGCCGGTCTGCGATTTGCCGGAGCCGGATTCTCCGACGATGCCGAGCCGTTCGCGGCCGAGCGAGAAGGAGACGCCGCGAACCGCCTCGATCAGCCCGGTGCGGGTCGGGAAGGTGACGCGCAGGTCGTCGACCTCGAGCAGCGTCTTCGTTTCCCTGCTCATTGGTCACCACTGCGGGGATCGAGCGCGTCGCGCAGGCCGTCGCCGAGCAGGTTGAAGCCGAGGCTGACGATGAGGATGGCGAAGCCCGGCGCACCGGCCACCCACCACTGGTCGAGCACGAAGCGGCGGCCCGACGCGATCATCGTGCCCCATTCCGGCAGCGGCGGTTGCGCGCCGAGGCCGAGGAAACCGAGCCCGGCGGCGGTCAGGATGATGCCGGCCATGTCGAGCGTCACCCTGACGATCAGGGACGAAATGCAAAGCGGCATGATATGGCGCAGCACGATGCGGAAGGGCGAGGCGCCCATCAGCTGCACCGCCTTGATGTAATCGGAATTGCGCACCGTCAGCGTCTCTGCCCGCGCGATGCGGGCGTAGGGCGGCCATGAGGTGATGGCGATGGCCAGCACCGCATTCTCGATGCCGGGGCCAAGTGCTGCAACAAACGCCAGCGCCAGGATCAGCTTGGGAAAGGCGAGAAAGATGTCGGTGATGCGCATCAGGATGGCATCGGTCCAGCCGCCGGCATAGCCGGCCACCGTGCCGACCAGAAGGCCGATCGGTGCCGCGATGATGGCGACCAGGATGACCACATAAAGGGTCCAGCGCGAGCCGTAGAGGATGCGCGACAGGATATCGCGGCCGAGATCGTCGGTGCCGAACCAGTGCTCGGCGCTCGGCGCCAGCAGGCGCGCGTTCTTCAGGTCGCCGAACGTCGGAGAATAAGGCGCCAGCACACCGGCAAGGGCGGCAACGATCAGCAAGGCAATGATAATGAGCAGGCCGAGAAAGGCCAGCCGGTTGGCGGAAAAGCGCCGCCACGCCACATAGGCGCGGCCGAGCCTCGCCTGGGTGCGCGAGGCCGGCCGCTCGCTGAGCAGCCAGTCGCGACGAGAGAGAGGACGGGCGTCGGAGGCGGTCATGATGATGCCTCTTGGAGCTGTCGACCCCCACTCCGGCCTGCTTCGCAGACCACCTCTCCCCCGCTCGACGGGGGAGAGGAAAGGCGCGAAGCGTGCGACCGGCTTTTCCTCTCCCCCGGGCAGGGGGAGAGGTGACCCGAAGGGCCGGAGTGGGGGTGATTGGCCGCAGCTGGAGCAATTCCAGGAAAAGTGTGAAACGGTTTTCCGTCCGGAATTGCGTAAAAACAAGGAGTTAGAGCGGGTAGCCGTTTCCGTGAAACGGTGAACTGCTCTAGGCCCGAAAGTGGAATACCTCTGCTCATTGAACCTTCGTCCTCGGATCGAGCACCCGATACAGAAGGTCGGAGAGGAGATTGATGGCGATGAACACCGAGCCGATGACTATGGTGCCGCCGAGCACCGCATTCATGTCGGCGTTCTGCAGCGAGTTGGTTATGTAGAGGCCGATGCCCGGCCATGAGAAGACGGTCTCGGTCAGCACCGAACCTTCGAGCAGCCCGGCATAGGAGAGCGCGATCACCGTCACCATCGGCACCGCCGCATTGCGCAGCGCGTGGCCCCAGATGATGCGGGTTTCCGACAGTCCCTTGGCGCGCGCCGCGACGATATATTCCTGCGACAATTCGTTGAGCATGAACGAGCGCGTCATGCGGCTGATATAGGCGAGCGAGAAATAGCCGAGCAGCGAGGCCGGCAGGATGATGTGGCGGAAGGCGTCGTAAAAAACGTCCCACTGCCCCTGCATCGCAGAGTCGAGGAGATAGAAGCCAGTGATCGGCGTAAAGGTGTATTCGTAGACGATGTCGAGCCGCGCGGGGAAGGCAACCCATTGCAGCTTGGCGTAAAACAGCACCAGCGCCAGCAGTCCCAGCCAAAAGATCGGCACGGAATAGCCGATCAGGCCGATGATACGCACGATCTGGTCGATGAGACTGCCGCGCTTGACCGCCGCCAGCACGCCGAGCGGCACGCCAAACAGCGCCCCGATCAGCGTCCCCAGCGTCGCCAGTTCCGTCGTGGCCGGCAGCGCCCGGCGAATGTCGGTCATGACCGGATTGGTGGTCAGCACGGAGACACCGAAATTGCCGTTCAGGGCATTTTTCACATAGATGTAGAACTGCTCCACCAGCGGCAAATCGAGGCCCATCTCGCGGCGCGTGCGCTCGACGACATTGGCCGGCGCCCGGTCGCCGAGCACCGCCAGCACCGGGTCGATCGGGATGACGCGACCGATGAAGAAGGTGACCGCGAGCAGACCAAGATAGGTCGTGATCGCGATGACCAGGAAACGGCCAAGCGATGATGCAATAGCGACGGCACGGGCGCTGCCGCGCCCCGCCGCCACTTCCTTTTCAACCGTGCTCATGCGGCGTGTCCGCGAGCACTATTCCTTGGACACCGGCCCGACGAAATTGCTGTCGAAGCTCGGGCCGAGGGCAAAGCCCTTGAGGTTCTTGCGCAGGCCGGCCACTTCCAGCTGCTGGTGGATGACGACGAAGGGGCTGGTGTCCAGGATCTTCTTCTCGAGATCCTTGTACATGTCAGCGCGCTTGCCGGCGTCCTTCTCGAGCAGCGCTGCTTCCGTCTCCTTGGTCAGGTCCGGAATGTCCCAGGCGTTGCGCCAGGCCAGCGTCTTGGACTTACCCGCATCCGAGTTGTCCGGATTCGAGGCAAAGGTCTGGGCGTTGGAATTCGGGTCGAAATAATCCTGGCCCCACTGGCCGATATAGATGTCGTGGTTGCGGGCGCGGTACTTGGTCAGCGTCTGCTTGCCGTCGCCCGGGATGATCTCGAGCTTGATGCCGGCCTGTCCGAGCGTCTGCTGGATCGATTCCGCCATGCCGGTCGTCGGCTGACCGGTGCGTACGTCCATGGTTACGCTGAAGCCGTCGGGCAGACCGGCCTTGGCCAGCAATTCCTTGGCCTTGGCGACATCGAACTTGAACGGATTCTCATCCAATTCGCCGAGCACACCCTTCGGCAGGAAGGTCTGGTGGATTTCGCCGATGCCCTTGAGGATCGTCGAGCTCAGCGCATCGTAGTCGACCAGGTATTTGAAGGCTTGGCGGACCTCGGGCTTGGCGAGGTTGGCATTCTTCTGGTTGAGGCTGATGTAATAGACCGTGCCCTTCGGCGCGCTGGTCGAGATGAGATCGGCGTTCTTGGCGATGGCGTCGAGGTCGTTCGGCTCGAGATTGCGGGCAACGTCGATGTCGCCGGCCTCGAGCGCCAGGCGCTGGCCCGAGCTTTCCTTCATGTTGCGGTAGATGACGCGGGCAAGCTTGGCCTTCTCGCCGTAGTAATTATCGTTGCGCTCGAGAACGACCACCTCATTGGCCCGCCATTCGCGCAGCTTGAAGACGCCGGAGCCGGCATAGCCGGTCTTCAGCCAGGCATTGCCGAAATCATTGTCCCATTTGTAGTCGGCGCTCGGCGTCACCGCAGCGACATGTTCCTTGACCAGCTTGGCGTCGACCACCGATGCAACCGTTGCCGACAGGCAGTTCAGCACGAAGCTCGGCGCATAGGCCTTGTCGACGGTGAACTGGAAGGTGGTCTCGTCGACCGCCTTGGCCTTCTCGGCGACGTTGTCGCCGCTGATGCCGAATTGGCCGATGATGAAGGCCGGGCTCTTGTCGAGCTTGACGGCGCGTTCGAACGACCAGGCGACGTCGGCCGCGGTGATCGGATTGCCGGAAGCGAATTTCAGGCCGGGCTTGAGCTTGAATGTGTAGGTCAGGCCGTCATCGGAGACGGTCCAGCTTTCGGCAAGGTCTCCCTTGACCTTGGAGGTGTCGCTGAGGTCGAGACGGACAAGCAGATCATACGTGTTGCCGGTGACCTCGGCGGTCGACAGCTCGAACGCCTCGCCCGGATCCATGGAGATGATGTCGTCGATCGCGAAACCTTCGACCAGCGTGTCGGCGGGCGTGACCGCACCGGCGGGCGCGCCGGCCAGAAGCAGCGCGGACATGGCTGCACCCGCCAGCAGGAAGCGAGAGCGTAGAGCAAACTTTTCCATCATCATCGTGATTGTTCCCTGTTTTGTTGTTTGTTGACCTGAGTTCCCGGCTCAGGGTTGTGCAATTCTTTTCGGGCCTGGAGAAGGCCCCAGTGATCTCTTACCGTTGCGGTTTTTGTCCAGTTGGTCAACACCATATCCGGCAGCCTCGTGGCGGGCAACGAGCATTTATACGATGGCTCAATGGGCCAGAAAGGCCGGTGGGATGTCGACGCATCGGCCAGCCAATCGAGGCTGCCGATCGAGGATAATCTGGCGAATGTCGCGGCTATCTCAGCGCCGCGACCAGGCTGGTGTCAGGGAAGCAGGTGGCGGCGCGGCCGTTCTTGGCTTGCCAAATGCCGATCGAACGGCGGGTCTTGAAGCCGGGCAGGCCATCGGCGCTGCCGACGTCATAGCCCTTGGCTTCCAGCGCGCGTTGCAGAGCGGCTATGTCCGAACGGTGGAGCCCGCCGACCGCGCCCCAGCTGCCGGCAAAATTCGAATCGCCATGGGCGATGCGATCGGCGCCATGGCCGATGAACAGCGCGTAGAGGTCGCTGGTGTTGTACTGCTTCAGCACGTAGAAATTGGGCGTGGCGATAAAGGCCGGACCGCTGCGCCCTGCCGGCATCAGCAGGAAGCCTTCGGCCTTCATCTCACTCGCTGGAAACGGCTTGCCGCCGACGCGCCTAACGCCCATTGCCGCCCATTCGGAGATTTTCTTGCCCTGGTCCGGGCCTTCCAACGAACAGGAAACGCTTTCCGGCACCATCACCTCGAAACCCCAGCCACGGCCCTTTACCCAGCCATAGTGGACGAGATAATTGGCGATCGAGGCCAGCACGTCCGGCGTCGAGTTCCAGATGTCGGCGCGGCCGTCGCCGTCGAAATCGACGGCATGTTTCAGGAACGAGGTCGGCATGAATTGCGGCTGGCCGAGCGCTCCGGCCCAGGACGATTTCATCGCGCCGACCGGAGCCAGCCCGCGCTCGACGATCTCGAGTGCAGCAAGCAGTTCGGTGCGGAAGAAGTCCTTCCTGGTCGACATGAACGCTTTGGTGCCCAGCACTTCGAAGGCGTCGTAGGGCATCTTCGCCGCGCCGAATCCGGTCTCGCGGCCCCAGATCGCCAGCAGCACTTCGCCCGGCACGCCGTAGCGCTTTTCGATAGATGCAAGTGTCCTGGCATTGGTGGCTTCGCGCGCCCGGCCGCCCGCCGTCACCGCGCGAACCGTCTTCTCGGCGAAATAGGCGCCGGGTGAGCCGAATTCGGCCTGGTGCTGCTTCTGCGGCGTGGTCGTCTTATCGCCCGGCTTGACCAGGTCGGGCAGCTTCAGATTGGGATTGATGCCGTCGAAGGCGGCATCGAGGGTGGCTTTGGAAATGCCTTTCGCCCTGGCTTGCGGCCAAAGGTCGTTCTGCAGCCAGGCGCGAAACTGGTCGTCGATCTTTGCGGCGGAGGCGGGGGTGGAAAGGAGGACCGCGAGAAGAACTGCAAAAAAGGAAAACAGAGCCAATCTGAGAGGTTTGCGTTCCTTCACACCCCCCTCTGTCCTGCCGGACATCTCCCCCGCAAGGGGGGAGATTGGCCGCTTCATCGGCGGCGCTCTTGTTGCAATGTCGGCGATTTGCGAAAACAAAGATGACATCCGATCTCCCCCCTTGCGGGGGAGATGTCCGGCAGGACAGAGGGGGGTGCTTGGCACCAGCCTCGACGGATGCGCAACAATCATGATCCGCATCCTCTGCCGCAACTTTGTCAAAACGCCGTCCGCGAGCGCAGCGCCGCGGCCAGCGTGCCCTCGTCGAGATAGTCGAGTTCGCCGCCGACAGGCACGCCATGCGCCAGTCGTGTCACCTTGATATCGAAGCCGGACAGCTGATCGGTGAGGTAATGCGCGGTCGTCTGGCCCTCCACCGTAGCATTGACGGCGAGGATGATCTCCTTGACCTCGCCACCGGCGACGCGGTCGATCAGCGAGCGCATGTTGAGCTGCTCGGGGCCGATGCCGTCGAGCGGGGACAGCGTGCCGCCGAGAACGTGGTAACGCACATTCATCGCCGCCGCGCGCTCCAGCGCCCACAGGTCGGAGACGTCCTCGACGACAATGATGGTGCCGGCATCTCGGCGCGGATCGGTGCAGATCATGCAAGGGTCCGATGTATCGACATTGCCGCAGGTCGAGCAGATGCGCACCTTGTCGGCCGCCTCGGCCATGGCGGCGGCCAGCGGCGACAGAAGCTGCTCCTTCTTCTTGATCAGATGAAGGGCGGCACGCCTGGCCGAACGGGGACCCAGCCCCGGCACCTTGGCCAGGAGCTGGATCAGACGTTCGATCTCGGGACCGGCGATTCGCTTCGACATCGCTCTGATCTAGGATTTTTCAGAGCGCTTTGGAACATCCGCATACGCATGACCGCCATATTGGCCTTGGCGGACCAAAATGGGCGGGGCCCATGGGATCATGGAGAGCAGATCAGTTGGTTTCGAGCGGCCGGCCCTGGCTGACGATCATCGCGCCGACAGCGTCGGTGTTCTCAGGCGTCGACTGGAAACCCATAGACGCCTCTTGCGGCGCTTCCTCGACCGAGGAGATGACCCTCGTCCTTGTGTTCAAGGTTCCGCCAAAACGGGCGGCATCCGGTTCCTCCATCGGCTCCTGCATCGCCACCACCGTCGGCTCCGCCGAGACACGCGCAGATTTCGCGGCCGGCGCGGCGGCCGCGGTCATATAGGTCTGTTGGGCAGGAGCGGACCGGACGGTGGCCGGCTTGGCCGGACGCACCGGCTCGGCGGACGCGACCATCGTCACCGGCTCCGCTGGCTTCTGCGGCGCCGCCGAGGCAATGGCGACCTGCGGCTCGTCCGGCAGCGGCTGCCAGTTGCGGCCGCGCTTCTCGTAAAAGGCATTGCCGCCGGCAACCATGGTGTAGTGCATGTTCTTGTAGGGGAAGCGTAGGCCGGCGGTGTGGAAGAACATGGTGTTCTTGAGCTTGGACTTGCGCTCCCCCTTCAGCACCGCGTCGGCGGCTTCCTCGACATCGGGCATTGCGCGTGAATTCATCGGCCTTGTCATGACGCCGGGGGCAAACTGCCCGCGCTCGCCCACCACCGCGCAGATGGTGCTGCCGTGCTTGCCGGAGCGCAGCCGGTTCATCACCACCGTGCCGACCGCGATCATGCCGTCGCGGCTCGAGCGGTTGGATTCAAAGAACATCGCCCGTTCCAGGCATTCCTTGTCCTTCGGCGTGTGGCTGTACGCCCGGGAGCTCAGGAAACCCGGCGTGATGGCGTCGGTCAGGCTGGCGACGGACATGCCGTGTGAAGTGGTCTGGCTACAGGCAGCCAAAAACAGGGGTGAAATGACGGCGCCGAGCAACAGCGGCGTCTTCCATCGCGTAGAAATCAACAGGTAACCCTCTCACTTCGTGCCCGCCCCCAGGCTGCGGCAAGAATGAGACACTTTCGGGCAAAATGATGGCCAAAACGTTATTAACAACGCGCTGTTGCCAAATTGGCACAATTTCCTGGTTTTCCAGATAGATCGCACCCATCATTTCACAAAGGCGATGACCTCTCTCTCTTTGTTTCGCCGCAATTGCCCCAAGGGAAAGCACTACGCGCTTTTCCCGGGCAAACGCTGTTAATTTCTCCTGGAACCGGTCTGCAGCCCGGCCGCAATCACGGCCGCTGGCCAGGCTCAAGCTCCTCGACCTTCTCCGAAAACAGGCCGCGCCGGAGGAACAGCGTCCGCGCCTCCCTGGCCGTCGGGGCGATCTTTCCCGGCCAGTCGCTGTCAATGAACTCAGCCTTGGTGAAGTCCGGATTTGTCTCGCTTGCCGCCTCCAGGAATTCGGCGATCTCCAGCACGATCGCGCGCTCGTCCTTCGAAAGCGCCGATGTGCCGGCTTCGATCGAAGGGCGATGGACGAAATCCTCGAACAGATAGAAATAACCCTTGATGCCGACGAGATCGACGCCGTCGTCACAATCGGCCAGGATTTCCAGGATCTCGTAGATCCTGTTGCGGATACGCTGCTCGATCAGTCTTTCGGAGGGCTCTTCGGTCATGTCGATGATGGGCGCGCACGCCGAATGCTAGAAGGGCAGTTTCATTCCCGGCGGGATCGGCAGACCTGCGGTCAGCGCCTTGGTCTTTTCCTGCATGATCTGCTCGACCTTGGTCTTGGCGTCGTTGTGAGCGGCCAGCACCAGGTCTTCCAGGATCTCGACATCGTCTTCCTTGAACAGAGACGGATCGATCTTCAGCGACTTCATCTCGAATTTTCCGGTCAGCGTCACATTGACCAGGCCGCCGCCGGCCTGGCCGGACGCTTCCAGCGTGGCGATCTCGTCCTGCATGGCCTGGAACTTGGCCTGCATTTCCTTCGCCTTGCCCATCAGGCCGAGAAGATCTTTCATGGTCGGGTCCTTTGCGGATTCGTGGCTGGATCAGGGTTCATCGTCGTCAGCCGGCGGCTCGACCGGCACTTCAGCCTCTGTCGTTTCGGCTTCCGGCGCGTCTGGAATGCGCACGTCGATGATCTTGGCGCCGGGAAAGCGCGCCAGGATAGCGGCCACGGTCGGGTCGCTCTTGGCATCGAGAAAAGCCGTCTCGCGCTTGGCCGATTCCATTTCGGCGAGCGTCTGGCCGCCCTCTTCCTTCGACAGCGAGACCAGCCAGCTGCGGCCGGTCCAGGCGCGCAATTTCGTCGTCAGGTCGTTGAGCAGCATCTTGGGCGCATCGCCGGTCAGGCCGACGTCGATGCGGCCGGGCTCGATGCGCACAAACCGGATGCAGCTCTTGACCAGCACCTTGAAGGCGATGTCGCGCTGCGCGTCGGCGAGCGCAATGATGTCGGCCAGCGATTTCAGCGGCGCCGATTGCGCCTCCATGACCGGCTCCGGCGGAGCGACGTAGGCAACGGCAGCAGGCGAGGCTTCGACCAGCCGCATGGTCTGCGCACCGCCCGATCCGGATGGCATGCGCGTCTGCGCCACCGCGCCGGCGCCACCGCCATTGCCGGAACTTGCCGACGTCCCATTCGGGCGCGGCGCGCCATTCTGCATAGGCGCAGCGCCCTCGAGCGATCTCAACGCCTCATCCAGCGTCGGCAGATCGGCGGCATGCGCCAGCCGGATCAGCACCATTTCGGCGGCACTCACCGGCCGGTTGGAGGACTGCACTTCGGGAATGCCCTTGAGCAGCATCTGCCATGTCCGTGACAGCACCCTGACCGACAGCGTCCTTGCGAAATCGGCGCCGCGCTGCCGCTCGTCCTCCGACAGCGAGGCATCCTCGATGGCCGTCGGCACGAAACGCAGCCGGGTGACGAGATGGTTGAATTCGGCAAGGTCGGTCAGCACGGCGGCCGGATCGGCGCCGGTGTCATACTGCGCACGGAATTCGCCAAGGGCGGCTGCCACATCACCCTTCATCACATGTTCGAACAGATCGACGATGCGGGCGCGGTCGGCAAGTCCCAGCATCGCCCGCACAGCCGCGGCACCGACAGTGCCGGCGCCATGGGCAATCGCCTGGTCGAGGATGGAGAGCGAATCACGGGCCGAGCCTTCGGCGGCGCGCGCGATCATCGCCAGCGCGTCGTCGTCGACCGCAATGCCTTCCTGGGCCGAGATCGAGCCGAGATGCGCGACCAGCGCGCCGGCGTCGATGCGCCTCAGGTCGAAGCGCTGGCAGCGCGACAGGACAGTGATCGGGACCTTGCGGATTTCGGTGGTGGCGAAGATGAATTTGACGTGCGGCGGCGGCTCTTCCAGCGTCTTCAGCAGGCCGTTGAAGGCCTGCGTCGACAGCATGTGCACTTCGTCGATGATATAGACCTTGTAACGGGCCGAGACCGGCGCATAGCGCACGCGCTCGATGATATCCCTGATGTCGTCGATGCCGGTATGCGAGGCGGCGTCCATCTCGATGACGTCGACATGGCGGCCCTCCATGATCGCCTGGCAATGCTCGCCGAGCACCGCGAGGTCGACCGAAGGCTGGTCGATATCAGCGGTTTTATAATTCAGGGCCCGCGCGAGGATGCGCGCCGTCGTGGTCTTGCCGACGCCGCGCACCCCGGTCAGCATCCAGGCCTGGGCGATGCGGCCGGTGGCAAAGGCATTGGTGAGGGTGCGCACCATCGGCTCCTGGCCGACCAGCTCGGAGAAGTTCGAAGGACGGTACTTGCGCGCCAGCACGCGATAGGCGGCGGCCTTGCCTATCTCCAGGCTTTTTGGTCCCGAATTTCCGGCTTCGCTCATACGCCCGTAAAGCTCCAAATGACCGCGCCCGAAGGCGGCCGATTCCTGCGCATAGTCTCGCCCGCGCTGCAATGCGTCGTCAATGTCGCGAGAGGGGCCGATGAGGTGGGAGGCTGGAACAATGACCCGTTCCGGGCTCGTTAGGGCTGCTTCCTTCCGGACCTGACCCGGTTGGCGAGTGGATCGTCCACCACCAACCTCCCGCTTTCCATATCGGCAATTGCGCGACGAAATGCAAGTCCGCCGAAGAAATCGCAAAAATATGGAATTGGCGCACCAATGCGTGAGGGGCGCAATGATTCGCTTGCAGCCCCCTTGCCGCCGCTCTAGCCTTCATGTGTTGAGCAAACCAAGAAAAGCAAGGGAAACGCCGATGCTGCCGGGCCTGGAGGCCGGATTCACGCTGGACGCACGGCTGGAGGCGGACAGCGAGCAGTTGATGTGGCTTGGGCTGTGCGAATTGCGGGTGATGAACGACCGCCGCTGGCCATGGCTGCTGCTGGTGCCGCAGCGGCCTGGCGCGGAGGAAATCCATGACATGACGCCGCTCGACCAGACGATGCTGACCTTCGAGACCAATATGGTGGCGCAGGCGCTGAAGAAGGCGACCGGCTGCACCAAGATCAACACCGGCGCGCTCGGCAACATCGTGCGCCAGTTGCACATCCATGTCATCGCGCGTTCGGAAGGCGATCCCGGCTGGCCAGGCCCTGTGTGGGGACATGGTCTGCGAGAGCCCTATCAACGTTCCGACTTGCGACGGTTTGCCGAAACGATCAAGGCGGCGCTATAAGCGTTCCCCGTGTCCATCCCTCAACGTATCCCAGAGTCCCCATGAGCTTCCGCCTGTTTGACGCGCCTTTGCGCGAGCCGAGCCAGTTCGTCGGCTTTGCCGGCAACATGATCGACCGGCAGTCCGAGAACCGCGCCGACGATTCGGTCGACAAGGCGCTGGCCGACCCGGCGACGCGGCTGCTTCTGATGCATGGCGGCCGGCTCTATCTGAAGCTCGGCGATAGCGGCGCTCTCGACCCTTGGTTCGGCGCGACCGAGAGCGAGCCCTTCAAGGTTTCCCTGGCGCAAGGCATCCTGCTCGGCTTTTCCGAACGAGGACCGGTGCTGGCCGTGCCCGCCGGCGTCGAACCCGAACAGCTTCCGGAAGCAGTCAAGGCCATCGACTACCGCTCGGTCTACATGCAAGGGCTGATCGACGAGGCGGCGGCTGGCGCGATGGCGCAAGGGGCGGCCCTGCTTGCCTGGCATGCCAGCCATCGCTTCTGCAGCAAATGTGGTACGGAATCGCAGATGCGGGCCGGCGGCTACAAGCGCCATTGCCCGAATTGCGGCACCGAGCATTTTCCGCGCACCGACCCGGTGGCGATCATGCTGACGGCGACGCGGGAAAAATGCCTGCTCGGACGCGGCCGGCATTTCGCGCCGGGCATGTACTCGGCCCTTGCCGGCTTCATCGAGCCGGGCGAGACGATCGAGGCGGCGGTGCGCCGCGAGACGCTGGAAGAGGCCGGTATCCGGCTTGGCCGCGTCGTCTACCACGCCAGCCAGCCCTGGCCGTTCCCCTATTCGCTGATGATCGGCTGCTTCGGCGAGCCGCTCAATGACGATATCCAGGCCGACCTCAACGAGCTTGAGGACTGCCGCTGGTTTTTTCGCGACGAGGTGCGCCTGATGCTGGAAAGGACGCACAAGGACAATCTGGTCACGCCGCCGAAAGGCGCCATTGCGCATCACCTCATCCGCGCCTGGGTCGATTCAGAATGATGGCAGCGAACACCGAAAGACATTGCAGGAGCAGGACATGATCCGTCACACCGTCGTTTTCACGCTGAAGCATCCGCCGCATTCGCTGGAGGAAAAGCGGTTCCTGGTCGACGCCAAGAAAATCCTAACCGCGATCAGAGGCGTCACGCATTTCGAGCAATTGCGGCAGATCAGCCCCAAGAACGACTATCATTTCGGCTTCTCGATGGAGTTCGCCGACCAGGCCGCCTACAACAGGTACAACGACCATCCGGACCATGTCGCCTTCGTGCGCGACCGCTGGGTGCCGGAGGTCGAGGCCTTCATGGAGATCGACTACGTGCCGCTGGGCGCGGTGATTTAGGGCATGGTCCCGAAAAGTGGAAACCGGTTTTTGGACAAGATCATGCCCAGTAGCGATCAGTCCGCAACCTTCCACTGCTCACGCGACTCACTGGCCGGATAGACGCCCAGAATCCGCACTTCGCGGGAGAAGAAACGGAGCTCGTCCAGCGCAAGCTTGACCAGCGGGTCGTCGGGATGGCCCTCGATGTCGGCATAAAACAGCGTCGCCGTGAAAGCGCCCAACTGGTAGCTCTCCAGCTTGGTCATGTTGATGCCGTTGGTGGCAAAACCGCCCATCGCCTTGTAGAGCGCGGCCGGCACGTTGCGGACGCGAAAGATGAAGGTCGTCATCATCTTGACGTCGGTTGATGGGCGCTCGGCCCATTGCTTGTTCTTGGTCAGGACGACAAAGCGGGTGACGTTGCTGTCGGTGTCCTCGACGTTTTGCTCGATGATGTCGAGCCCGTAGAGGGTCGCTGCCAGCGCCGGCGACAGCGCCGCCATGGTGCGGTCCTTGACCTCGGAGACCATCTTGGCTGCACCAGCCGTATCGCCGGCGACGATCGCCTTCCAGCCGTTCTTGCGGATGTATTTGCGGCACTGGCCAAGCGCGTGGATGTGGCTGTGCACCGTCTTGATCTCGTCGCGCCTGACGCCCGGCAGCACCATCAGCTGGAAATGGATCGGCAGGAAATATTCGCCGATGATGTGCAGCTTCGATTCCGGCAAGAGATGATGGATATCGGCGACGCGCCCGGCAATGGTGTTCTCGATCGGGATCATGGCGAGATCGGCCTTGCCGGTCTCGACCGCGTTGAACGCATCCTCGAAGGTCGGGCACGGCAACGGCTCCATCGATGGATAGACGTTGCGGGAGGCGGTGTCGGAATTGGCGCCCGGCTCGCCCTGGAAGGATATTCTGTTGGTCTTTTCAGGCATGCCGATATCTCAGGTTGAAAGGATCTGTCTGGCGCGTTCGAGGTCTTCCGGCGTGTCGACGCCGAGCGGCAGCGACTGGACGATCTCGGCGTCGATGCGCATGCCGGCTTCCAGCGCCCGCAACTGTTCCAGCCGCTCGCGCCGTTCGAGCGGCGACGGCTTCAGCGCGACGAAACGCTCAAGTGCTTCGCGGCGATAGGCGTAGAGGCCGACATGATGATAGAGCGGCCCCTCGCCCCAAGGCGCCGTGGCACGGGTGAAATAGAGCGCCCTCAGCCTGCTGCCGGAAAGCGGCGAACCGACGATCTTGACGACATTGGGATTGGTCTTTTCCTCGTCGCGGACGATCTCGACGCCGAGCGTGGCGATGTCCACCGCACTGTCCTCGAAAGGCCTGAGCGACGCGGCGATAATCTGCGGATCGATGGTCGGCAGGTCGCCTTGCACATTGACGATGGTTTCGACCTTGCGCCCGGGGTCGAGCGCGATCAGCGCCTCGTGGATGCGGTCGGAGCCGGATTCGTGATCCGTGCGCGTCATCACGGCCTCGAACCCGTGCGCGCGCATCGCTTGCGCCACGCTTTGCGTGTCGGTCGCCACCACCACCCGGCCAAGGCCGGCTTCGGCGGCGCGGCGGGCGACATGGACGATCATCGGGGCGCCTGCGATGTCGGCCAGCGGCTTGCCCGGCAGGCGGGTCGAGGCCATGCGGGCCGGGATCAGGATCAGCGTGGACATTTCGGGTGCAAGGCGTCTCGAAAGAGGACAGGGAAAGTGGCAAAAGGTCTCACTGGAAGCGCCCTTATAGGTGTTGCAACGCCGCAGCAAAAGACCTAGTTTCCGCCCGATTTGACCGCCCTGGCAGGACGGGTCACGATACCGACGGACGGAGTGGACGGTTCTGTCCGCCGGAAAAGGGAGCAAGGGGCGTATGGATTCCAACGAAGTCAACAAACTGCTCGCCGGATTGCTCGGAACCGTTTTCGTCGTCTTCTCGGTCGGCATTGTGTCCGATGCGCTGTTTGCCTCGCCTGCGCCGGAAAAGCCCGGCTTCGCCATCGAGGCCGCGGAGCCCGCCGAAGGCGGCCCGGCCGCTCCTGCCGCAGCCGAAAAGCCGATCGCAGATCTTCTGGCCAATGCAAATGCCGAACAGGGCGCTGCCATCTTCAAGAAGTGCCAGGCCTGCCATTCCGGCGAAAAGGGCGGTCCTAACAAGGTCGGCCCCGATCTGTGGGACATCGTCGACCGTCCGGTCGCCTCTCACGAGGGCTTCGCCTATTCGGCGGGCATGAAGGAATATTCCAAGGGCGGCACAGAGAAGTGGACCTACGATAACCTCAACCACTTCATCACGTCGCCCAAGAAGGACGTTAAAGGCACGGCGATGGGCTTTGCCGGCCTGCCGAAGGAAGAAGACCGCGCCAACGTCATCGCCTATCTGCGCACGCTGTCCGACAATCCCAAGCCGCTGCCGGCACCGGGTGCCGCCGCCAATGCAGGCGCGCCCGCCAAGCCTGCCGATGCAGCCGCTCCGGCAAAGCCGGCTGATGGTGCCGCGCCCGCGAAACCGGCCGCTCCTGCCGCCCCAGCTCCGGCCGCACCCGCACCGGCGCCTGCCCAATAACCAGATATCATCTCGACGACCTTGAAAAAGCCGGGTTCAGCCCGGCTTTTTTGTTGGGAAAACCGCATAGGTGGCGACAAAGCCGCGCATGGCGGTTTTCACGGGCGCCAAATCATCTAGATTGCCGGAACGGGCATTGCGAAGAGGATAGTGCATGACGGTTGGCCGAACGCTTCTCAGGTCGTTGCTGGCGGCAGCCCTTCTGGCGGCGGGATTGCAGGCTGCCCGCGCCGACGAATGGCGCACCACCTCATCGCTGATCGGTGAGTCCAAATACGGCGCCAATTTCCAGCACTACGACTACGTCAACCCCGACGCGCCCAAGGGCGGCACGCTGAACTCGGTGGTGCCAGGTACATTCGACAGCTTCAATCCCTACGTCGTCCAGGGGTCGCCGGCTGCCGGCCTCGTCGGGTTCGGTGGCGGTCTGCTCTACGACACTCTGATGGAGCAGGCGACCGATGAAGGCAGCACCAGCCATCCGCTGATCGCCGATGCTTACAAATATCCGGCCGACTATTCCTCCGCGACCTATCGGCTCGATCCGCGCGCCAAATGGCATGACGGCCAGCCGATCACCGTCGATGACGTGATCTGGTCGTTCCAGGTGCTCAAGGCCAACAGCCCGCAATACAGCCGCTATTTCGAGAATGTTATCGATGCGGTGGCGATTTCGGATCGCGAGGTGGAGTTCCATTTCAACCAGAAGGGCAATCGCGAACTACCCAAGATAATCGGCGACCTCGCCGTACTGCCGAAACATTGGTGGGAAGGCACCGATGCCAACGGCAAGAAACGCGACGTGACCAAGCCGACCCTGGAAATCCCGCTCGGTTCGGCGGCCTACAAGATCGCCAGCTTCAAGCCGGGCTCGGAGATCATCTGGCAGCGTGTGCCGGATTACTGGGCGGCCAAGCTGCCGGTGAAGATCGGCCGCGAGAACTTCGACACGCGGCGCTACACCTATATCCTCGACGACAACGCCGCCTGGCTCGCCTTCACCAAGGGCGGGCTGGAAGACATCAACCGCGAATACAGTTCGCGCAAATGGGCGACGGCTTACAATTTCCCGGCATTCCAGGCCGGCGATGTCATCAAGAAGGATTTTCAGACCCAGGCGCCGGAACCGATGCAGGGCTTCGTCCTCAACCAGCGGCGGCCGCTGTTCCAGGACCGGCTGGTGCGTGAAGCGCTGACCATTCCATTCGATTTCGAGAGCATGAACCGCACCCTGTTCTTCGGCTTCAACACCCGCACATCAAGCTATTTCCAGGGCACCGAACTGGCCTCGAGCGGGTTGCCGCAGGGCAAGGAGCTGGAGATCCTGGAAAAATATCGCGACAAGCTGCCGCCCGAACTTTTCACCCAGGAGTTCAAGCTGCCGGTCTATGATACGCCGCAGGCGGAACGGAAGTACCTGAAACAGGCGGTCGATCTCTTCGCCAAGGCGGGATGGGTGATCAAGGCCGGCAAGATGGTCAATGCCAAGACCGGCGCGCCGTTCAAGTTCGAAATCCTCGGCTGGAACGACACAGACCAGGTGATCGCCAGCCCCTACATCGCCAATCTGCGCAAGATCGGTATCGACGCCACTTTGCGCATCATCGACCAGACGCAGTACATCAACCGCGTCAATAATTTCGATTTCGATGTCGTGACCGGGATTCTGCAGCAGTCGGATTCGCCGGGCAACGAGCAGCGCGACTTCTGGAGCTCTAGAGCTGCCGATTCGCCCGGTTCGCGCAATCTGATGGGCATCAAGGACCCGACCGTCGACGCCCTGGTCGATCGCATTATCTTCGCGACCGATCGAGACGATCTCGTCGCCGCCACCCATGCGCTCGACCGCATCCTGCTGTGGAACTTCTATGTCTTGCCGCAATATTACCGGTCGGCGGTGTGGCTGGCCTATTGGGACAAGTTCAAATTCCCCGACAAGCAGCCTGCCTATATCGGAGCCGACATCGATTCTTGGTGGATCGACCCGGACAAGGAGAAGGCGCTGGCGGCCAAATACAAGGGTGGCAATTGATGGCGGCCCTTGCCCGCCGCGACTTTCTCGCCCTGGGCAGTGCCGCGGCAGCCGCCGCCTTGCTGCCCGGCAGGGCCTTCGCCGACATTGCGACCGGCACCAAGCTGCATGGCCTGTCAGCCTTCGGCGACCTCAAATATAAGCCCGATTTCGCGCATTTCGACTACGTCAATCCGGACGCCCCAAAGGGCGGCCAGATGAATTTCGCGCCGCCGAACTCGACCCTCAATCAGAGCTTCCTGACCTTCAACACATTGAACTCACTGGTGTTGAAGGGGGAGGCGCCGCCGCGCACCGAACTCTGTTTCGATTCGCTGATGACAAGCGCGCTCGATGAGCCGGATGCGGTCTATGGCCTGCTTGCAGAAACCGTTTCCCTGTCGCCGGACCGCAACGGCTTCCGCTTCGTGCTTCGACCGCAAGCGCGTTTCCACGACGGCTCGCCGCTGACCGCGGAGGACGTTGTCTTCGCGCTGAAGCTTTACAAAGACAAGGGCCATCCGAACCTTTCCCAGGCGTTGCGGTACATGACCGACGCGGTTGCGGTCGATCCCGCCACCGTCAACCTCACTTTCAACGGCGAACAGTCAGCGCAAAACATCCTGGCGATCGTGGGGATGCCGATCGTCTCCAAGGCGTTTTACACGGCCAATGATTTCGATGCTTCGACCATGACACCGCCGCTTGGCTCGGGTCCCTACAAGATTGGACGCGTGGCGGCCGGACAGACTGTCGAATATGACCGCGTGGCCGACTATTGGGGCCGCAATCTCCCAGTGAACCGCGGCCTCTACAATTTCGACCGCATCCGCATCGACTTCTATCTTGACCGGCAGGCGGCGTTCGAAGCCTTCAAGAAAGGCGACACGCATTTTCGCGAGGAATTCACCTCGCGGGTATGGGCGACCGGCTACGACTTTCCGGCGCTGAAGGACGGCAAGGTCGTCAAACGGGAATTTCCCGGCGAAAAAACGCCCTCCATGCAGGCTGCCGCAGTGAACCAGCGGCGACCGCAGTTCCGCGATGAGCGGGTGCGGCGGGCGATCGCCAGATGCTTCGATTTCGAATGGATGAAGCGGGCGCTGTTTTACGGCTCCTACGAGCGCTCTCATTCGAATTTCGAACGGTCGGATTACAAGGCCGAAGGCCTGCCCTCACCTGACGAATTGAACCTGCTGGAGCCGTTCCGGGCCGAGTTGCCGCCAGAGGTCTTTGGTGAAGCGGTGACGCAGCCCCTTTCCGACGGTTCGGGCCATGACCGGAAGCTGCTGGGCGAGGCTTCGAGATTGCTTGCGCAAGCCGGCTGGAAGCGTACAGGCAGTTTCGTCGTCAACGACAAAGGCGAGCGGCTGCGGGTGGAAATGCTGGCCGAAGACGACGGCATGGTTCGCATCTTCACCCCATGGTCGGAAAGTATGAAGGCGATCGGGATCGACGCCTCGATCCGGCAAGTCGATTCGGCGCAATATGAACAGCGGCAGAGCGATTTCGACTTCGACCTCATCGTGCTCGCATGGTCGATCGGGGCGACGCCGACCGACGACAGCCTGCAGATGCTCTATAATTCCCGGATGGCTAAAATCCCGGGGCAGCGCAACTATCCGGGCACCGAAAGCAAGGCCATCGACGCCCTGATCGCGGCAGCCGGCAAGGCGAAAGACCGTATAGAACTCGTCACGGCGCTCAGAGCGCTCGACCGGGTCTTGCGCGCGCGGCTCGACTGGATTCCAACATACTATCTGGCGAATCACCGCGTCGCCTATTGGGACATGTTCGGCTTTGTCGAACAGAAGCCCGATTTCGGCTTTCCGGTCGAGACGCTGTGGTGGTTCGATAAGGGCAAGGCGGCAAGAATTGGCAAAGGCTGAGATGTTCGCTCAACGAGGGCAGAAGGCCTGATGGGCGCCTATATCCTGCGCCGCATCCTTTTGATGATCCCGACGCTGTTCGGCATCATGGCGATATCCTTCGCCGTCATCCAGTTCGCCCCCGGCGGTCCGGTCGAACAGGTCATCGCCCGGCTGACCAATCAGGGCGGCAGCGACCGCCTCGGCGGCGGTGGTGGCGACGCGGGCGCTGGCGGCAATTTCGATGCCGCCGGTGACGTCAGTTCGAAATATCGCGGTGCGCAGGGGCTCGATCCGGAATTCATCAAGAAGCTGGAGAAACAGTTCGGCTTCGACAAGCCGCCGCTCGAGCGCTTCGGCATGATGCTTTGGAATTACGCCCGCTTTGATTTCGGCGACAGCTATTTCCGCGACATTTCGGTGCTCGACCTGATCCTGGAGAAAATGCCGGTGTCGATCTCGATCGGGCTGTGGATCACGCTGTTGTCCTACCTGATCTCGATCCCGCTCGGCATCCGCAAGGCGGTCAAGGACGGCACTCCCTTCGACGTCTGGACCAGCGGCGTCGTCATTGTCGGCTATGCCATTCCGGGCTTCCTGTTCGGCATCATGCTGATGGTGCTGTTTGCCGGCGGGTCTTTCTGGGACTGGTTTCCGTTGCGCGGCCTCACCTCGGACAATTGGGATCAATTGTCCTGGTGGGGAAAGATCGTCGACTATTTCTGGCACATGACCTTGCCGCTGACCGCGCTCGTGCTGTCGGCCTTCGCCACCACGACGCTGCTGACCAAGAACTCGTTCCTCGAAGAAATCCGCAAGCAGTATGTGGTGACGGCGAGGGCCAAGGGCCTGTCGGAACGGCAGGTGCTCTACGGCCACGTCTTCCGCAACGCCATGCTGATCGTCATTGCCGGCTTTCCCGGCGCCTTCATCTCGGCCTTCTTCACCGGCTCGCTGCTGATCGAGAACATCTTCTCCCTCGACGGCCTCGGCCTGCTCGGCTTCCGGTCGGTGGTCGAGCGCGACTATCCCGTGGTGTTCGCCAATCTTTACATCTTCTCGCTGCTGGGGCTGTTCGTCGGTCTCTTGTCCGACCTGCTCTACACCTGGGTCGATCCGCGCATCGATTTCGAGCGGAGAGACGTCTGATGTCGGAGGCTACAGTCCCCGTGGACGCGGCACCCGCGCGGATAAAGCGGCCGTTTCTGTCGCCGCTCAACAAGCGGCGCCTGCAGAACTTCAAAGCCAACCGCCGCGGCTACTGGTCGCTGTGGATCTTCCTCGTCCTGTTCGTGCTGTCGCTGTTTTCCGAGTTCATCGCCAACGACAAGCCGATCATCGCCTCCTACAAGGGCGAAATCCTGTTTCCGGTGCTGGTCGCCTACCCCGAGGAAAAATTCGGCGGTTTCTATGCAGTCACCGATTATCGCGACCCGGTCATCCAGGACGAGATCAACGCCAATGGCTGGATGATCTGGCCACCGGTGCGCTACTCCTATCAGACCGTCAACAACGCCATTCCGGAAGCAGCGCCGGCCAAGCCGTCGTGGCAGTATGACGCCACGAAGCGCTGCAACCAGTATCCGCAGGGTGCCGCCGACCCGGCCTGCATGGTCGGCAACTGGAATTGGCTCGGCACCGACGACCAGGCGCGCGACGTGCTGGCGCGCGTCATCTACGGTTTCCGCATTTCGGTGCTGTTCGGCCTGATCCTGACCGCCGGCTCGGCTTTGATCGGCGTCGCGGCCGGCGCCGTGCAAGGCTATTTCGGCGGCTGGACGGATCTCTTGTTCCAGCGTTTCATCGAAATCTGGTCCGCCATCCCGGTGCTCTATCTCCTGCTCATCGTCGCCGCCATCCTGCCGCCGGGCTTCTTCATCCTGCTCGGCCTGATGCTGCTGTTCTCCTGGGTGGCGCTGGTCGGCGTGGTGCGGGCCGAGTTCCTGCGCGCCCGCAATTTCGAATATGTCAACGCGGCCCGGGCACTCGGCGTGCCCAACCGCACCATCATGTTCCGGCACCTGCTGCCCAACGCCATGGTGGCGACATTGACCTTCATGCCCTTCCTGCTCTCAGGCTCGATCTCGACGCTGACCTCGCTCGACTACCTCGGCTTTGGCCTGCCGCCCGGCTCCGCCTCGCTCGGCGAACTGCTCAAGCAGGCACAGCGCAACCTCAATGCGCCGTGGCTCGGCATTTCCGGCTTCGTCGTCATCTCGCTGATGCTGTCGCTGCTGGTCTTCGTCGGCGAGGCGACGCGCGATGCCTTCGATCCGCGCAAGACGTTCAGATGAGCGAAGCCCCCTTGCTCAGCGTACAGGACCTCAGCGTCGCCTTCAGCCAGGGCGGTAGCCAGTCGACGGCCGTCGACCACATCTCGTTCGACATCGCCAAGGGCGAGACGGTGGCGCTGGTCGGCGAATCCGGCTCCGGCAAATCGGTCTCGGCGCTTTCGGTGCTGAAGCTGCTGCCCTATCCAAGCGCCAGCCACCCCTCGGGAAAGATCCTGTTCCAGGGCGCCGACCTGCTGGCGATGAGCGAGAAGCAGTTGCGGCAGGTGCGCGGCAACAAGATCACCATGATTTTTCAGGAGCCGATGACTTCGCTCAATCCGCTGCACACGATCGAGCAGCAGATCGTCGAGATCCTGAAGCTGCATCAGGGCATGGCCGACCGCCCGGCCAAGGAACGCACACTGGCCTTGCTCAAGGAGGTCGGCATCCGCGATCCGCACAAGCGCCTCGATGCCTATCCACACCAGTTGTCCGGCGGCCAGCGTCAGCGCGTGATGATCGCCATGGCGCTGGCCAACGAGCCCGAACTTCTGATCGCCGACGAGCCGACGACGGCACTCGACGTCACCGTGCAGGCGCAGATCCTCGAACTGCTGGCCGGCTTGAAGAGCCGCAAGGGCATGTCGATGCTGTTCATCACCCATGATCTCGGCATCGTGCGCAAGATTGCCGACCGCGTCTGCGTGATGACCAAGGGCAAGATCGTCGAGACCGGGCCGACCAAGGAGATCTTCGCCAATCCGCAGCATGCCTATACGCGGCATCTGCTGGCGGCCGAGCCGAAGGGCAAGCCGCCGGCCGCCAATGCCGGTGCCAAGCCTGTCATGACCGGCAAGGACATAAAGGTTTGGTTCCCGATCAAGCAGGGCTTCTTCCGCCGCACTGTCGACAATGTGAAGGCGGTCGACGGCATCGATGTCACCGTGCGCGCCGGCCAGACGCTTGGCGTGGTCGGCGAATCCGGCTCCGGCAAGACGACGCTCGGCCTGGCGCTGGCACGCATGATCTCGTCGACCGGGACCATCCAGTTCAACGGTCGCGACATCAACCAGCTGACTTTCAACGCCATGCGGCCGCTCAGGCGCGAATTGCAGATCGTCTTCCAGGATCCGTTCGGCTCGCTCAGCCCGCGCATGTCGATCGCCGAGATCATCGAAGAAGGCCTCAAGATCCACGAGCCGAAGCTGTCGCCCGACGAGCGCGACGACAAGGTGGCCGCCGTGCTGAAGGAGGTCGGGCTAGACCCGGCGACACGCAACCGCTATCCGCACGAGTTTTCCGGCGGCCAGCGCCAGCGCGTCGCCATCGCACGCGCCATGGTGCTCAACCCGCGCTTCGTCATGCTGGACGAGCCGACATCGGCACTCGACATGAGCGTGCAGGCGCAGGTCGTCGATCTGCTGCGCAGCCTGCAGGCCAAGCACGACCTCGCCTATCTTTTCATCAGCCATGATTTGAAAGTCATCCGGGCGCTCGCCAACGACGTCATCGTCATGCGCAATGGCAGGATCGTCGAAGCCGGTCCTTCCCAGCAGATTTTTGAAAATCCGCAAACCGACTATACTCGGGCGCTGATCTCGGCCGCCTTCAAGATCGAGACGGCACCGGTCGGCATCGTCAGCGAGTGATTTGCGTAGAGAGGAACTAAAAGACCGCAATGGAAAAAGGCCGTATCCTGCTTGCCGTCACCGGCTTTCATCCGCAGCGCTGGCGCGAGCTCCTGTCGGCCGGGCGCGAGGTGGTGCTGGAGCCGGACGGCGCCAGCGACCCCTCGATCACCTATGCCGTGGTGTGGAAGCAGAAGCCGAACCTGTTGTCGTCGCTGCCCAATCTGCGCGCCATCTTCTCGATCGGCGCCGGCGTCGACCATATCTTCGCCGATCCCGGCCTGCCCGACGTGCCGATCGTCAAGGTCGTCGCCGACAACCTCACCCAGTACATGACCGAATATGTCGTCTGGCGGGTTCTCGACCATCATCGCCAGGGCCTGCTCTACCGGTCGCAGCAGCCGAAGAAGATCTGGCACGAGCCGCAGCAGAGGCCTGCCGGTGACATTTCGGTCGGCATCATGGGCCTCGGCAGTCTCGGCCGCGCCGCGGCCTCGGTGCTTTTGTCGCTCGGCTTTGCCGTCAATGGCTGGTCGCGCACCGACAAGGCCATGGAAGGCGTCGCGACCTATTCCGGCGAGGCTGGACTGATCCCCTTCCTCAAGGCGACCGACATCCTGGTGGTGCTTTTGCCACTGACGCCGGAGACCAAGGGCATTATCAACTACGGCGTGCTGAAGGAGCTGCGGAAACGCAACGGCCTCGGCGGCTCTGTGCTGATCAATGCCGGGCGCGGCCGCCTGCAGAAGGATGCCGACATTTTGCGGGCACTGGATGACGGCACGCTGAAGGAGGCAAGCCTCGACGTGTTCGAGGTCGAACCGCTGCCGAAGACCAGTCCGCTGTGGGGGCATCCAAAAGTGTTCGTGACGCCGCACGCGGCAGCGACCTCCGATCCGGTGCATCTGGCGCCGATCATGCTGCGCCAGATGGACGCCTTCGAACGCGGCGAAAAGCTCGACAATCTGGTGGATCGCAAGGCGGGATACTAGCCAGGACAGCCTCATCGGGCCAGGTCCCACTCCCGGAAGCATTTCTTGATTGCCCGCAGTGACGACAACTGGACCTTTGGCAGATCGAGTTGTTCGAACATTGCCCGGTACCGGTTGCGATTTTTCGGTGTGGCCACGGTGATATGGTGGATCATATCCCATTTGATGCTGTCGTGCCCGCCCTCCAAGGCACCGCGCCGTTCAATCTCAAACAGCGTTCGCCTGATATAGCGCAGCAGGCTTGTCGGCGTCGATATATCCAAGAAGATCAATCCCGTCGCTCGCAGAAAGCGTTGGGGCATGCAAACCGAATAATTTCCATCCATCACCCAACGCTCGCCGGCGATAGCGGCGTCATGCAAGGCAATGAATTCGTCCCTTGGGCGCGCTTCCCAATCCGTGTTCGGGAGATGGAAGAGTTGATCTAGATGGATAGTCGCCAGATCACGTTTGCGGGCAATCGCGTTGGCGAGGGTCGACTTGCCACTGTTGGACGGCCCCAAGATACATATCCGGTCTCCGAGCTCCGAGAGATGCATCCGATCGTGCCCTGGTTTGTTGCCTGCGATTCTCAACCCGTGGCGGCCTCGGATCTTTAGCCAGGCAGGGCGAGTTTCTTCTGCTTGTCCGGCTGGCCGCATTCGCGGCGATCGATCGACCGGTTCATGGCATCGATCTCGCCGCTCGCCTTGTCGGTATCGCGTTTGGCCTTGGAGCGCATGTCAGGCGTGAACGGGCCGAAGCCCATCGCCGGGTTGGAGAAGGTCGGCTTGGCCCTCGTCGGAAGGTTGTATTGCTGCGCCAAGCCGTTGCGCTGCGCCAGCAACTGGTCGCAGGGCACGTTGTCATATTGCAGGGAGGACTGGACGTTCGCATCCTGCTGTTCCGACATCGAAGTGCCGCCGACGCAGCCGGCGGTCAGCAGGCAAGAGGCCAAGATCATCATGTTCCAGCGCATCGACTATGCTCCTCCTGATATCCCACCCTGATGCGAGCAGATCGCAAATATTAGTCGCGCATGCAAATCGGACTTTTTCACAGCAAGAATGTTTGCGAGGCGGCGACGGACCCCTCCGCCGGCAGCTTGCCTGCCACAACGGCAGGGCTGCGAGGTCGGGGCAACGGGTTCCTTCGGAGCCTTGGCCGGCGCGTGGCTGACGGAGCATCAACGAAAAACCCGCCTGTGCGGCGGGTGACTGGCACAAATCAGCACCATGGGCCAAAATGTACCATAGCTGAGGGCATGGTGTCAAGAAAAAATTCCTATCGCGCTGCCCGGCAAAAACGGCGGACACCGCCGAACTGGCTGTCGTCAGGTCTTTGCTAGGCGGAGTTCGGAGCCCCGGCCACAACGACCAGCCCGTTGACGTGTTCCCCGCGATCCTGCCGGATCACGGTTGGTTCCAGTGACAAGACCGAAAGCCCGTTGGCGGCCAGGACCTCGCGCACATAGTGTTGCGCATGCGCATAGCGGCGCGACGGCAACAGCACGAAATCGCCATCGCCAGCCAGCGTCTCCACGGAAAATGCGAACAGGCCATCCGTGGCCAGTAAGCCGGCAATCGTCTTCACCACGCCGTCCAGCGCGCCGACATAGATGAAAACATCGGCCACCGTCACCAGATCGGCTTTCGGACCGGCATAGGGAAAATTCCGCAGATCGGCCTTATCAAGGAAATCGTAGACGCCCTTGGCCCGCGCCTTTCTCAGCATCCTGGCCGAAATGTCATAACCCTCCAGCCGGTCGGCGATCGGACGCAGCCTCTGTCCCGTCAGGCCGGTGCCGCAGCCAAGATCGAGCGCCAGCGCGAAGCGACCTGGCCTTGCCGCTCGAATGGCCTGGTCGAGCATCTCAGGCAGCCGGTACCCCAGCCTGCCGACCAGGGACTCGTCGAAGCTCTCGGCATAATGGTCGAACAGTGTCTCGACGAACGCGCTGGGGAGCGCGTCGAGCGCCGGCGCCTTGCCGATCAATTGCAGGTTGAGTGCAGCGCCTTGACGATCCGATGGATCGAGTTGCAACGACATCGTCCAGGCCTGTGCAGCCAGATCCGCCGCGCCCGCCGCCTGCTGCATCTCGCCGAGGCGAAACCAGCCCATCGCCCATTGCGGCGTCATTTCCAGCGCACCGAGCAGCAATTCCGCCGCTGCCGCATGATCGCCATCCGCGTGCAGCATCTCGGCATAATCGGCACGGCGATCGGCGTTCAAGTCGCCGGACGAGGCCTGAAGCGGTTTCATGGCGATGGGTCCTGCCGGCGGATCGAGCCGGCGGTGCTCTATGCGGGAGTCAGCAGTGACTTACAACAGGCTTCCCGCCGCGGAATTATATCCTATCTTGGAGACCATGCGCGCCAGCGACCTGCTCCATCCCCGGCCCGAGGGCCTCTATTGCCCGCCGGGCGATTTCTTCATCGACCCGGTCCGGCCGGTCAACCGGGCACTGATCACGCATGGCCATTCCGATCACGCACGTTCCGGCCACCGCTCGGTGCTGGCGACGCGGCAGACGCTCGACATTATGGGCCTGCGCTACGGCGAGAATTTCGCTGGCGCGACGCAAGCGGCACAGCTCGGCGAGACGATTGCACTCAATGGCATCAGCGTCAGCTTCCATCCAGCCGGCCATGTGCTGGGCTCGGCGCAGATAGCGGTCGAGCATCAGGGCACGCGCATCGTCGCTTCCGGCGACTACAAGCGGCAGAGAGACGCGACCTGCGCGCCATTCGAGCCGATCCAGTGCGATGTGTTCATCACCGAAGCGACCTTCGGCCTGCCGGTGTTTCGCCATCCTCCCGACACAGAAGAAATCGCCCGCCTGCTGAAATCGGCAGCGCAGTTCCCCGAGCGCTCGCATCTGGTCGGCGCCTATGCGTTGGGCAAGGCGCAAAGGGTGATGCGGCTGTTGCGCGACGCCGGCTACGACAGGCCGCTCTACATCCATGGCGCGCTGGCCAAGCTCAGTGAATATTACCAGAGCCAAGGCATAGACCTTGGGCAACTGGAGCCGGCAACCGTCGAAAGCGGGGGCAAGGATGATTTTACCGGCGCCATCGTCGTCGGCCCGCCATCGGCCTTCGCCGACCGCTGGGCGCGGCGCTTTCCCGATCCGATCTCGTGCTTCGCGTCAGGCTGGATGCGCATTCGCCAGCGCGCCAAGCAAGGCGGCGTCGAACTGCCGCTGATCATCTCGGACCATGCCGACTGGGATGAGTTGACCGCCACCATCAAGGAGACCGGAGCCGAGGAGATCTGGGTGACGCATGGCCGCGAGGAAGCGCTGGTGCGCTGGTGCGAACTCGAAGGCATCGCCGCCCGGCCGCTGCATCTGGTGGGATACGAGGACGAGGGCGATTGATGCTAGTTGCTGATCCACCAATCACCGGCGCCGCGATCCTTCACACCCCCCTCTGGCCTGCCGGCCATCTCCCCCGCAAGGGGGGAGATCAGATGTCACCGCCGCTTTCGCTAATCACCAACCGCGCAAGGAGAGTGCTGGCATCGAAGCTGCCAATCTCCCCCCTTGCGGGGGAGATGTCCGGCAGGACAGAGGGGGGTGTGCCGAAGTGCCAAGCCCATCCAGTAGTGTCACCATGAACCGCTTCGCCGAACTACTCGACCGCCTGGTGCTGACGCCGTCGCGCAACGGCAAGCTGACCTTGCTGACCGACTATTTCCGCACGGTAGAGGATCCCGACCGCGGGCTGGCGCTGGCTGCCATCACCGGCGATCTCCACATTGCCGCGGTCAAGCCGGCGATGCTGCGCATGCTGGTCACCGAACGCATGGATCCGGTGCTGTTCGGCTATTCCTACGACTATGTCGGCGATCTCGCCGAAACGGTGTCGCTGGTCTGGCCGCAAACGCCCGGAAACATCGCGAACCGCGAGCCGACGCTTGGCGAGGTCGTCGCCAGACTGCAGGCGGCGAGCCGCTCCGACGGACCGAAGGTGCTGGCAGGGCTGCTCGACAGCGCCGGCATCTCGGCCCGCTTTGCCATCATCAAGCTGGTCACCGGCGGCTTGCGCATCGGCGTGTCGGCGCGGCTGGCCAAACAGGCGCTGGCGGATTTCGGCAAGGTCGACATCGCCGAGATCGAAGAGCTCTGGCACGGGCTGTCGCCGCCTTACACAGCGCTGTTCGCGTGGCTGGAAGGCAAGGCCGAAAAACCCAGGAACACGGCGTTGGCATTGTTTCGACCGGTGATGCTGTCGAACCCGGTTGGCGACGGCGATCTCGAAAAGCTCGATCCGGCGGATTATGCCGCCGAATGGAAATGGGACGGCATCCGTGTCCAGGCGGTGGCCGAGGGCGGTATCCGCCGGCTCTATTCGCGCACCGGCGATGACGTTTCGGGTGCCTTTCCGGACCTCGCCGATGCCATGCATTTTTCCGCAACGCTGGACGGCGAACTGCTTGTCGGCGATCCCCGGCAGGCGACGGGAACGTTCTCGGATCTGCAGCAGCGGCTGAACCGCAAGACGGTGACACCGAAGATGCAGCAGCAATACCCGGCCTTCATGCGCTGCTACGATCTGCTCCAGGTCGGCGGCGAGGATCTGCGCGCGCTGTCGTTTCGCGAGCGGCGCGGCCGGCTGGAAGCGTTTGTCGGGACGCTCGACCCGAGCCGTTTCGATATTTCGCCATTCGTCGACTTCACGGATTGGCAAACGCTGGAGGAACTGCGCCGGGTGCCACCGCATCCGATTATCGAAGGCGTCATGCTCAAGCGCTGGGACTCAGCCTATGTCGCCGGCCGGCCGAAAGGTCCATGGTTCAAATGGAAACGCGATCCGCACACGGTGGACGCCGTGCTGATGTATGCCCAGCGCGGCCACGGCAAACGCTCGAGCTTCTATTCCGACTATACGTTCGGTGTCTGGACAGGTGCAGAAGGCGAGGAGGAACTGGTGCCGGTCGGCAAGGCCTATTTCGGCTTCACCGACGAGGAGTTGAAGCAGATCGACAAATATGTCCGCGACAACACGATCGAGCGTTTCGGGCCGGTGCGCTCGGTGCGGGCCGACCGCGACAACGGCCTGGTGCTGGAAGTCGCCTTCGAAGGGCTCAACCGCTCGACCCGGCACAAATCCGGCGTCGCCATGCGCTTTCCCCGCATTTCGCGGCTGCGCTGGGACAAGCCGGCCAACGAGGCCGACCGCATCGAGACGCTGCAGGCGCTGCTCGACCGCTAGACCGTTCGGCGCTCTTACGGCTCGATCGAAACGCGGATTTCGTAGATGTCCGCGGCCTTGCCCTGCTTGTCGAAGTCGGAATTGATGGCAATGGTGCCGGCCGAGCCCGGGCGCTTATCCGGAAACTGAACGTCGAACAGATATTCGTTCTGCTGCTGGCCGACCGCATAGCGCTTGCGGCCGCAGTCGCCGAGTTCGCCGAAATTGCAGTCGACCGAAATCTGCGTCTCCTTGCCTTCTTCGGAGCGGGCAATGATGTCGAACACGGCATGTTTGCCGGCCAGCTTCTCCAGCACGCCTTGTCCGACGTCGAAACTGATCGCCGAACCGGACGCGCCGGAACGGATGCGCAGGAACGAACCGGTATCGTCCTTCATCACCTCGGCCCTGGCGTCAGACGGCGCGCTAACATGGGATGCATCGGCCGGCGAAAACACATTGATCCAGTCGCGCGCCTGGTCCGCGGCGCCGGGTTTTGCCGGACCGCCGTCGGCCGGTGTGAAATCGTCGTCCTCGACGGTCGGCGGTGCCTGCGGCGGGGCGGTGTCGAGTTGCGCGGATGTCTTGAACACGCCGGTCTGCACGGCGAAGAACAGGCCGATGCCAACCGCGGCGAGCAGTGTCACGGTCAGGAAGATGGCGGTCAGCGGCAGGCGACGCCCCCTTATGCGCCGTTCATCGCGGTCGGGCGCCACTTCCGTCGTCGCGCCGGCCGAGGCCGGAACCGACATGTCGATGGCCGGAGCATCGGGAAGCGTGGCGTCCGGCATGATGTCGGGAACGACGGGCAGAACGCGCGAGCGCGGCGCATCGGCAGCGGATTGCACGGGTCCGTCGACGACGACATCGGGGGACGATGCCTGTCGGCCGGTTTCGACCGCGGGCGCCGAGTCCGCTCCGAGTTCGACCGCCGGTGCATCGCCCTGCTGGCCGACATCCGGCACCGCCGGCAGGAACTCGGATTCGATTTCGGTGATTTTCGCCTGGATTGCCTTGCGGCGCTTGATGGCGACCTCGACGGTCACACCGGGATTGGCCTGGAGCGCGCGATCGAGCGCGGCAAAAGCCGAGCGATAGACCCTCTCGCGGAACGCGCGGTCCTCGGCATTGCCTTTCTCCAAGGCGTTCCGGATCGCTTTTTCGATCGCGTCCAAGCAGGTCCCTCTGTCTTTGCCAACCTTGCCGTGATCGTTAGCCGCAGGCGACCAATCAATCAACGGGCGAGCGGCGTATTCTGCCTCGCAGAGGTGTGCAAAGTCCATTCCGGCGCTGTTCCGGCAACAAAATCAGCATGTTTCGCCGATTTCGCGCACAGGGAGCGCACGCACCGTGCGCCGCATTCCCTTGGCGATTGACTGGCGGACAAAGCGGCGGCCGGCTTTCGAGAGTGCCATGACGCCGACGCAGGAATTGCCAAGTCGCATCTTGAATTCGCGCCCGGTTGCGTCTATCACCGCCGCATCTTGGAGGCCTTGGCTTCCTGGGCCGCTTTAGCTCAGTTGGTAGAGCACCGCATTCGTAATGCGGGGGTCAGGTGTTCGAGTCACCTAAGCGGCACCATTCCTCCTCCGTTTTGTAGTCTGCCCCTTCGCAGCTGGTGCAAAGGATTGCGACGCCGGCCTGGCAGATCTGCCATTGTCGAGACCCCGGTTTGGTGTGAAACTCATGGCCTCAGCATGGGAGGTCAAAAAATGCCCAACAATTTCAAGACCGGAGACGTCGTCAGGCTGAAATCCGGAGGCCCCAGGATGACGATCAGCGATGGCGCAGCCTCGGGCATGTATCTGTGCCACTGGTTCAATCGCGAGGGCGAGGTGTGGACCCCGCAACATGCCGGGTTCAAGCCCGAACAACTGATTGCGGCCGACCAGTCGGACTAGAATTTCTTCCATCCCGATCAGGTCGGGATGGGCACCCTCTGTTGTCCGGGCATGAACGGATCAGCACGCGCGACCGACGGATTTTCCGGGTCGCGGCGTTTAACGGTTGAAGCGCGATTGCGGCACAAGCCGTCTGCGTCGCGCCAACCTGGAGACGCACAACATGATCAGTCGTTCGATATCAGTCGTTGCCTTGAGTTTGCAGACCGTTGCGGCTTTCGCCCAGGCAGCGACGCCGCCTGCACCGCCAACGGCCGCGCCACTTGCCGCGCCAGGCGCTTCGGGGACCAGGTCCGACATCACGCTGGCCAAATTCCAGAAGCGGCGCGAGAAGGCGATCATGGCGGCCGATACCGACGGCGACGGCAAGATCAGCCTGCTGGAGTGGGAGGCCTTTCAGACGAAGCGCAACGCCAAAGGCGACGCCGCCAAATCCTTCGCACGGATCGATTCCAACCATGACGGCTTCATCGATCGCGCCGAACTCGATGCATTCTTCGCCAGGCGCTTCGCCCGGCTGGACAAGAATGCCGACGGCATTTTAACGGCCGACGAACTGCCGGGCCACAAAACCGCTCCCAAGCAGGAACAATGACCAAGAGGCAATGACGCGCGATGAACATCGGGAGTGCGCCGACTGATGGCTGCGGATCCGGACGAGGAGCTGGTTCGCCGTGTTGGCGCCAGCGAGCCCGCAGCCGTGCAAACGCTCGTCGCGCGCAAGCTGCCACGTATACTGGCGCTTGCCGTGCGCATGCTCGGCGATGCGGCGGAGGCCGAGGATGTCGCGCAGGAAACCTTCGTGCGGATCTGGCGCCATGCCGCGAGCTGGCGGCGCGGCAATGCGCGCTTCGACAGCTGGATCCACCGGGTGACGCTCAACCTTTGCTACGACCGGCTGCGTCGCAGGCGCGAGTGGGTGACCGGCGACCTGCCGGACGTGGTCGACCCTGCGGCACTTCCCGACGCCCCTCGCCAAGAGGACGCGCTTCGGGTCGAACGGGCACTGCAAGCCATAGCGCCGCGCCAGCGCGAAGCGATCGTTCTGGTCTACTATCAGGAGATGTCCAATATCGAGGCGGCAGCGACCTTGCAGATCAGCGTCGATGCCCTGGAGAGCCTGCTTGCGCGCGGCCGGCGGTCGCTGCAGGCGATCCTGGCGGGGGATGGCGCCGATGAGTAAGCACCGGGCAAGCACCAACGCACTACGGCCATTGCGCCTTGCTGGTGCCGCCTGGCGCTCGGCGCCGACCGGCAAGGAGGAGACACATGGCTGAAGGGTCCAGAAACGAACCCGCAATGGGTGCCAGCCGCTTCGCCGCCTTGGCCCAGGCCTATGGCGGCGACTTGCGGCGATGGCCCGAGGCTGAGCGAATGGCCGGCACGGCCTTTGCCGCGAGCGGCGCGGGCAAGGCCATCTTGAGGCAGGCCGGGACACTTGACGCGCTGCTCGACAGCTACCGCGTCGACGCCCCGGACAAGGCACTGCACAGCAGCATTCTGCAGGCTGCCGGCCGGCACCTCGTCCAGCGCCGGCGTCAGTGGTTCTGGTGGCTGGGACTTGGACTTGCCGGCATTGGTCTGGCCGGTGCCGTGGCAGGACTGGCCCTGGTGACCATCGTCACGCCGGAGGTCCAGCCGGACCATTATGTGCTGGATGCCAATGTGACGGCGTTTGGCGATGCCGGCCCCGATGCCGAGAACGGTGAGGAAAACCTATGAGCCCGCGCTGGATCCGTGGCCTGGTCATTGCTTCCGTGGTGCTGAACGTCTTTCTTGCAGGCGCATTTGCCGGCGGTGCGGTCTGGCTGAGAAATGCCAAATCGGGTGTCTCGCTGGAATCGGCTGGCCGACAGCTTCCCAACCAGGACCGCAAGGCGTTCCGCCTGGCGCTGCGCCAGGTTCGCGTGGAGTCCCGGCAGATCATTCTAGATGGCCAGCAGGCGAGGCAGGAGGCAGCGGACCTGTTGCAGCAGCCTGTCATGGACAAGGCCGCCTTGTCCGCCGCGCTGGAGCGGGCACGCAATGCCGATGTGACGGTGCGCAGCCGGCTTGAACAGGCCATTGTCGACTTCGCGGCGAACACGTCACACGAAAACCGGAGCGTGCTGGCACAGGCATTGCTGCGCCATATGGAACGCCGCGCCGCCGTTGCGCCGAAAAAATCGCCATGACGACCGACGGAAAAGGCCGGAGACGCCGTTTAACGACGCGAAGGGACAAGCCTGCCCGATCGCACCATGCAGGGCGGCCATCTTCAAACTCGAAAGCACTCGGAGTCCAATTATGAGTCGCCTGAAAAACTACGCAGCAGCCGCTATGCTGGCCCTCAGCGGAACGGTCGTGACAGCCACCGCGTCCAGCGCAATGCCCATCGTGTCCGTTGCCCAGCCGGCCGCCCAGGCATCGGTCGAGCATGTCCGCTGGGGCTGCGGCATCGGCTGGCATCCGAACAGATGGGGACGTTGCGTGCCGAGCGGCGTCGTCATCGTGCGCCCGCGCTACCATTACTGGCACGCTCCGGTCCACGTCTGGCATCCGCACCATCGCTGGCATCGCTGGCACCACTACTGATCGAAGCACGGTAGGGCCAGGCGCTTGTGAAACCTGGTCCCGCCGTTGCGGACAGCGCGATCCCCGGAATTAAGGTTAAATTCACTATAGATTTGTTCTCAGCCCGCAAATAATCGAACAGTTTCCCGAAACTATGCTCAGGCATATTCATGGGAAAATCTGTGGCTCAGCTTCAAATCCTTGGGCGGGTGCTCTGTCATCCGCTGACGCTGGTCGTGGTCAGCCTAGCCGGTGTCTTCGCCGCCGGACGGGCCGAGCACGAATGGCTGTCGGTGCCGTTCTCGCTGGCGCTGGTGGCTGCCCTTGCCGGACTTCTCTTCCTGGCTTCGGGGCGCCTTGCCTTTTCCGTCTATCTCGCCTGGATGGGCATCGCTTTCATCACAGTGGTGTCAGCGATCAAATTCAGGATGAAGGGGTTTTCGCTGCACTTTCTACGACACGGTCTTCGTGTCGAAGGATCCGGAAGTGTACCGCTTCCTGCTCGGCTCCTACCTCCATCTGATCGCGCCGGTCGTTGTTGCCCTGGTGCTCGGCATTACGGCGGCGGTGCTTCTGTTCCGGATCGATCGAAAAATCGGCTGGCCGGTATCGGCACGCGTCCTGGTCATGGCGGCGCTCGTCGTTCTGGTGCCGCTGACCTTTCCGGCCGAGGCCTCGAAGGACCGTTATTTCTACTACATGCAGGGCCGGCACATGTCGGCCTTCTTCGTTTCGCTGCTGGATTTGCACAACCTCGTTGTTGAATCGGGCTTCGAAAAGCGGCTGCAAGCCGTCGCGCCACAGCCGCCTTTTGCCGACACGGTCGATTGCGGCGACCGGGCTGATCTTCCCGACGTCTTTTTCGTGCTCAGCGAAAGCCAGTCCGATCCCGGCTATTTTCCGCAGGTCGGCAACGGCGCGGGATTCCTGCAGAGGTTCGCGCCGGGGGCCGGCACGCCGCATCCGATGCAGGTCGAGACGTTTGGCGGCGGCACCTGGATCACCAATCTGTCGCTGATGACAGGCCTGTCGGCCACCGATTTCGGCTGGCGAAGCCCCTATTTGACCATCACCCTGCAGGACAAGGTCGCCGGCGCCTTGCCGGAGGTGCTGGCGCGCTGCGGCTATCGAACTGTCGTGATGACGCCGATGGACTTTTCGTTCGTCAATGAAGGGCCGTTCCTGAAATCGATCGGTTTCGAGACCGTGCTCGACATCAAGGACATCGCCGCGCCCTTCTATCACCTGCGCGATATCTTTTATTACCAGGCGGCCGAGGCATTCATCGCCAGGCACCGCAAGGAAGACGGCCGGCCGCTGTTCCTCGAGATCCAGACCATGTTCCCGCACTCACCCTATGAGGGGCGGATGGAGCCCGAGTTGAAGGTGGCGGGCGAGCCTTTCTCGGACGACTTCCAGGCCAATGAGTATCTGCGCCGGATGGCGGTGGCGCGCGGCGATTTCCATGATTTCCTCGACAAGAGGGAAGCGGATGCCGGTGAACGCGGCGCCGTGGTGCTCGAATTCGGCGATCACCAGTCGTCGGCGACCAAGCCGTTCGTCGACGCGATCGCCGGGGACGACGCCTTGGCGACCCCTGGCTCGCTTGCCTACCGCACCTTCTACACGCTCACCACCTTCAACCATCCTTTGCGCCATCCGATGCCTGACCTAGCGCCGCTCGACGTCGGCTTCCTCAGCGCAAGCCTGCTCGACGCCGCCGGCCTGCCGATGTCGCCTGTCATGGCCGATCTCGTGCGCCTGCGCGACCATTGCGGCGGCAGGTTCCATGGTTGTCAGGATCGGGCCGAAGTGGATGCGCATTTGCGACGCCGTGTGGATTCAGGGCTGCTGCATCTGTTCCCGGAGGCGGTGCCGTTGCGTTCGCTGGCGCCGCTCCAATCGGTAGACGCCCGCTAGATATTCAGTCGATTTTATCCGGTCCCAGCGTCGCCACCGTCTTCAGCGCACCATCCAGCATGTCGCCCTTCTCGTCTTTCAGCGCCATCTCGCGCAGGCGGCGGATCCAGTCGGCGGCATCCGTGCGGCCCTTGACCAGGTCGAGCGCCGACAGCACGCGGTCGAATTTCGACTGTGCGCGGACATGGGTGTCGCTGTAGCCCTTGATCAGCCGGCGGCAATTGAGGATCTCGACGGCCAGCGCGTAGTCCTGGCGAACATGGTCGAGAGCCAGCGCGTACCAGCGATCAAGATGCGCGATCTCAACCTTGTGGCGCAGCAGACTACGGCGCCAGCGGCGCAGGCCGCCGATGAACCACAGAGCGGCAAAGCCGGCAAAACTGTCGGTGCGGATGCGGCGGCCATGGTTGATGCGGCGATCAAGAAAGGCGGCGAGCTTCGGCCGGTTCTCGATGTAGCTGCCCAGCCCCGCCGGTAGCGTGCCGCAGAACTCCTCGATGCGCGGATGGAAATATTCGGTCACCTGCAGGATCGAGCCATCCTTGACGCCGACCTCGCGGCGCACGCGTTTGTCGCGCGTCGAACGTGTCTTGAGATCGGCGACACGGATCATGTCGTCGTAGCACAGCGCGTTGGCCAGATGCTTGGCGGCAGCGATGGACAGGCCATAGCCCTGAATCGGCCCGTCCAGCGCGACGGCCTTGTCCAGCCGGTCGAGATACTCGCGCCCATAGGCGATGTCCTGATAGTCGACGACCTTTCTCAAGCCCCGAAGCGCCATGTCGCGCACGGCCACCGGCAACAGATCGATGCGGGCAGCCAAGGCCTGCCAGCCTTGCAGCAGGTTTTGCGGGCCACTCACCTGTCCTGTGCCCAGGGCAGATTCGACAATCGCGGGCTCGGCCGGCCTAGGCGCCGGTGCTGCCGTGCCGCGCGCACGATCAAACCCGGCACCGAAGGCGGCGAGGCTGGCCTTGACGCCCCGGCCGCCGGCACCGATCGCCTGTTCGTAGCTTTCGCGCGTGAACGGCAGGGCGTCGGACCCCGCCAGCGCGCCAAGCAGGCTGGCCGAGATCATCGAGCCATTGGCGGCGGCGATCTTTTCCATGTCGAAAGCGATGAAGCGCTTCGATGCTGCTTCCGCCGTCGCATGCACCTTGGAGGACGAGGCCCGGCCATCGCCCGGCTCGATCTTTTCCGACACGGCGGCGATGCGGTGCGACGAGGCGATCAGCGTCGTGCGGTCGGGCGTGACGAAGCCGCGAATGATGGCACGGCCGGCTTCCATCAATTCGGCGGCGATCAGGATGTCGACGTCGCCCTGCGACGGCGACAGCGCGAAGACCGGCAGCCGGCCGGTGTCGCGGGCCATCTCCACATAGTAAATGGTGGCGCCGGTACGCTGGGCGACGCCGGCGACCGAGGTCGATTGCGCAACAAAGCCGTTGCGCTCGGCGACATCGGTGATCCAGTCGGCGAGCACGCCACCGCCTTGGCCGCCGACCGCCAGCACGGCGAGCTTGATGACACGCTCGCTATCCTGAGCGCCGGCGCGGGCGCGAAATGGCGGGACAGCGTCAAGCATCGGCGAAGGTCAGGCGCCGGCTTTCGCGGCGTCGCTGCAACAGGCTGATGGTGGCACGGCGCGCGGCTTCCAGGAAGCGATCCCAGCGGCTCGGATTGTGTACGACGTCGGCGCGATAGAAGGATGGGCACAGCACCGCCGCATCGGCGACCTCGCCGCAATTGCCGCAGCCGACGCAGCTCTGGTCGATATGCGCGACCGGATCGTCGCGCAGCGGATCGTCGAGCGACTTCACCGACAGCGAGGGACAGCCGGACAGCCGCATGCAGGCATGGTCGCCGGTGCAGATGTCCTCATCGACGCCGAACTTCGGTTTCACCACACGCTCGCCACCCTTGATCGCCTTGTCGACCAATGGCTTTTCGCGGCGCTGCCGGTTGAGCATGCATTCGGACGAGGCGACGATGACCTTCGGCCCCTTCTCGTCCGTCGTCAGCGCCTCGCGCAGCGTGTCCTGCATCTTGGTGACGTCATAGGTGCGGTCGACATGGCGCAGCCATTTGACGCCCATGCCTTTCACCGCCTCGGTGATCGGATGCTTGGTCGACTTAGTCTTGTTGCCGGCGCGGGACGACAGAATGTCCTGCCCGCCGGTGGCCGCCGAATAGAAATTGTCGACGATGACGATCACGCCGTCGTTCTTGTTGAACACCGCATTGCCGATCGAGGAGGTCAGGCCGTTGTGCCAGAAGCCGCCATCGCCGACGAAGGAGATGGAGCGGCGCTTGGCATCGGGTGAATTGAACGCAGAGGCCGAGGCCGGTCCCAGACCGTAGCCCATGGTGGTGGCGCCGAGTTCGAAAGGCGGCATGATCGAGAACAGATGGCAGCCTATGTCGGAGGCGATGTGGTGCTTGCCAAGTTCCTGCTCGACCAGTTTTGTCGCGGCAAAGATCGGCCGCTCCGGGCAGCCGATGCAGAAGCCCGGCGGACGGCCCGGCACGACGTTGATCAGGTCGGCGGCATCGACGCCGTCGCCGACCTTGTTGGGGGCACGCACCTCGCCCGGCAGCAGATGAGGCGCCTCGGCGCGCAGGAAGGCGCCGATGCCGTCCATCATGACCTGGCCGGTGTATTCGCCGGCCATCGGCAAATGCTCCTTGCCGACCAGCCTGGTGCCGCGACCGGCCTTGTGCAGCATCGAAGCGAAGGCCTGCTCGATATAGTTGGGCTGGCCCTCCTCGACGACCAGCACCGACTGCTTGCCCTCGCAGAACGACAGGAACTCGTCATCGATCAAGGGATAGACGGCGTTGAGCACATAAAGCGGCACATCGGTGTCGCCATAAATATCGGCGAGGCCGAGCCGCTGCAGCGCGCGGATGACCGAATTGTACATGCCGCCCTGCATGACGATGCCGACCGAGCCATGATCCGACCCGAAGAATTCGTTGATCTTGTTCTTGCGGATGAAATCGACCGCCGCCGGCCAGCGCTTCTGCACCTTCTCCTTCTCATGCAGGAAGGAAGCGGGCGGCAGCACGATGCGGCCGGTGTCGCGGCGGGGCGCGTCGAGCGCATCGGCGACCGTCATCGGCGGCCGCTTGTTGTCCTTGGCGATGAAATGGCCATGCACGTGGCAGCAGCGGATGCGAACCTGCAGCATGACCGGCGTGTTGGAAATCTCCGACAGTTCGAAACCGTCCTCCACCGCCTTGACAATCGACGGCAGGTTGGGGCGCGGGTCGAGCAGCCAGACCTGACTTTTCATGGCGAAGGCATGGCTGCGCTCCTGCATGATCGAGGAGCCTTCGCCATAGTCCTCGCCGACGATGATCAGCGCGCCGCCGGTGACGCCGCCGGAGGCGAGGTTGGCCAGCGCGTCGGAGGCGACATTGGTGCCGACCGTCGACTTGAAGGTCGCCGCACCGCGGATCGGGTAATGCACCGAGGCGGCCAGCATGGCGGTGGCGGTGGCTTCGGAAGCGCTGGCTTCGAAGTGCACGCCGAGTTCGCCCAGAATGTCCTGTGCGTCGGCCAGCACGTCCATCAGATGGCTGATCGGCGCGCCCTGGTAGCCGCCGACATAGCCGACGCCGCATTGCAGCAGCGCTTTAGTGATGGCGAGGATGCCTTCGCCGGCAAATTCCTCGCCGCCACCCAGCCGAAGCTTCTCGACTTCCTTGGCAAAAGAGCGTTCGGCCATTTTTTTCTCCTTCCGGTACCGCCCGAGGCTGGCGACGCGTAGGTCTAGATGTCGTGCTTGCGAATGTTCTTCAGCATCTTCAAAAGCGTGGCGATAAGTGCGGAATATTCGGCGTCGTCGATATCGTCGAACATCGCCTCGAACGCGTCATGCATGGCCGGCCAGGCGCGCGCGAACTCGGCGCGGCCGTCGTCGGTCAGGAACACGTGGCGGATGCGGCTGTCGGTGACGCCCTGTTCGCGTCGTACCAGGCCCTGGCCCTCCAGCGAGTCGAGCGTCCGGCTCAAGGTCGACTGCTCGATGACCGTATAGACCGAGAGGTCGTTGACGGTGATGCCGTCGGTGACCGACAGCACGGCCAGCGTGCGCACCTGCGGAATGGTCAGGCCCTGCTTGCGGAAATCGTCGCGCAAGGTGGCGTTGTAGCGGCCCATGATGCGGTTCATCAGATAGGGCGCGAATTGCTGCAGGCCGATCTGCCCCAGGGTCGAAATGCGCTGGCGCTTCTCGGTGACCTTCTCTTCCATCACAACCTCCCCGCAAGGAGAAAGCCGGAACCGCCGCCAAGGCCGGCCCCCGGGTGGGTCGAGGCGCCGATATGGTAGAGGCCCTTGATGCCGGTCTGATGGTTGCGGCTGCTCTTGAACGGCCGCCACAGGAACGACTGGTCGATGGTCGAGGAACCGCCATAGGGGTCGCCACCGACCAGGTTGATGTTCATCGCCTCGAGATCGGCCGGCGAATAGGCACGGCGCGCGATCACGCTGGCCTTGAAGCCCTCGATATGGCCGGCGAGGATGGCCTCGGCGCGATCGGCATAGGCTTCGCGTAGCGCAACGGTCCACTGCCCGTCTGCCGGTGCCTGCAGCTTGCCGGCTGCGTCACCCTTGATGTGGCGAGGCGCCTCGGGCAGTTGCAGCCACAGGATCGCCTTGCCTTCGGGGCAGCGCGACGGATCGAGCGCATGCGGCTGGCCGGCACAGATGGTCGGCACCTCCGGCAGCATGCCGCGCGCCGCCTCGTTGCAGGCTTTCGAGACGCCATCCAGTCCCGGCGTCAGATGCAGCAGCGCCACCTTGTCCAGGCCTTCGCCCCGCCATGCGGGCGGTTTGTCCAAGGCGTAGTGGATCTGGAAATTGCCTTTGCCATAACGGTACTTTTGCGTCGCCTCGACATCGGCTTTGGGTGCATCCGCGCCAAGCAGCCTGCCATAGAGCTGCGTCGGTGTAACCGAGCAGATGACGCCCTTGTTGGCCGTGATTGTCTCGCCCGAGGCCAGCCGCACGCCGCTTGCCCGGCCATTGCTTTGAACGATCGAAGTGACGTCGGCGCCGGTGCGGATGTCGCCGCCGCGTTCCCGGATCAAAGCCTCGAAGGCCGCCAGCAGGTTTTTTGCCCCGCCCTTGACGATCGGCGCGCCCGCCGCCTCAAGCGCGAAGGCGATAACCCTGGCGATCTGGCCGGAAAAGGCGTCTTCGGGGCCGAGCCCGGCATGCAGCACCCAGGGCGCCCACAGCGCGCGAATGGTTTCGGACTGGTAGGTGCTTTCCAGCCAGCCGCGCGCCGGCACCAGTGCCTCGCCGAGAAAGGCGGCAAGGCCACGCGGGCCACGGCGCCAGGCATCGCCGGCCAGCAGCCTGGCGGTCGGATAGGACCACAAGCTGCCGCCGAGCAGGCCGAACAGCAGGCCGGCATTGCGCTCGATGCCGCCGACATCATCCGCGTGCCGGTCACCGTCGCCTGCCGCGATCGCATTGAGGGCCGCGACGTTGGCAGCGCGGTCGGTGCGCAGCACGGCGTGGCTGCCGTCCGGCCGCAGCACGCCGGTCGGCGTGCCGGTGTGGCAGAATTCCAGCCCGTGCCGAGCAAGGTCGGCGCCCAGTGCCGCAAAGGCGGGCGAGGTGATGAACAGCACGAAGGTCGTCGCCATCACATCATGGATGAAGCCGGGCGCGGTGATCTCCTCGGTGCGCATGCAACCGCCAATGTGGTCGTTGCGCTCAAGGACGAGCACACGCGCCCCTTTGCCGCCAAGCACCGCCGCGCAGACCAGCGCGTTGATGCCGCTGCCGACGATGATGTGATCCGGCTGGGTCACGGCAAACGCTTTCGCTTAGCCCTTCGACACCAGCGCCAGCGCGCGGATCGGGCTGCCGGTGCCGTGCTCGATCTTGAGCGGCGCCGCGATCAGGATGGCGCCCTTTGGCGGCAGCTGGTCGAGGTTGCAAAGGCTGGCGAGGCCATAGCGGTTGGCTTTGTGCATCAGCGTGTGCGCCGGGAATGGCGGCTCCATGCCACCGGCTTTGCCGGCATCGGTGCCGATCGTCTCCGAGCCCCAGCCCTTGATGTCCTTGCTGATCAGGAACTGGATGGCTTCGGCCGTCGGGCCGGGCGTGTGCGGGCCGGTCTCGTTGGCGTTGAGGAACTCGGCTTCCGAGCCGTTGCGCTTGTACCAGTCGGTGCGCATCACCACCCATTCGCCGGCATTGATCGCGCCATGCTTGGCTTCCCAGGCCTTGATGTGGTCGACGGTGAGCAGGAAATCAGGGTCGCCGGCGGCTTCCTTCGAACAGTCGATGACATTGACCGGGCCGACGAAGTTCTGCGCCGGAATGGTGTCGGTGGCGCCGTCCGGATAATCCTTGCCGGAGATCCAGTGCTGCGGCGCATCGAAATGTGTGCCCGAATGCTCGCCGAGCTTCAGCCAGTTCCAGGCCCACCACGGACCGTTCTTGTCGTAACGGGAGATGTTGTGGATCTCGACCTTCGGCGTGTCGACGGCGAGTTCCGGCGGCAGCTTGATCAACGGCGTGTCCGGCCCGAGCGGCGCCGACAGGTCGACCACCTTGATGGCGCCTGAAAGAAGCTGGCCGGCGACCTCGCCGAGGAGTTTTTGCGTGTCCATGGTCTGAAGTTCCCTCTTTCGTGTGATGATCAAGGCTCGTCTCGGCCCTTAATATCCTACTAGACGAAAACATATGCATCTGCAATTATCTTTAAGCATAAAGGAAATGGGGACGAGGCGTGAGCGAGTTCGACGCCATCTTTGTCGGGGCGGGCCACAACAGTCTGGCATGCGCCGCGCATTTGGCGCTCAAAGGCTGGAAAACCGGGATTTTCGAGCGTAACGCAGCGATCGGCGGCGCCGTCCAGACGCGCGAATTCACCCTTCCCGGCTTCCGCCACGATTTCGGCGCGATGAATCTGAGCCTGTTCGCCGGCTCGGCCTTCCACCGGAAATATGCAAATGAATTGAAAGCGCAGGGGCTGGAGTTCGCGCCCGTTGCCGACTGTTTTGCCAGCGCGTTCCCGGACGGACGCTGGTTCGGCGTCAGCAACGATATGGAAAAGACCACTGCGCGCATGGCCGCCTTCTCCGCCACTGACGCCACGACATGGCGCAGGCTGGTCGCCGCCTTCCCGGCGGAGGCCGAACATCTGTTCCGGCTGCTGGGCTCGCCGATGAGCGCCCGCGCGCTTGCCGGCATCGCGTGGAACCTGTGGCGCAAGAAGGGCATGTCTGGGGCGCTCGATACAGGCCGGCTGCTGTTGTCCTCGCCCCGCGCCTGGCTGGAGGAAAATTTCCAGTCGCTGCATATCAGGGCAACGCTCGCCACCTGGGGCATGCATCTCGACTTCGCGCCCGACATCGCCGGGGGTGCGGTGTTCCCCTATCTGGAATCAATGGCCAACCAGAGCTTTGGCATGGTGCTGGGCAAAGGCGGCGCCGACACCATCATCCGCGCCCTGTCGGGCATGGTGACCTCCGCCGGCGGCAAGATTGTCACCGGCGCCGAAGTGGCCGAGATCACCGTTTCCGCCGGCAAGGCGACCGGCGTCCGGCTCGCTTCGGGCGAGACGTATACCGCCACCAAAGCGGTCATTGCCGGCGTCGCGCCGACGGCGCTGACCGGCAGATTGCTTCCCAATGGTTCGGGCGACGCCGGCTTCGATACGGCGATGCAGAAATTCCGCTATGCGCCGGGCACGATGATGATCCATCTGGCGCTCGACGATCTGCCGGACTGGCGTGCCGGAGCGGAGCTTCGGCAGTTCGCCTATGTGCATCTGTCGCCCTCGCTCGACGCCATGTCGCGCACCTATCAGCAGGCGATGGCGGGCATGCTGCCGGACGAACCGGTGCTGGTCGTCGGCCAGCCGACGGCGATCGACCCGTCGCGGGCGCCGGAAGGCAAGCATGTGCTGTGGGTGCAGGTGCGCATGCTGCCCGCCGAAATCCTGGGCGATGCCGCCGGCAAGATCGCACCGGACCATTGGGACAAGGTGAAGGAAGCCTACGCCGAGCGTGTCCTCGACATCATCCAGACCTACGCACCCGGCCTGCGAAACAAGATCCTTGGCCAGGCGGTGTTCTCGCCCATCGACCTCGAACGCGAGAATCCGAATCTCGTCGGCGGTGACCAGGTCTGCGGCAGCCATCATCTGGCGCAGAGCTTTTTATTCCGCCCGGCACGCGGCTATGCCGGCTGCAACACGCCGGTGGCGCATCTGCACCTCACCGGGGCCGCGACATGGCCGGGCGCCGGCACCGGTGCTGCGTCGGGCTTCATGCTCGCACAACAGCTTGGCGGGAGGTAGGAGCCGAGGATTTCCGTGAGGCTACAAGGGGCAAGGCGCTGCTGCCCGAGAAGCCTGAACCAATGAACTAAGACGCCGCGCGCAGAAACAAAACCAACAAGGGGAACGACCATGACAATCAACAGACGTGAATTGCTGGGATACAGCGCCGCGGCACTCGGGGCGGCCGCCATCGGCCTGCCGCAGATCGCCAAGGCAGCTGCCGGCGAACTGACCATCGCCTACAATGTCAACCTGCCGTCCTGGGATCCGACCACTGGACCTTCGGCCGTCAACCCGACCATCCAGGGTCTCTACCAATCGGTATTCGACCAGTTCATCCCGCAGAAGCCCGATTTGTCCTTCGCGCCGGGCCTGCTCACCGAATGGGGCTGGAACGACGACCGCACCAAGATCATGATGACGGTGCGCGAAGGCGTGACCTGGCATGACGGCTCGCCGTTCACGGCCGAGGACGTCGTCTGGTCGCTGCAGCGGGCAGGCGACGAAAAGACCGGCAACCCTATCCAGTTCGTCTGGAAGAACGTCAACAATTTCAAGATCGACGGCAACAAGATCACCGGCGACGTCGTGCAGTTCGACCCGGTCTATTTCAAATGGATGTCGTTCCTGACCGGCTACATCATGCCGAAAGCCTACTACGAAAAGGTCGGCGCCGAAGGTTTCGAGAAGGCGCCGATCGGCACCGGCCCCTACATGGTGGAAAAGTTCGAGCGCAACGCCTTCCTGCGGCTCAAGGCAAACCCGAACTATTGGGGCGGCAAGCCGGCCTTCGAGAATGTGACGATCAAGTTCGTCGCCGATGCGGCAAGCCGCGTCGCCGAGATCGAATCCGGCTCCTCGCAGGTGACGCTCGAAATCCCCTATGAGGAGTATGACCGGCTGATCGCCAAGGACGGGCTGGCCGGCTCGTGCAAGAACGTTTCCGACATCGGCATGATCTTCTTCAACGACATCGAGGCGATGCTGGACAAGAACGTCCGCCAGGCCGCCGTGATGGCCGTCGACAAGAAGCTGCTGGTCGATCGCCTGCTGCGCGGCTACGGCCAGCCGATCGATACGCTGGAAACGCCGGAATACGCATCCTACGACGCGTCGATCAAGGTCGAGCACAATCCGGAAAAGGCCAAGGAATTGCTGGCCGCTTCCGGCTATTCGCCGGAAAAGCCGGTCAAGTTCACCATCCAGACGACCAAGGGCTTCAAGCCCAAGGACTATGAGATGATCCAGGCGATCGTCGGCATGTGGCGCAAGGTTGGCATCGAGGCGACGATCGAAGTCTACGAGATCGCCAAGCACTACGAACTGCGCGCCGCCGACAAGCTGGCGCCGGCGGCCTTCTATAATTGGGGCAATGCCATCGGCGATCCGACCACCTCGACCGGCTTTGCCATGTACGGCCCGAGCCCGCATTCGGTGTGGGACAGCCAGGATTTGATCGACATGATCAATCCGCTGTGGGGCGAAAAGGACGAGGCCAAGCGCATCGCCGGCTGGAAGGCTGTCGACAAATACATCGCCGAGCAGGCCTATGTGCTGCCGCTGATCCAGTATGCGCAACCGATCGTGCATGCCAAGGGCGTCAATGTGGTGCAGCATGTGTCCGGCGCGCTGCTGCCGGCTCTGATGACCCCGGCCTGACCAATATGGGAGGGCACGCTGTCGCGAGACGGCGTGTCTTCTTTAACGACGCAGGCCCCTCATCCGGCCCTTCGGGCCACCTTCTCCCCGCTGGGGAGAAGAGACTGGCTGAGCCGTCGTCGACCTCTTCTCCCCTCGGGGAGAAGGTGGCCGCGAAGCGGCCGGATGAGGGGGCTGTTCGTTCCACCTGTCACTGAAACGCATTAGGCCTACGCCAGAATGCTCCTGCAAAGATTCCTGATCCGTCTGCTGACGATGCTGATCACGCTGTTCGGCGTGGCCGTCGTCGTCTTTGTCGTGATCCGCGTCGCGCCCGGCGATCCGATCGCCATGATGCTGCCACCGGGCGCGACGGATGCCGACATCGCCCGGCTGCGCGCGCTCTATGGGCTCGACAAGACCATCGTCCAGCAATTCTTCATCTGGCTCTCGGGCGTCGCCAGGGGCGATTTCGGCACCTCGATCTCGCTCAGCCAAGATGTGCTCGGCCTCGTCTTCAACCGGCTACCGGCGACGCTGGAACTCGCCATCGTCGCGCTTGTGATGGCGGTGACGCTCGGCGGCACCACGGCGATCATCGGCGCACGCGAGCGCGGCACGGCGGTCGAGGCCGGCATCGACATCGCCAGTGGTGCCGCGCTCTCGATACCCGATTTCCTGTGGGGCCTGGTGCTGATCCTGCTGTTCGGCGTGCTGGTGCCGATCTTCGACATTTCCGGCCGGGTGTCGCCGCAGCTCGACTTGCCCTTCGTCACCCAATTCTATCTGTTCGAGAGCCTGTTGCGCCTGCGCCTCGACCTCACCTGGGATCTCCTGAAGCACATGCTGATGCCGGCCGTGGCGCTTGCGCTGCCGCTGGCGGCAATCATCTCGCAGCTCTTGAAACAGTCCCTGAAGGAAGTGCTCGATCTCGACTATGTCGTGCTGGCGCGGGTGAAGGGGTTCTCGGAAACGCAGGTCATCCTGCGCGAGGCCTTGAAGAATGCCGCTTTGCCGACGCTGACACTGGTCGGCGTGCAGTTCACCTTCCTCATCGGCGGCACCGTCATCGTCGAGCGGCTGTTTTCCTATGAAGGCCTCGGCAATATGGCGATCGACGCCGTCATCAACCGCGACCTGCCGCTGATCCAGGGCATCGTGCTGGTCTTCGCGCTGCTGTTCGTGCTGATCAACCTCAGCGTCGACATGATGTACGCGCTGCTCAATCCGAGGCTGCGCCATGGATGAGGGCCGCGCACGAAGGCGAGGTGTGTCGCCACGCCTGTGGCTGGCCGGCGGCTGGCTGCTGCTGGCGCTGTTGGCCGCGATCTTCGCGCCGCTTGTCGCGCCGCAGGATCCGCTGGCGCAGGATTTGATGCTGGAACGACTGCCACCGTTCTGGGTGAGCGGTGCTGAGCCCGGCTATTGGCTGGGCACCGACAGCCTCGGCCGCGATCTGTTGTCGAGGCTGATCTTCGGCGGCCGCATCGCCTTCATCGTCGCCTTGTCCGCAGCCATCGCTGCGTGCCTGGTCGGCTCGACGCTGGGCCTGATCGCAGGCTATTTCGGCGGTTGGGCCGACCGCATCATCTCGCGCGTCGTCGATGTTTGGATGGCGTTTCCGCCGGTGCTGTTCGCCATATTGCTGGTGGCGGTGCTCGGCACGGGCTTGAGTTCCGTCATCCTTGCCATCGCCATCATCGACTGGACGCGCTTTTGCCGGGTGATCCGTGCCGAGACGATGGGTCAGTCGCGCATGGACTATGTCGAGAATGCCCGCATCGCCGGCTACGGCCGCATCGGCATCATGCTGCGCGAAGTGCTGCCCAATGTGGTGCCGTCGATCGTCGCATTGCTGTCGCTAGAAATGGGCATCGCCGTCATCGTCGAGGCGATCCTGTCCTTCGTCAATCTGTCGATCTCGACCGACGATCCGACCTGGGGAGGCATCATCGCCGAGGGCCGGCTGTCGATCCATCAGGCCTGGTGGGTGCTGGTGTTCCCGCTGATCACGATGATCCTGACCGTGCTGTCGTTCAGCCAGTTCGGCGAGGCGCTGAAGACGCGTTTCGATCCGGTGCTGCGATGAGCGCCTGTCTCGACATCAGGGATCTGAGCGCGGTGCTGCCCAACGGCCAGCGCGTGCTGCGATCGGTGTCGCTTGCGGTCCAGCCCGGTGAAGTCCGCGCGCTGGTCGGCGAAAGCGGCGCCGGCAAGACGATGATCGGCAAGGCGGTGCTCGGCGTCCTGCCTTCGAGTGTGCGCATTGTCGAAGGCGACATGCGGCTTGAAGGCGAAGACCTCGGCAAGCTTCCGCCCAAGGCACGGCGCACGCTGATCGGGGCACGCACGGCGCTGATCCCGCAGGACCCGCTGACAGCGCTTAACCCGTCGCGCCGCGTCGGCTCGCAGATGACTGACCGGCTGGTGCGCATCCTCGGCTGGAGTGGCGAGAGGGCCGATACCCGCATTCGGCAATTGCTGGACGAGGTGCAAATCCGCGATCCCGACCGTGTGCTGAAAAGCTATCCGCACGAACTGTCAGGCGGCATGCGCCAGCGCGTGCTGATCGCCGCCGCCTTCGCCGCGGAGCCAAGGCTGATCGTCGCCGACGAGCCGACCACGGCTCTCGATGTGACCGTACAAAAACAGATCCTGCGGCTGATCGTGCAGTTGCAGCGCGAGCACGGCACGGCGATCCTGTTCGTCACCCATGACCTCGGCGTCGTCGCCAAGATCAGCCAGAAGGTATCGGTGCTCTATGCCGGCAAGGTGGTGGAGGAGGCCGAGACCGCAGCGCTCTTCGCCGCGCCGCAGCACCCCTATACACGAGCGCTGATGGCGGCGACGCCACGCTACACCGATCCTTTCGCCTCGCTGAAGCCGGTGGACGAGGCGGTTCTGGCCGGGCTTGCTTCGGAGATCGCTGCCGCCGACCAAGCCTGGAGGCGGCCGCATGGCTGAGCCACTGTTCTCCGTGCGCGGGCTGAAGGTCGCGCTGCCCGACATGACGCGCAAGCCACTGATCGGCCGCGCGCCATTGGTCGAAATCCTGAAGGGCCTGGACTTCGACCTGCCCAAGGGCTCGGTGACCGGCATCGTCGGCGAATCCGGATCGGGAAAATCAACGCTCGGCCGCGCTTTGGTACGCCTGCTGCAACCCAGCGCAGGCAGCATCACTTTCGACGGCCGCGACATCACCCATCTGCCGGAAGCCGAACTGCGGCCGCTGCGCCGCAATCTGCAGATGATCTTCCAGGATCCGATGTCGTCGCTCAACCCGCGCCGCACCATTGCCAGCATCATCGCCGCGCCGCTGAAACAGAACGGCCTTGGCGACAATCTGAAGGCACGCGTCGCCGAGGCGCTGCAGCGTGTCGGCCTGCCGCAGAGTTTTGCCAGCCGCTACCGCCACGAACTGTCGGGCGGCCAGCGCCAGCGCGTCGGCATTGCGCGCGCTCTGGCGCTGTCGCCGAAATTCGTGCTGGCCGACGAGATCGTCTCCGGCCTCGACGTATCGACGCAAGCGCAGATCCTGACCCTGCTGGAAAAGCTGGCGGCGGAGATGGGGCTGACCGTCGCTTTCATCAGCCACGATCTGTCTGTTATTCGGCGGCTGTGCCGGCAAGTGATTGTCATGCGCGAAGGCATGATCGTCGAAGCGAGCGCCACCGACGCCTTGTTCGACAAGCCGCAGCAGGCCTACACGCGCGATCTCATCGCGGCCATTCCGCTGCCCGAGATCGATGCTGGCTGGCTGGACATCCCCGCCGCCGCCAAGGCGCCGACATGAATGCATACGCACGCCGAAGAGCGGGCCTCGGACGTGCGACCACAAAGACCCAAGTCCCGCCAAATGGAGAGGACTGACATGAAGACCACAATCGCAATTGCAACGGTGGCCGCCGCGATGCTCGGCAGCGCCGGCATGGCCTCGGCGGATTCGATCCCAGGCATGCGCGGCCACGACCACACCGGCATCACCGTTCCCGACATGAAGCAAGCGGTCGACTTCTTCACCGAAGTGGTCGGCTGCAAGAAGGCGATGTCGTTCGGTCCGTTCGCCGACGACAAGGGCACCTTCATGCAGGATCTCCTGGGCGTCGACCCGAAGGCGGTGATCGAAGAGGTCACCATGGTCCGCTGCGGTTATGGCTCGAACATCGAGCTGTTCAAATACACAGCACCGGACCAGAAGGCCCTGACGCCGAAGAACAGCGACATTGGCGGCTTCCATATCGCCTTCTATGTCGACGATGTCGCAGCCGCGAAGGCCTATCTCGAAGCCAAGGGCGTCAAGACAAGGATGGGACCATTGCCGGTCAACGAAGGACCCGCCGCCGGCCAGACCATCCTCTACTTCCAGGCGCCGTGGGGTCTGCAACTGGAGGCGATCAGCTATCCGTCGGGTATGGCCTACGAGAAGGGCGCCGAGACGGTGCTGTGGAGCCCGAAGAGCCCGGAAAAGTGATCCGGCAGCGCGCTTGCGCGATGACACGCAGGCGCGCTTTCGCCATGTCAGGACAATCGTTTTGATATAAAACTTTAAGCTTGAAATATCGTGTCGCCGGCGCGATACTGAACTCCAGCAAGCGAAGAGGAGATCGCAGACATGAAGGTTGCGGTTCTCGGCGGCGGACCAGCCGGCCTCTACTTTGCCATTTCGATGAAGCTGAGGGACGCCGCGCATGATGTGACGGTGTTCGAGCGCAACCGCGCCGACGACACGTTCGGCTGGGGCGTCGTGCTTTCGGCCGAGACGCTCGACAATCTGTCGAAAAACGACCCGGTCAGCGCCGTCTGGATCAAGAAGCACTTTGCCTACTGGGACGACATCGCCGTCATCCATGACGGCGTGCGCACGGTCTCGTCAGGTCATGGTTTCTGCGGCATCGGCCGCAAGCGGCTGCTGGTCCTGCTGCAGCGCCGGGCGCGCGAACTCGGCGTCAAGCTGATGTTCGAGACCGACATCGCAGATCCCAAGCCCTACATGGCGACGCATGATCTGGTCGTCGCGGCCGACGGCCTGAACTCCAGGGCGCGCAACAGTTTCGTCGACATCTTCAAGCCCGACATCGACACCCGCAAATGCAAGTTCGTCTGGCTCGGCACCAACCAGAAGTTCGACGACGCCTTCACCTTCATCTTCGAGAAGACCGAGCATGGCTGGGTGTGGGCGCACGCCTACCAGTTCGACAGCGACACCGCGACGTTCATCGTCGAGTGCAGCGAACAGACCTGGGCTGCCTTCGGCTTCGGTGCGATGTCGCAGCAGGAATCGATCGCCGTTTGTGAGCGGATCTTCGAAAAACATCTCGGCGGCCACGCGCTGATGACCAACGCCAACCACATCCGTGGTTCCGCCTGGATCAATTTTCCGCGCGTGCTGTGCGAGCGCTGGTCCTACAAGAATCTGGCACTGATGGGCGATGCGGCGGCATCCGCGCATTTCTCGATCGGCTCCGGCACCAAGCTGGCACTGGAAAGTGCTGTGGCGCTGGCCGAATATGTCGAAACCGAGCCGGACCTGGACGCCGCCTTCCGTAGATATGAGGATGCCCGCCGCACCGAGGTGCTGAAGCTGCAATCGGCGGCGCGCAATTCGCTGGAATGGTTCGAGGAGGTCGAGCGCTATCTCGGCCTCGATCCGGTGCAGTTCAACTATTCGCTATTGACCCGCTCGCAGCGCATCAGCCACGAGAATTTGCGGCTGCGCGATGCCGAATGGCTTGAAAGCGCGGAAGAATGGTTCCAGCGCCAGGCAGGCGCCGGCGGCAACAGCCTGCGCCGCGCGCCGATGTTCGCCCCGTTCAAGCTGCGCGACATGAGGCTGCAGAACCGCGTCGTCGTCTCGCCGATGGCGCAGTACAAGGCCGTCGACGGCTGTCCGACCGACTGGCATTTCACCCACTATGCCGAGCGGGCCAAGGGCGGCGCCGGGCTCATCTATATCGAGATGACCTGCGTCAGTCCGGAAGGGCGGATCACGCCCGGTTGTCCCGGTTTCTACGCGCCCGAACATGAGGTGGCGTGGAAGCGGCTGGTCGACTTCGTCCACACCGAGACCGAAGCGAAGATCTGCGCCCAGATCGGCCATTCCGGCGCCAAGGGCTCGACCCGGCTTGGCTGGGAGGGCACCGACGTGCCGCTGACCTCCGGCAACTGGCCTATCATGGCGGCCTCGGCCGTTGCCTGGTCGCCTGAGAACCAGGTGCCGAGGGCGATGGACCGTGCCGACATGGACCGGGTGCGTGACGAATTCGTGGCTTCGGCGGAAATGGCCGGTCGCTGCGGCTTCGACATGCTCGAGATCCACGCCGCGCACGGCTATCTCTTGTCGTCCTTCATCACCCCGGTCACCAACCGGCGCACGGATGCCTATGGCGGTTCGCTGGAGAACCGCATGCGCTATCCCCTCGAAATCTTCCGCGCGGTGCGCGCCGCCTGGCCGGCGGAAAAACCGATCTCGATGCGCATTTCGGCCAATGACTGGGTCGGCATCGAAGGTGTGACGCCAGCCGATGCGGTCGAGATCGCCCGGCTGCTGCATGAGGCCGGCGTCGACATTTGCGACGTCTCGGCCGGCCAGACCTCGGCACTGGCGAAGCCGGTCTATGGCCGCATGTTCCAGACGCCGTTTTCCGACCGCATCCGCAACGAGGTCGGCATGGCCACCATGGCGGTCGGCAACATCTACGAGCCGGACCATGTCAACTCGATCCTGATGGCCGGCCGCGCCGATCTGGTGGCGCTGGCACGGCCGCATCTCGCCGATCCCTACTGGACGCTGCATGCGGCGGTGACGCTCGGCGACCGCGGTGTCAAATGGCCAGATCCCTATCTGCCCGGGCGCGACCAGCTCTACCGTCTGGCCGAGCGCGACGCGGCAGCGGGGCTGAAAGTATGATTGTTTTTCATTTGCCACGTCAGCGCTATACCCCCACCCCTAGCCCCTCCCCACAAGGGGGAAGGGGACCAAGTCGCAATCGGCTCTGGAACCGCAGAAGTTTGCAATGGATGGGCGCTGTCGTAGCCTTCTCCCTCCCCCTTGTGGGGAGGGTTAGGGGTGGGGGCACTTGGCGCCAAGTTTCGAGGATTGGCGCATGATCGCGGGCAAGCATGCGCTGGTCACAGGCGGTGGGTCCGGTGTCGGCCGGGCCGTTGCGCTGGCGCTGGCTGCTGCCGGCATCGACGTGACCATCTGCGGCCGCCGGGAAGCGGAGCTCACTGAGGTGGCCGGCGAGAACGACCGCATCTTCGGCATTGTCGCCGATGTCACCGACGAGGCGGCAATGGCGGCGCTCTACGAGAGGGCGCAAGCCGCGCGTGGCCCCTTCGACATCGTCGTCGCCAATGCCGGCATGGCCGGCAGCGCCCCGGCGCACAAAACCGCGCTCAGCGACTGGCAGCGGACGCTCGACGTCAATCTGACCGGCGCCTTCCTGACCGTGAAGCCGGCGCTGGCCGGCATGGCCGCGCGGAAAACGGGACGAATTGTTTTCATCGCCTCGACCGCCGGCCTGAAAGGCTACGCCTACGTCGCGTCTTACGTCGCCGCCAAGCATGGCGTCATCGGCCTGATGCGGGCTCTTGCCGCCGAAACAGTGAAATCGGGCGTCACCGTCAACGCCGTGTGCCCAGGCTTTGTGGAAACCGAAATGCTGGAAGAGTCCATCCAGCGCATCATCGAGAAGACCGGCCGCTCGGTCGAGCAAGCGCGGTCAAGCCTCGCCTCGACCAACCCGCAAGGCCGCTTCATCCAGCCGGATGAGGTCGCCGCGGCCGTGCTGTGGCTCTGCGGCGACGCCGCCCAGTCGATAACGGGACAGGCGATTTCCATCTCAGGAGGCGAAACATGGTAGCCGGCCCCCTGCCCGCGCCGTCGGGACCCGGCAAGGACCGCTTGCGGCTGTGGATCAGGCTGTTGCGCGCCTCGCGCACGATCGAGGCCGAGCTGCGCGAGCGGCTGAAGAAGGAATTCAACACGACGCTGCCGCGCTTCGACGTGATGGCCGCCCTCTATCGCGCGCCGGAAGGCATGCTGATGAGCGATCTGTCGCGGTTCCTGCTGGTCTCCAACGGCAATGTCACGGGCATCGTCGACCGGCTGGTTTCGGAAGGACTTGTCGCCCGCGCGAGGCGCAATGGCGACCGCCGCACGTCGATGGTGCGGCTGACCGAGGAAGGCACGCAGGCCTTCGCCACCATCGCCGCGGCGCATGAAGGCTGGATCGGTGAATTGCTGGGCAAGGTCAGCGAGGACGACGCGCGCCGGCTGACCGGCATGCTGACCTCGTTCCGCAGCAACTGGGAGGGACGCGAATGACCGCAATGGCCGGACGCAAGCCGAAGCATTTCCTCTGGGAGGTTGAGGGCAGGATCGCAAAGGTCCGGCTCGACCGGCCCGAGCGCAAGAACCCGCTGACCTTCGACAGCTATGCGGAACTCCGCGACACATTCCGCGACCTGGTCTATGCCGATGACGTCGACGCCGTGGTGTTCCTGTCCAATGGCGGCAATTTCTGCTCCGGCGGCGATGTCCACGACATCATCGGCCCGCTGGTCAAGATGGACATGAAGCAGCTTCTCGCCTTCACCCGCATGACCGGCGATTTCGTCAAGGCGATGCTGAATTGCGGCAAGCCGATCATTGCGGCGGTCGACGGCGTCGCGGTCGGCGCCGGTGCCATCATTGCGATGAGCTCCGATATCCGCATCGCCACGCCGGAAGCCAAGACCGCGTTCCTGTTCACCCGCGTCGGCCTCGCCGGCTGCGACATGGGCGCCTGCGCGATCCTGCCGCGCATCATCGGCCAGGGCCGCGCCGCCGAACTGCTCTACACCGGCCGTACCATGACGGCGGCGGAAGGCGAACGCTGGGGTTTCTACAACCGGCTGGTCGATGCCGCCTCGCTGGAGGCCGACGCGCTCGACATGGCGGCGCGCATCGTCTCCGGCCCGACCTTTGCGCACGGCATCACCAAGACGCAGCTCAACCAGGAATGGTCGATGGGTCTCGACCAGGCGATCGAGGCGGAAGCGCAGGCGCAAGCGATCTGCATGCAGACCCGCGACTTCGAGCGCGCCTACAAGGCGTTCGTGGCCAAGGAAAAGCCGGTGTTCGAGGGGGATTGAGGATGAGCGGTTTGCGCCCAGGCACCCCCCTCTGCCCTGCCGGGCATCTCCCCCGCAAGGGGGGAGATCAGCGGTTTCGTTGGCAGCGCCCATACTGCAATTTTGGAGATTGGCGAAAGCCAAAACAACGTCCGATCTCCCCCCTTGCGGGGGAGATGCCCGGCAGGGCAGAGGGGGGTGTGAAGGATCGCTGCGCGGAAGGAGGCACCCATGCCTGACCGCTCCTTCCTCTCCTGGCCGTTCTTCGAAGACCGCCATCGCGAGTGGGCCGAACAACTCGACGCATGGTGCGCTAAAAACCTGCCGGTCGATCACCATGATGTCGACGCCGCCTGCCGCGAGCTGGTCAGCAAGCTCGGGCGAGACGGCTGGCTGAAGCCGACGGCGCTCGACACGGACAATCCTGGCCCCCTCGACGTCCGCACTTTGTGCATCACGCGCGAGACACTCGCCCGCCATGACGGGTTGGCCGATTTCGCCTTCGCCATGCAAGGGCTCGGCACCGGCGCGCTCAGCCTGTTCGGTACGCCGGAGCAACAGCAATGGCTTTCGAAGACACGTGCCGGCAAGGCGATATCAGCCTTCGCCCTGTCGGAACCGCGCTCGGGGTCGGATGTCGCCAACACGGAAATGACGGCGACCCGCGACGGCGACAGCTATGTTCTTTCCGGTGAAAAAACCTGGATCTCCAATGGCGGCATCGCCGACCTCTATGTCGTCTTTGCCCGCACCGGCGAGGCGCCGGGCGCCAAGGGGCTTTCCGCCTTCCTCGTGCCTGGCGACGCCAGGGGCCTTGGCATCGCCGAACGGCTGGAAGTAATCGCGCCGCATCCGCTGGCGCGGCTGTCTTTCGACCAGGTCCGCCTGCCAGCCGCCGCACTGATCGGCAAACCGGGCGATGGCTTCCGCATCGCCATGTCGGTGCTCGACGTGTTCCGTTCGACCGTCGGCGCGGCGGCGCTTGGCTTTGCCCGCCGCGCACTGGACGAGAGCATCAAACGCGTGGCGGAGCGCAAACTGTTCGGCGCCCCGATGGCCGAATTGCAGATGGTGCAGGGGCATATCGCCGATATGGCGCTCGACGTCGATGCGGCGGCGCTTCTGGTCTACCGCGCTGCGTGGACCAAGGACATGGGGGCCGCGCGGGTCACACGCGAGGCGGCGATGGCCAAGCTGTTTGCCACCGACAAGGCGCAAGAGGTGATCGACAAGGCTGTGCAGCTGCATGGCGGCGACGGTGTCCGCAAGGGCCACATCATCGAAAGCCTGTATCGCGAGATCCGCGCGCTGCGCATCTACGAGGGTGCCTCCGACGTGCAGAAGGTGGTGATCGCGCGGCAGGTGATGGGCGCGGCCTGACGGCAGAGATTTTGACGAGCGTTCGATTTTGAAAATTGGGTTTTGGAATACCGGGAGGTTTTGGATGCACAGGATTCTGCAGCCCGAAGGCTGGGCAAAACCTGTCGGCTACGCCAATGGCGTCGCCGCGCGCGGGCAGCTCGTCTTCGTCGGCGGACAGGTCGGCTGGAACGGGCAATGCCAGTTCGAGACCGACGATTTTGTCGGCCAGGTGTGGCAAACGCTTCAGAACATCGTGGCGGTGCTGGCCGAGGCCGGTGCCGGACCGCAGCACATCACCTCGATGACCTGGTATTTTACCGACAAGGCCGAATACCTAGCCAACCTCAGGGGCATCGGCGAGGCCTATCGCGAGGTCATCGGCCGGCATTTTCCGGCGATGGCCGCCATGCAGGTGGTGGCGCTGGTCGAAGACCGGGCCAAGGTGGAGATCCAGGCGACTGCCGTTATTCCGGAATAGGGAATTCGTTCGTCCGGAGTAAACGCCCATTACTTCGTCATCCACGGGCGAAGCAAGGAGCGAAGCGACGCGGCGCAGACCCGAGGATCCATGCCGGGACTCCAAAGCGTCACCACGGTCCAGAATTCTGCACCGCTGCACACTCCACGGCCGAAGTCGCGGCATGGATCCCAGGGTCTCCGCGACGGAGCTGCGCTCCTGCTTCGCCCAGGGATGACGACGTTGGGGAGGGCTTCGGCTAATTCCGAATATCCGCGATGATCCACCGCAACTGATCACCACTACTATGCGCGAAGCCCCGCCTTCCGCAAAATCGGCAGCACGTGATCGCAGAAATAGGGCAACTCCCTGGTGTAATTGACGAAGGACAGCGCCATGCCCTGGTAGCCATGCCCGGCAATGGCGACCATGTCGGCGGCGATCGTTTCCGGCGTTCCGATCAGCGGGTAGGTGCCGGCGCCGCCGGCGAAACGCTGCCGGTAGCGGTCATAGGCGTGCGGGTCGTGCGACTGCGAGAATTCCTTCTTGCCGGCCATGTGGGCATCGACGGCGTCGTGGTCGGCCATATGGACCGCATAGCGCGTGTAATATGCCCGCGCCTCTTCCATCGTCGGGCGGCAGACGACATGCGCCACGGTGTAGACGCCGACATCACGGCCCACCTTGTCTGCCCGCTCGCTGATGTCGGCGACATGTTTGCCGGCATCGCCCATTTCGGAAAAGGTCGTGAACAGATAGTCGCATCTCGCGGCGGCGAAATCGCGGCCGGGCCCGCCGAAAGCGGCGTTCATGGTCACCGGGCGCGGCACCTGCAGACTGGCCGGACGGCTGACGGCTTCCTTGAGGCGGTAGTAGGTGCCCTCATAGTCGAGCGGGTCGGGCGAGGCATAAAGCTTTTCGAGGATTTCGATCCATTCCGCTGCCTGGTCGTAGCCCTTCTCGACCAGAGGCGTGCCGAACATGCCGAATTCCTTCGGATTCCAGCCGCAGACGATATTCAGGCCGGCGCGACCCTGGCTGATGTGGTCGACCGTCGCCAGCGCCTTGGCGGCATAGAGCGGATGCACCAGCGGCACATGCACGGTCATGAACAGGCCGATCTGCTCGGTGGCCATGGCAAGGGCCGCCGCCCAGGTGAAGGTCTCGAACGACCATTCCCGCACCTTGTTGCGGCCGCCAAAACCGCGCCAGCGGGCGATCGGCAGCATGAACTCCAGCCCGGCACGGTCGGCGATCTGGGCTGCGGTCAGATTGTCCTGCCAGCTTGCCGTCCAGCGTTCAGGCACATCGGTTATGGCCAGCCCGCCATCGGCATTGGTCGAAAAGACCCCAGCTTCAATCTGTTCGGGCCGTGCAAGGGGTGTGGTTTGTTCATGTCGCGACCTCCCGGCGAGAGAGCACACGCTAGGCCCGCGCAGAGATATTTCAAGCCTGAAATAGCTTCGCGTCGCCATCGCTCGCAGGTATCGGTTCCAGCGGGCCGCACCGTGTCCGCCACGCAACGGACACCGCAGCTTTTTAAGCTTAAAACTTTCGCCTTGAAAAGCGCCGCACTTTGGATAAGCATTCCAGAGTCGATGGCGATTGCCGTGCCGGACGGGCTTGCCGGCCAGTCCATCGTGCAGACCAGTTCATCGTGCCGGCCAGTCCATCGTGGGTGCTCCGGGTGGGAGTCTCAGTTCTTGTCGTTCATACTGCCCCAGTCATCATCCAATGCGCGCCATGCCTTCGATGAAGTGCGCGCGCAGATCCGCGATCTGCAACACAAAACGTCGCCAACCATGACCGCATGGTCGCTGCCATGAATTGACGTCCTGCGTGAAGCGGGGCGGCAAAAAACCGTGCGGGAGCAACCCGCCCGATCAACAACAGAGGGAACACAAATGAGCTTCACGCGCCGCAAATTGCTTCTTCTTGCCGCCGCCGTCGGCATCGCCGCCGGCCCCGCCACCGCCTATGCCGCCGATGTGCTCAATGTCGGCGCCTATCCGACCAACCCGCCCTTCGAATTCAAGAACGAGAGCGGCACCTTCGAAGGCTTTGAAGTCGACATCGTCAACGAAGCCGCCAAGCGCATCGGCATGACCACCGACATCGCCGATCTCGGCTTCCAGGCGCTGTTTGCCGCCACCACGTCGAAGCGCATCGACGTCGCCATCTCGTCGATCACCATCACGGCCGAGCGGCTGAAGTCGCAGTCGTTCACGCAGCCCTATTATGATTCCGACATGGGCATTGCCACCAAGGCCGACAGCCCGATCAAGGCCGAGGCCGACCTCAAGGGCAAGATCGTCGGCGTGCTGTCCGGCTCGACCGGTGAAACCTGGGTCAAGGCACATCAGGAAGCCGGCGGCTTCAGCGACGTGAAGGGTTACGACACGCAGCAGAATTTGCTGCTCGACCTCAGCGCCGGCCGCGTCGATGCCGCCGTCAGCGACATTCCAGGCATGGAGTATTCCTTCACCAAGATGAAGGACCTGGTCGTCAAGGAGCGCATCAAGACCGGCGAACAATACGGCCTGATGATGAGCAAGGACCACCCCCTGCTCGGCAAGCTGAACGACGCGCTGAGCGCTATGAAGAAGGACGGCACGCTGGCCGCCATCCACAAGAAGTGGTTCGGCAGCGACGCGCCCGCCGACTCTTCGACCATGAAGGAAATGCCGCTGCCGAAGGCCTGAGCTGAAAGCTGCGCTGACATCGTGCCGGCTTTCCAGGCCGGCACGATTCATTTCATGCGCCAGCGCCGGCTTCCGCGCAGACCGTCTCGCCATTGGCGAGGTCGATTGGTTTTAACCTGAGCATCCTTGCTCTCGGGTTCGGGAACGCTCCCATGTCGCTGCTGGATACCTTCTTCAATCCCGATGTCATCATGTCCAGCCTGCCGGCGCTGCTGCGCGGCTTCCTGAACACGCTGCTGCTCGGCATTTTGAGCATCGGCATCGGCATCCCCATCGGCCTGGGGATCAGCCTGGTGCGGCTCTATGCGCCGAAGCCGCTGCGGTGGCTGGCGGTCGGCTACACCGACATCTTCCGCGCCCTGCCGGTGCTGGTCGTGCTGATCCTGATCTACTATGCACTGCCGTTCCTCGGCATACGCCTGTCGTCCTGGGCCTCCGCCGTGACTGCTTTCGCCTTCATCATGTCGGCCTACTCGGCGGAGGTGTTCCGCTCCGGCATCGAGAGCATCCCGCGCGGCCAGTTCGAGGCGTCGCAGGCGCTTGGCCTGCCGTTCCTGCTGACCTTGCGCAAGGTGGTGCTGCCGCAAGCGATCCGCGTCGTCATCCCGCCGATGACCAGCAACTGCGTCTCGATGTTCAAGGACACTTCGCTCGCCTCCACCGTGGCGCTGCCGGAACTCTTGAAGGAAGCGACCAACGCGCAGTCGCTCTACGCCAACCCCTCGCCGCTGATCGGCGCAGCGCTTGTCTACCTCATCTTCCTCTGGCCGATGGTCCGCCTCGTCAGCCTGCTTGAAGAGCGCTTCAAGACCGAAAAGAAGCGCTGACCTCCACTACCTGATCCCCGCTCAAGTCCTTTGCAGGAGCCTACCCGTGAACAAGCATCAAACCGACAATGCAAACGCCACCGCGTTCCCCGTCGACGCCATCCGCGCCATGTTTCCAGCCTTGCAGCGGGCTGGCGACTTCATCTTTTTGGACAACGCCGCCGGCGCGCAGATCCCGCAAAGCGTGCTCGACGCGGTGACCAACCATCTGGTTTCGCACAATGTGCAGCGCGGCGGCCGCTATGGCCGCAGCGTCACCGTCGACCAGTCGGTCGCCGATGCTCGGACAAGCGTAGCGCTGCTCATCAACGCCTATAGCCCGGCGGAAATCTGCTTCGGCATGAACGCCACCTCGTTCATCCGCCTGGTCAGCCTCGGTATCGGTCAGATGCTTCAGGAGCGTGACGAGATCGTCATCACCGACATGGACCACGACGCCAACATCGCGACCTGGCTGGCGCTGGAATCCGCCGGTGCGAAATTCAAATGGTGGCGGATGCGCGAGGACGGTAATCTGCATGTCGACGATCTGCGCCCGCTGGTTTCCGACCGCACCCGTCTCGTCGCCTGCACGGTCACCGCGCACTCGATCGGCTCGATCGTCGATGTCGCCGCGGTGGCCAAGATCGCGCACGCGGCCGGCGCCGAAGTGTTCCTCGACTGCGTGCATTACGGACCGCACGGGCTGATCGACGTGCAGGCCTGGGACTGCGACTATCTCGTCTGCTCCGGCTACAAGAATTTCTCGCCGCATATGGGCTTCCTCTGGGGTCGTTTCGAAACGCTGAAACGGCTGCCGACCTTCCGCGAGGATTTCATCCCCAACGAGCCGCCCTACAAGGTCGAGGCAGGCACGTTCATCTACGAGAACGTCTCCGGCATGGATGCCGCCGTGCAGTACCTGGAACTGATCGGCCGCAATCTCGCACCCTCCAACAACCGCTCGCGGCGCGACAACATCGTTGCCGGCATGGGCGCCATCCGCGACTACGAATTGGTGCTGGCGCGCGAGATGCTTGCGGTGCTGAAAGGTTGCCGCGCGACCATCTATGGCGTCGCAGACGAGGCCCGCATCACCGAACGCGTGCCGACGTTCTGCTTCAACATCGGCACACTGTCGCCGCAGCGGATCGTCGAAGAGATGGCCGAGATGCAGATCGGCATCCGCGACGGCCACATGTATGCGCCGCGGCTGATGAAGCGCCTCAACCTATCGATGGACAGCGGCGCCATCCGCGCCTCACTGGTCCACTACAACACAGTCGAGGAAGTCCGGCGCTTCGGCGAAGCGCTACGCAGCATCATCGCCAAGCTGTCCTGAGCGAGCTGAATGCTACGGCCTGACGCCGCGGCGTCAGGCGGCTTTCTTCTTCGCTAGCCTCGCCTTGATCGAGGCGACGTCGGCGCGCGGGGTCGCCGCGAACAGCGTCCTGGTGTAGCTGTGCTTGGGGTCGGCGAAGACCTCGTCGCGCGAGCCGTATTCGACCGCTTCGCCGAAATACATCACCATCACATCGTCGGCGATGTAGCGCACCACGGACAGATCGTGGCTGATGAAGACATAGGTCAGCTGGAACTCGTCCTGCAGGTCGGCGAGCAGGTTGAGCACCTGTGCCTGCACGGAAAGATCGAGCGCCGAGACCGGCTCGTCCAGCACCAGCAGGCTTGGGTTGAGCATCAGCGCACGGGCAATGGCAATGCGCTGGCGCTGGCCGCCCGAGAACATGTGCGGGTAGCGGTTGTAGTGCTCGTGACCGAGGCCGACCTTCTTCAGCATCTTCATCGCCAGGTCGCGCCGCTCGGCCGCCGGCTTGTCGGTGTTGATCAGCAGGGGCTCGCCCAGCACGTCGCCGATCTTCTGGCGCGGATTGAGCGATCCATAGGGGTTCTGGAAGACGATCTGCACCTTGCGGCGCATCTCTTTGGTCAATCCGCCCTTGGCGATGTCGACCTTGTTGCCGTCGATGAACAGGTCGCCTGACGTCGCCGGATCGATCAGCGTGATGATGCGGGCGAGCGTGGACTTGCCGCAGCCGCTTTCGCCGACGATGGCCAGCGTCTTGCCCTTGTCGACCTTGAACGAGACGCCCTTGACCGCGTGCACTGTGCGCGGCCCGGTGAACAGGCCACCACCGATATGGTAGTCGCGGACGATGTTCTTGCCTTCGAGGACCGTGGTGCTCATCAGGCGGCTCCAACTGCCGAAGGCGCCGGCTCGAACATCATGTCGGAAACGGTAGGCAGCCGGTCGCCGACGGCGTTCTCCGGCAGCGCCGACAAAAGCGCCCGCGTGTAATTGCTCTTCGGCGATTCAAACAGCGACAGCACGTCGGCCTCTTCCATCTTGCGGCCCTTGTACTGGACGATGACACGGTCGGCGGTCTCGGCCACCACGCCCATATTGTGGGTGATCATGATCAGGCCCATACCGTATTTGGCCTGCAGCGAAACCAGCAGATCGAGGATCTGCTTCTGGATGGTGACGTCGAGCGCCGTCGTCGGCTCGTCGGCGATCAGCAGCTTCGGATTGCAGGCGATGGCGATGGCGATCATGACGCGCTGGCATTGGCCGCCCGACATCTGGTGCGGAAACGAGCTAAGCCGTTCTTCCGGATCGGCGATGCCGACCAGCTTCATCAACTCGATGGCCCGCGCGCGCCGCTGAGCGCGATCCATACCCATATGGAAGCGCAGCACCTCCTCGATCTGGAAGCCGACGGTGAAGCACGGATTGAGGCTGGCGATCGGCTCCTGGAAGATCATCGAGATGTCCTTGCCGACGATCTTGCGGCGTTCGGACGGGCTGAGCTTCAGGAGATCGACGCCGTCGAAGGCCATGCGGTCTGCCTTGACGGTTGCGGTGTTGGGCAACAGGCCCATTACCGCGAGCATCGCCACAGATTTGCCGGAACCGGACTCGCCGACGATCGCCAGCACTTCGCGCGGCTCGATCGAGAGGTCGATGCCTTGCACGGCCATGAACGGTCCGGCCGCGGTGTCGAAGGAAACGGTGAGGTTCTTGATCTCGAGCAGAGGCATGCTCACGACCTCTTCAGCTTGGGGTCGAGCGCGTCGCGCAGGCCGTCGCCGATCAGGTTGATGGCGAAGACGGTGATCAGGATGGCGAGACCCGGGAAAGTAACCACCCACCAGGCACGCAGGATGAACTCGCGCGCCTCGGCCAGCATGGTGCCCCACTCCGGCGTCGGCGGCTGCGCGCCCATGCCGAGGAAGCCAAGGGCCGCCGCCTCGAGGATGGCGTTGGAGAAGGACAGCGTCGCCTGCACGATCAACGGCGCGATGCAGTTGGGCAGGATGGTGACCAGCATCAGCCTGAGATGACTGGCGCCGGCGACCTTGGCGGAGACGACATATTCGCGGGTCTTCTCGGCCATCACGGCGGCGCGGGTGAGCCGGGCGAAATGCGGCTGCAGCACGAAGGCGATGGCGATCATGGCGTTGACGAGGCCGGGGCCAAGCACCGCGACCAGCACCAGGGCCAATAGCAGCGACGGGAAGGCCAGGATGATGTCCATGATGCGCATGATCAGCGTGTCGACCCAGCCGCGGCAGTAGCCGGCGAGTAGGCCGAGAATGACGCCTGAAATCAGCGCTGACGTGACGACGACGAAGCCGATGGCGAGCGAGAACCGCGAGCCGTAGATCAGGCGCGACAGCATATCGCGGCCGACAGCGTCGGTGCCGAGCAGGAACTGCGCGTTGCCGCCCTCCTGCCAGGCCGGCGGCGTCAGGAAGAAGTCGCGGAACTGATCGTCCGGCGAATGCGGCGCCAGCAGCGGCGCGAAGATGGCGATCAGGATCAGCAGCGCAAAGACGAAGAGCCCGATCACCGCGCCCTTGTTGACGGAGAAGTAGTGCCAGAACTCGCCGAACATCTGCAGCCTGGCATCCTGCGGCTTGACGACGGTCGCGGCTTCGATGGTGGCTGGGCCTTCATTGCTCATGTCAGTTGGCCCGGATGCGTGGGTTGATGACGGCGTAGAGCACGTCGACGATGAGGTTGACCGACATGACGATCAGCGCGATCAAAAGCAAGCCGCCCTGCACGGTGAAATAGTCGCGCTTGGAGATGGCGTCGATCATCCATTTGCCGATGCCGGGCCAGGAGAAGATGCTCTCGGTCAGGATGGCGCCGGTCAAAAGCGTGCCGACCTGCAGACCGATGGTGGTGACGACCGGGATCAGCGCGTTGCGGAAGGCATGCAGGCCGATGACGCGGCGCGGCGCCAGGCCCTTGGCGCGCGCGGTGCGGACATAGTCCTCACCCAGCACTTCGAGCATCGCCGAGCGTGTCTGCCTGGCGATGACTGCGAGCGGGATAGTGCCGAGCACGATGGTCGGCAAGATCAGGTGCGACAGCGCCGAGCGGAATGCGCCCTTCTGCCCCGAGATCAGCGAATCGATGGTCATGAAGCCGGTCACCGGCTTGAAGAAATAGAGAAGGTCGATGCGGCCGGAAACCGGCGTCCAGTGCAGCGTGCCGGAGAAGACGATGATCAGCAGCAGGCCCCACCAGAAGATCGGCATGGAATAGCCCGCCAGCGCCGTGCCCATCGTCAGCTGATCGAACCAGGAGCCGCGGCGGATGGCGGCGAAGATGCCGGCGGCGACACCCAGGACAACGGCAAAGATCATGGCGAAGATGGCGAGTTCGACCGTTGCCGGGAAGCGCACCAGGAAATCCTTGAGCACCGGCGTCTTGGTTGAAAACGAGGTGCCGAAATCGCCGCTCAGGACATTCGTCAGATAGGTCAGGTATTGTTGCCAAATCGGCAGATCGAAACCGAACTGGTGCATCAGCGCCGTGTGGCGTTCGGGCGACAGGCCGCGTTCGCCCGCAAGCACCAGCACCGGATCACCGGGCAGGATGCGCACGAAGCCAAAGGCGAGGATGGTTATCCCGATGAAGGTCGGGATGATGAGGGCGAGTTTGCCGAGGATATAACGCAGCATGGCGGGCGAGTGGGGGCGTCACCACATGGTGGCGCCCCCGTTTCGCAACCTTATTCGGCGATATCGACGCCGTCGAAGCGGTGGATACCGAGCGGATCCATCGCAAAGCCGGTGACGGTCTTCTGCATCGGCATGAACACCTTGGAGTGAGCGAGCGTCGCCCAGGGTGCCTGTTCCTTGAAGATGACCTGTGCCTGTTCATAGAGCTTGGTGCGCTCGGCCTGGTCCGAAACGGTCTTAGCCTTGTTGATGAGCGCATCGAAGTCCTTGTTGCACCATTCCGCGCGGTTGTTCGAACCGACGGAAGCGCAGCTCAGGAGCACGCCGAGGAAGTTGTCCGGATCGCCATTGTCGCCGGTCCAGCCGACGATGACGGCGCCGTCGTGATCGACCGCGGAAGCGCGCTTAAGGTATTCACCCCAATCGTAGCTGACGATCTCGACGGTGACGCCGACCTTGGCGAAGTCCGCCTGGATCAGCTCGGCGGTGCGACGCGCATTCGGCATGTAGGGGCGCGACACCGGCATGGCCCAGACGTTCATCTTGAGGTCCTTGACGCCGGCTTCTTCAAGCAGCTTCTTGGCTGCATCCGGATCGTAAGGATCGTCCTTCACTTCCTTGTTGTAGGACCACATGGTCGGCGGGATCGGATTGATCGCCACCTGGCCGGCGCCCTGGAAGACGGCATCGATGATGGCCTTCTTGTTGATGGCCATGTTGAGCGCCTTGCGAACGCGCACGTCGTCGAACGGCTTCTGCTGGGTGTTGTACATCAGCGCGCCGACATTGAGGCCTTCCTGCTCCTCGACCTTCAGGTTCGCATCGGCCTGCAGGCCGGCGATGTCGGCCGGTGCCGGGTACGACATGATGTTGCATTCGCCGGCCTTGAGCTTCTGCGCGCGCACCGCCGGATCGGTGGTGATGGCGAAGACCAGATCGTCGATCTTCTGCTTGCCGCCCCAATAGTCCGGGTTGGCCTTGTAGCGGATGGCGGCGTCGGTCTGGTAGTCGACGAAGATGAACGGGCCGGTGCCGATCGGCTTCTGGTTGAACAGCTCAGGCGTCTTGTCGGCCTGCAGCTTGTCGGCATATTCCTTGGAGACGACCGAGGCGAAATCCATGCCCAGCGTCGGAATGAAGGTGATCGCCGGCTCCTTGAGGGTGAACTTCACCGTCAGGTCATCGACCTTCTCGACCTTGGTAATGTTGTCGCCGAACTGGTCATTGTAATACTGGTAGGCAATGCCCGGAATGTACTGGAACCAGGGGCCGTTCTTGTCGACCTGGCGTTCGAACGAGAACACCACGTCGTCGGCGTTGAAGTCGCGCGTCGGGGTGAAATAGTCGGTTGCGGCGAACTTGACGCCCTTGCGCAGCTTGAAGACATATTCCTTGCCATCGTCGGAGATCGTCCAGCTCTCGGCCAGGCCCGGCGAGGTCGTCGTCTTGCCGTGATCGAATTCGACAAGGCGGTTGAAGACGGTGCGCGATGACGCGTCGAACGTCTGGCCTGCGGTATACGGCGCCGGATCGAAACCTTCCGGCGAAGCTTCCGCGCAGTAGACCAGAGTTTTCGCATTGGCCATGCCGCTCAGGACGCTTGCAGCCAGCAACGCGGCTGCAAAAGTCAGCTTCTTATTCATTGAGCACTCCCTGATGTTCTTCCAAGCCCCTCTATCAGGCTCGCGAAGCGCGCATATAAGCACCGTTTTTCCGGCTTTGGAACACCCCGTTTGCTTACCCCGCGGGAAGCAGGAAAAAAATCCGCTATTCTGCCAAATTGCAGAAAAAATTAGCAGTTTCTTCCATTCACGAGATTATTAACAACCGGATTTTTTTATTGATCGCCAAGCTGACGATATAAATGTTCCCGGCGCTTCCGAGCGGCCGAGGGATGCGCCAGGACACCGCCTGGGAGCGCTGGCGGCGGCAAAGACTTTCGACGGCAAATCTTTCGCCATGTTGCCGCAAGGGCAAGACTTGCACGGTCACCAACGGAGGCAATACATAGGGTGTAGCGGCCGCAGCGGAGGGCGTCCTTGTCAATTCAGGGGCGAGCGCGGCGCGGATGAACAAGACTTGTCCAGGGAGGAACGGTTGGCAAAAGCATCAAGGACGACGGCGCCGGTGAAAGCGGGAGCCAAGGCGCCGTCGAAAGCAGCCGGTACTGCCAAGCCGAAAGCACCCGTTTCCAAAGCCGCCACGCCGAAGGCGGCCGCGGCGCCCGTAAGGGCAAGCACAAGGCCAGTGGTGAAAGCCCCGGCCAAGGCTGCGGCCGGAAAGACGGCGTCGGGAAATAAAGCGGGGGCGGCAAAGCCCGCTGCCAGGCCGGCATCGAAAGCCGCCGCGGCGATGAAGACCCCACCGGCGGCAAGGCCGGCCGACGCCACCGCCAACCGATTGCCGAAAACGCTGACGGCGCTGGCCGCCGGCTTGCCGGAAAAGCCGTGGCTCAAGAGCTATCCGAAAAACGTGCAGGCCGAGATCGGCGCCCTGCCCTACAGCTCGATCGGCGATTTCCTCGTCGCCGCCTGCAAGCAGTTTTCCGCGCAGCCGGCCTTCACCTGCATGGACAAGTCCATCAGCTACACCGATGTCGAGCGGCTGTCGGCGGCCTTCGGCGCCTACCTGCAATCGAAAGGCCTGCAGAAAGGCGCGCGCGTCGCGCTGATGATGCCGAACGTGCTGCAATATCCGGTGGCGATGATGGCGATCTTGCGAGCGGGTTATGTGGTGGTGAACATCAATCCGCTCTACACGCCGCGCGAGCTCGAACACCAGTTGAAGGATTCCGGTGCGCAAGCCATCGTCATCCTGGAGAACTTCGCCAACACCTTGCAGGCGGTGATCGCCAGGACCACGGTCAAGCATGTGGTGGTCGCCGCGATGGGCGACATGCTTGGCGGCCTGAAGGGCACGATCGTCAATTTCGTCGTGCGCCGCGTGAAGAAGATGGTGCCGGCATGGTCCTTGCCCGGCCATGTCAAGTTCAATGCCGCCATGAAGGCCGGCGCCGGCATGGGCTTCAAGCCGGCCAAGGTGGAAGCCGACGATGTCGCCTTCCTGCAATATACGGGCGGCACCACGGGCGTGTCGAAGGGCGCCACACTGCTGCACAGAAACGTGCTCGCCAACGTTGCGCAGAACGCGCAGTGGATGGAGGATGCCTACACGATCAAGCCGAAACCGGCGCACCCCAACTTCATCTGCGCGCTGCCGCTCTATCATATTTTCGCGCTGACCGTGAACGCGCTGATGGGCATGCAGCAAGGCGCCCGCAATGTGCTCATTCCCAACCCGCGCGACATTCCCGGCTTCGTCAAGGAATTGCAGAAATATCCGGTGCACATCTTTCCCGGCCTCAACACGCTTTTCAACGCGCTGCTCAACAATGAGGATTTCCGCAAGCTCGACTTCAAGCCGCTGGTGCTGACGCTGGGCGGCGGCATGGCGGTGCAGAAGGGCGTCGCCGAACGCTGGAAGACGCTGACCGGTTGTTCGGTCACCGAAGGCTACGGCCTCTCGGAAACCTCGCCGGTGGCCACCGCCAACAAGTTCACCGCCGGCGACTTCACCGGCACCATCGGCTTGCCGCTGCCCTCGACCGAGATCGCCATCCGCGACGACGACGGCAACAATTTGCCGCTCGGCGAGGTCGGCGAGGTCTGCATCCGAGGACCGCAAGTGATGGCGGGCTACTGGAACCGGCCCGATGAGACCGCCAAGGTGATGACCAAGGATGGCTACTTCAAATCCGGCGACATGGGCTTCATGGACGAGCGCGGCTACACCAAGATCGTCGACCGCAAGAAGGACATGATCCTGGTTTCGGGCTTCAATGTCTATCCGAACGAGCTCGAGGAAGTCGTGGCGATGCATCCGGGCGTGCTCGAAGTGGCGGCGGTCGGCGTGCCGGACGAGCATTCGGGCGAGGTGCCGAAACTGTTCGTGGTCAAGAAGGATCCGGCGCTGACCGCGGAGACGCTCACCGCCTTCTGCCGCGAGAACCTGACCGGCTACAAGCGGCCCAAATACATCGAGTTCCGCACCGAGTTGCCGAAGACACCGGTCGGCAAGATCCTGCGTCGAGCGCTGCGCGAATGATCGCAGCCGGCGGCGCGGAGGCGGTGGATGCATCTTGCCGTCCTGACCCGGCAGAATTCATCAGAACGAACATGCGCCTCGCCCCGGTGCCGTCGGTGCCTGAGATCCAGCTTTATACACCGCATCCGGCCAGTGGCCTGAGACGGCTCATAGATCCGCACCAAAGCGCTGGCGACGATGACGACACGATCGAGGCGGACAACGATGGACCCGAGCCGCAGCCGCCTTACTGGGCTTATGTGTGGGCCGGCGGCGCGGTGATTGCGCGCCACATACTGGATCATCCGCAAACGGTAGCCGGCCGCCGCGTGCTCGACCTTGGTGCCGGTTCCGGCCTTGTCGGCATTGCCGCCGCCATGGCCGGCGCGCGCGAAGTCATCGCCGCCGAGATAGACCGCAACGGCGTTGCCGCGATCGGCCTCAACGCAACGGCCAACGGCGTCGCCATCACCGTGATCGGAGACGATATCACCAGGGGTTCGCCACCTGCGGTCGACCTCGTGCTTGCCGGCGATGTCTTCTACAGCCAAGGCGTCGCCGACCGCGTCATGCCTTTTTTCGAACGCTGCCTGAATGCCGGCATCGAGGTCCTGGTCGGCGACCCCGGCCGCGCCTACCTGCCACGATCACGGCTGCGCCTGCTCGCCGAATACAAGGTGCCGGATTTCGGCCAGGCGAAAGACAGCGCGCTGCAGCCGAGCGGTGTCTTTCGCTTCGAGGGCTGACGAGGCGGCCGCGTCTACCGACGGGATCAGATCGTCTCCTTGACCCGCGCCGAGAGAAAATCCGGCAGATCGGCAACGGAATCCAGGATGGCGTCGGCAATGCCGGCCAGCGATTCGCGGGTTCCGGTGCCGGAGAGCACGCCGACCGCCAGCCCGCAGCCGCCGGCACGCGCCATTTCGAGGTCGTGGCGGTTGTCGCCGACCATGGCGATTTCCGCCGGCCTGAGGCCTGTGAGATCGCTGAAGGCCAGGATCGTGTCGGGCGCGGGCTTCGGATTGGCCACCGCGTCGTAGCCATAGGCCGCGTCGAACAATTGGGCGACGCCGAGCGTCACCAGCGTCTTTTCCGCGCCGCTGGTCGAATCGTTGGTGGCGACGCCAAGCCGGTAGGACTTCCTGTGCAGTGCCGTCAGCGTGTCGATGATGCCCGGCAGCGCCACGGCCATCGCCGAGCCTTGTACGGAGGTGATCTCGTTGAAGCGGGCGACCGCCAGCATCTGATCCTCGTTGGAGAGGCGCGGAAACCACAATTCGACGACGTCGAGATTGGTGCCGGAGGCAAATATCGAGTCAGGCTTAAAGCGCTTGTTGGCGAAATCGAAGCCGGCGGCGGCCAGCAGCCTGTCGGCTTTCCAGCGATCGCCTTCGGACGCATCCATGGCCATGAAGTCGGCAACGCCGAGCCAGGTGGCGTTGAAGTCGACAAGCGTGCCGTCCTTGTCGAACAATATTCCCTTGATGTCTGCCAAACTTTTCACTCCGAGCCACGCAAATGGTGGATGAATCCCACAAGGCCTGCGGTCGATGCGTCCCGCTTGGCGGCACTTTCCTTGCCCTCCACGACAGGCAGAAGGCCGGTGGCCAGTTCCTTGCCGAGTTCGACGCCCCACTGGTCGAACGAGTTGATGTTGAACAGCGTGCCCTCGACGAAGACGCGGTGCTCGTAGAGCGCGATCAGCCGGCCGAAGGTGCGCGGGTCGAGTTTGCGGTAAAGGATGGTCACCGAGGGGCGATTGCCGGAGAAGACGCGGTGCGGGGCTATCTTGTCGACCTCGGCCGGCTTCATGCCCTTGGCCAGCATCTGGGCGCGGGCTTCGTCCAGCGTGCGGCCCTTCATCAGCGCTTCCGACTGCGCCAGGCAGTTGGCGAGCAGCAGATCGTGCTGATGCTTGAGATCGGGCTCGTGGCCGACGGCCGCGGCGAGGAACTCGACCGGGATGAAATCGGTGCCCTGGTGCAGCAGCTGGAAGAAGGCATGCTGGCCGTTGGTGCCGGGCTCACCCCAGACCAGCGATCCGGTCGGCGTCGTCACCTCTGTGCCTTCGAGGGTGACGCTCTTGCCGTTCGATTCCATGTCGAGCTGCTGCAGATAGGCCGGCAGCCTGGACAGGCGCTGGTCGTAAGGGATGACGGCCCGCGCCGGGTAACCGCAGATCACGCGATGCCACCAGCCGACCAGTCCAAGCAGCGCCGGCAGGTTCTCCTGCACCGGCGCGGTGCGGAAATGCTCGTCCATCTCATGCGCGCCATCGAGGAAGGCGCGAAAATTCCGCGGGCCGACAGCGATCATCACCGGCAGGCCGATGGCGCCCCAGAGCGAATAGCGGCCGCCGACCCAATCCCAGAAGCCGAACACGCGATCGGGCGCGATGCCGAACTTGGCGACCAGATCGAGCGCGGTGGACACGGCGGCGAAGTGCTTGCCGACCGCTTCCTTGCCGAGCGCCTTCTGCACCCAGTCGCGTGCCGTCTGGGCATTGGTCATCGTCTCGACCGTGGTGAAGGTCTTGGAGGCGATGATGAAAAGCGTGGTTTCGGCGGAGAGGCCCTTCAGTGTGTCATGGATATGGGCGCCGTCGATGTTGGAGACGTAGTGGGCGCGCGGCCCGTCATGATAGGGCGCCAGCGCCAGCGTCGCCATGGCCGGGCCGAGATCGGAACCGCCGATGCCGATGTTGACGATGTCGGTGATCTTCTTGCCGGTGGCGCCGGCCGCCTTGCCCGAGCGCACGGCATCGGCAAAGGCGCCCATGGCGTCGAGCACGGCGATGACGTCAGCCTTGACGTCCTGGCCATCGACGGTGACGCCCTTGCCGGTCAGGTTGCGCAGCGCCGTGTGCAGCACGGCACGGTCCTCGGTGACGTTGACCTTCTTGCCGGCGAACATGGCGGCGCGGCGGCCTTCGAGATCGGCGGCCTGGGCGAGCTTTTCCAGCAGCTCCATGGTGGTCGCGTCGACCGCGCATTTCGACCAGTCGAGCAGCAGATCGCCGTCGGTGGCGGAGAATTCCACGAACCGCTTGGGATCGGCGGCGAAGGCCTGGCGCATGCTGGCGGGCGCCGCCGCGCGGTGGTCGCGCAAGGCGGCGAGCTGTTTTTGAAAGGACGATTGATCCACTGCCAAACTCCGAGACCTCGAGCCATCATTACGGACCGGATGTTTCCGGCGCGTGTCGTCGCGACAATCTATCGGGCCGAACTCCACCCGTTTCAATGCGCAGCGATGACGCACGGAGTCACGCAGCTATGCCGCGACGCAGCATCAAAATGGCGTGAAGGATCACTGGCATAAATCCCAACGATCAGAAAAATTGATTGGCGCAACCCCTTGTGCCACGGTTACGTTCGGCTGGTCCAGCCAAGCGAAAAAGGCTGGCCATCGAGGAAATCTCCCATGCCACAGCGAAACGACACGGCGATATGGTCCGGCCTGTTCCGGATTTCGGCTGAATCCGGCCAAACCCTGCAAGCGCAGATCCGCCAAGCCATCGTGGCCGCCATTCTGGACCGCCAGATCGCCGCTTCGATGCCGCTTCCTTCCTGCCGGATCCTGGCCGAAAAACTTGGCGTGGCGCGCGGAACCGTGGTGCTGGCGTTCCAGCAGCTCGTCGACCAGGGTTTCCTGGTGGCGCGCGAGCGGCGTGGACATTTCGTCAATCCCGATGTGCTGGCGACACCGGCCAAGCCGCACCAGAAGGCGCCCGACCAGGCCAACGAGATCGACTGGAAGGCACGCCGCAAGATCTTCGCCAGCGACATGCCGCCGCCGGCCAAGCACGAGAACTGGATCAAGTCGTCCTACCCCTTCGTCTACGGCCAGTTCGATCCGGCGCTGTTCCCTACCGCCGAATGGCGCGAGTGCAACCGCATGGCGCTGGCGGTGTTGGAAATCCGCAACTGGGCGTCCGACATGGTCGACCGTGACGATCCGCTGCTGATCGAGCAGATCCAGGCGCGGCTCCTGCCCCGGCGCGGCATCTTCGCCAATCCCGACGAGATCATCGTCACGCTGGGCGCCCAGAACGCGCTCTACATGCTGGCGACGCTGCTGATGTCCAAAGGCTCCAAGGTGGCGATGGAGGACCCCGGCTACCCCGACGCCCGCTCGATCTTCCGCCTTGCGGGCGCGGAGATACAGCCGGTGCCGGTCGACCAGTCCGGCATCGTAACCGCTTCTATTCCCAATGATTCCGGCTTCGTCTTCGTCACGCCCAGCCATCATTGCCCGACCATGGTGCCGTTGTCGGCTGAGCGGCGGCAGGATCTTCTGGCGCGAGCCAACCGCTACAACCAGATCATCATCGAGGATGGCTATGACAGCCAGCTTCTCGACGAGGCACCGCAGCAAGCGCTGAAGAGCCTCGATCGCTCCGGCCGCGTGGTCTATGTCGGCTCGATGTCCAAGACGCTGGCTCCCGGCCTGCGGCTCGGCTACATCGTGGCGTCCGCGGGACTGATCGCGGAACTCAGGGCGCTGCGCCGCTTCATGCTGCGTCATCCGCCGGCCAACAATCAGCGCGCCGTCGCGCTGTTCCTGTCGCTCGGCCACCACGAGGCGCTGGTGCGGCGGCTGTCGTCGGCCTTCGACGAACGGCGCAAGCGGCTGGTCCATGCGATTTCCGCCTTCCTGCCGGAATGGCGCTCGACCGATTCGGCCGGCGGCACGTCGCTCTGGCTCGAAGGGCCGCGCGGCACCGATTCGCGCGGGCTGGCCGAGGCAGCCGCCTCGCGCAGCGTCATCATCGAGCCAGGCGACCGTTTCTTCGATCGCACTGAAAAGCCTTCGCGTTTCATGCGGCTAGGCATCTCGTCGATCGCACTGCAGCACATCGAGCCAGGCATCCGCGAACTGGCCACGGCCGCCGGGCGCAGACCCGCGGCCGCCTGATCCATCGTCGATCTCTCGTGACCGGAGCCGCTCGCAGCGGCTCCGGTATTTTAGTTCTGGCACATGGAACTGGGCCCGCTGGACCATAGGATGGGCCAGTGCCAGCGGCATAGTCGGCGTCATGGGAAGAAGCAGGCCGATGGTGGACCAACCGCCACGTGTTCCTGCCGACTAAGGTGGAGTGCTTCCATGCCAGTGGCTGTCGAACAGCAGGACACGCCGGCGAACCGTCGTCCGCAGCGCTACGGTCTTCGCGAAACAGGACATGCCATGCGATCATCTCCCCTGGTGGAGGATACCAGACCACAGCACAAGGCCATCGAGGGCGGCGGCTACGGGCCGCTGCGCGGGGATGACCGCGAGCGTATCCACGAGGGCGTGCTGACGCTTCTGGAGACGGTGGGTTTCGCCAACGCCATTCCTTCCTGCATAAAGGTGCTGACCAAGGTGGGGGCGGTCCACGGCGACGATGGCCGTGTCCGCTTTCCGCGCGCGCTCGTGCTCGACACCATCAAGCGGGCGGCACGACATTTCACGCTTCATGGCCAGGACCCCAGGCACGACATGGTAGTCCAGGGCAAGCGCGTGCACTACGGCACGGCAGGCATCGCCGTGCACCTGGTGGATCTGGAGAAGCGCGAGTACCGCGAATCCAAGCTGCAGGATATTTATGATGCGGCCCGCATCGTCGATGGGCTGGACAATATCCATTTCTTCCAGCGGCCGATGGTGGCGCGCGACATCGCCGATCCGCTCGAGATGGATTTCAACACGCTTTATGCCTGTGTGATGGGAACATCGAAGCACGTCGGAACATCCTTCACCGTGCGTGAGAACGTGAAGCCTGCGCTTGAAATGCTGTACGCCATCGCCGGTGGCGAGGAGAATTTCCGCGCCCGGCCATTCGTTTCCAACTCCAACTCATTCGTCGTGCCGCCGATGAAGTTCGCCGAGGATGCCTGCGGCGTGCTTGAGGCCTGCGTCGAAGGCGGCATCCCGATCCTGCTGCTGTCGACCGGCCAGTCCGGCACCACGGCACCCGCGGCGATGGCCGGCGCCGTCGTGCAAGCAGTGGCCGAAGTGCTGGCCGGCCTGGTCTATGTCAACGCGCTCAAGCCCGGCCATCCGGCGATTTTCGGCGCATGGCCGTTCATGTCGGACCTGCGCACCGGCGCCATGGCGGGCGGGTCGGCCGAGCAGTCGGTGGCAACGGCGGCCTGTGCCCAGATGGCGCAATTCTACGATCTGCCCGGCGGCTCCGCCGCCGGCATGACGGATTCGAAACTGCCCGATATTCAGTCCGGCTACGAAAAGGGCATCACCAATGTGATGGCCGGCCTCTCCGGCCTCAACCTCGTCTACGAGGCGGCCGGCATGCATGCCTCGCTGCTCGGCTTCTGTCTGGAAAGCCTGGTCATCGACAACGACATGCTCGGTCATTGCCTGGGCTGCGCGCGTGGCATCGACGTGACCGACGAGGCCCTGTCGATCGACAGCATCGCCGAGGTCTGCCTCAAGGGTCCGGGCCACTATCTCGACAACGAACAAACGCTCAAGCTGATGCAGACCGAGCACTTCTATCCCGCCCTCGGCGATCGTTCCTCGCCGAAGGAATGGAACGAAAAGGGCCGGCCTGATATATTGCTGCGTGCGATCACCGAGAAGAAACGCATTCTTGCCGAACGATTTCCGCGCCATGTGCCAAAACAGGTCGACGACAGATTGCGTGCCCGTTTCGGCAACCTGATCCACCTGCCGCGCACGCAAATGGGCGGCTGACCGGAGACGAGTTCGTGCAGCCATGCAGCCACCACCCAGGATCAACCATCGGGCAGAACGACAAATGAGTGTGCATCCTATCCAGCAAGCCCACACAGACGGCGACGCGATCGATCGGCTGGTGGCATCTCATCGGCCAGGTCACGGCCTGGTGCGTGCCTTCTATCATGACCAGGCAATCTTCGAGCGCGACATGGAACGTGTCTTTCGCCGCCACTGGCACTGCCTGGCCCATGCCAGCGTCATCGCGAACCCGGGCGATTTCGAGCTGTTCAAACTGGGCGACGAGGCGGTCATCCTGACACGCGCCATGGATGGCACCGTGCATGCCATGCTCAATGTCTGCCGCCACCGCGGCGCCGAGGTCTGCACCAAGGAAAAGGGCAACGCGAAGATGTTCGTGTGCCCATACCACGCCTGGAGCTATTCCAATGACGGCTCATTGCGCGCTGCCCGCCTGATGCCGAAGGATTTCGACCGCTCGGCGCACGGGCTGAAGAAGCTTCATGTCCGCGTCGCCTCCGGGCTGGTCTTCATTTCCTTCGCCGAGACGCCGCTCGATTTCGATCCGATCGAACAGTCGCTGCGCACGAGTTGCGGCCAATATGGCTGGGGCGACGCCAAGGTGGCGTATCGTCAGTCCTATCCGCTCGACGCCAACTGGAAGCTCGCCGTCGAGAACTATGTCGAATGCTACCATTGCGGACCGGCGCATCCGGAATATTCGCAGACGCATGCGCTGGAAAAACCGGCCGAGATGATCGAGCAGCTCAATGCGGCGATGGAGCAGCGCACCTGCGCGCTCGGCATCGAGATCGGCAGTGCCAACCGCTGGCAGAACTCGGCGGCCGGTCAGGAAGCAATCGACACCTTCCGCTACGCGCTCTATGACGGCGTTTCGAGCGGCAGCCAGGACGGCTCTCCGGTGGCCCCGCTGATGGGCCGCTTCACCGACTATGACGGTGGCGTCACTTCCATCCATCTCGGCGGCACGACCTTTCTCGTCTGCTATCCCGATCACGGCATGATCTACCGATTCATCCCGAAAACGGCTGGTACATGCGAGATGGAACTGATCTGGCTGGTGCGCGGCGACGCGGTCGAGGGTCAGGATTACGATCTGGAGAAGCTGACCTGGCTATGGAAGGTCACCACCGACGAAGACAAGAAGATCATCGAGCACACCGCGCGCGGCGTGCGCTCGCACTATTTCGTGCCCGGACCTATCGCGCCGATGGAATACAACGAACTGCGCTACATCGGCTGGTATCTCGAGGAGATCAGCCGGGCCTGAACGGTTCGGCTGCCTTAGGAGGATCAGGCAGATCTTGCCTTTCGCGTCATTCCGCGCTGAGCCCGTATCGGTCGACGACTTCGGGGTTGATGAGCTTGGCATGCAGTGTCATCAGCACGATCTGCGCGTCGAGGCTGTCGCCGGTTTCAAGCGCCGCCTCGATGCGGCGCTCGGCTTCCAGCGTCCGCTGATGGCCATTGGCTTGCTCGAAGGTTTCGGGACCCGCGATGCAATAGCTGCATAATTGTGCCACCGACGCATAGGTACCCCGTGGCGGCTCGTCGGGCCAGCGATCCTTCATGAGATTGACCAGGGTAAGCTTCACGCCCTCCGGCACAAGGGCTGGATGCAGATCCGCGCCGCGCAATGCATCGTCGAGCTGCCTCAAGTCGCCCGAGCGGCCGAACATTCCGAGGAAGCCGAGGGAAGAGCGCCGTCCGGCCATGATGTTTCCTTCCGTTCCAGCCCACTTAGGTGGTGGGCAAGCGAATTACAAAGGCGGTGCTATCTAACCAGCCGCCGCCAGCAAGACCCCTGCAAGGGCGGATAGCGCGAGTGTCGGCAGCATGCCGATCTTCAGCTTCAGGATGGCGATCATGGCGGCACCCGAAAGCAAGGCCGCACGCCAGTCGATCGACGAAAGCACCGGCACATTCATGCCAAGACCCGTCGCATGCACCTCACGGAAGATGACGTGCAAGCCAAACCATAGGGCCAGATTCATAATCACCCCGACAATTGCGGCGGTGATCGCGCCCAGTGCGGCCGACAGTGCCTTGTTGCCGCGCAACGCCTCGATGTAGGGCGCCCCGAGGAATATCCAGAAAAAGCAGGGCGTGAACGTCACCCACAGGGTGAGCAACGCCCCCAGCGATCCGGCAAGCAACGGGTCCAGCGAGCCGGAGTGGCGGAACGCGGCGATGAAGCCGACGAACTGCAGCACCAGGATGAGCGGCCCCGGCGTCGTTTCGGCAAGCCCAAGGCCATCAACCATTTCACCAGGGGCCAGCCAGCCGAAGGACTGGACGGCTGCCTGCGCGACATAGGCAAGCACCGCATAGGCGCCACCGAAGGTGACGACAGCCATGAGACTGAAGAACCGGCCTATCTCGGTCCAGACGCTTGCAGAGCCGGTGAACCACCAGATCAAAAGAACAGGCCCGAGCCAGAGCGGCAGCCAGATGGCGACGGTGCGCGGCGCATGCCATTTGGTCGGTTTGACATGGGCGAGTTCGCCGCGTTCGAACATCAGGTCGACCGCTCCCTTGAAGTCGGCAACATCGTCCTTGCCATGGGCCGAGCCGGAAAACAGGCCGGGAGCAATGCGATCCCCCAGCCATCCCGTCAGGCCGGCGAACAAGACGATGAGCGGAAACGGCACATTCAACGCATAGATGGCGATGAACGCCGCGACCGCGATCGACACCATGACCCGGTTCTTGAGGGCGCGCCGTCCGATCCGGATCACCGCCTCGATGACGATGGCAAGCACCGCCGCCTTCACCCCGAAAAACAGCGCCGCGACGAGTGGCATGTCGCCGTAGAGCATGTAAAGGCTGCTCAAGACGAGCATGACCAGCGCGCCCGGCACGACGAACAGGATGCCGGCGACAAGGCCGCCGATCGTCCTGTGCAGCAGCCAGCCGACATAGATGGCGAGTTGCTGGGCTTCCGGGCCAGGCAGCAACATGCAGTAGTTCAACGCATGCAGGAAGCGCTGTTCACCGATCCAGCGCCGGTCCTCGACCAGCTCCTTGTGCATCAGCGCGATCTGCCCGGCAGGTCCGCCGAAGCTGAGCAATCCGATCCTCGCCCAGACCTTCGTGGCTTCCGCGAAGGTCGGCGCAGCCGGCGGCTCGACGGCCACCGCCTTGTTGTCGGGGACAAGAATGGTCATGACGGCTTACCCGCAGCGGGCCAGTTGTGCGTTTCTTCGGTGGCGTCGCGACACCAGCGGAAGAACGCGTCGTAGAGCAGCATGCCTGCTTCCAGTTGTTCCAGATCGTCGCGGTACATACGCGACAGACCCAGCGAGGCAGCCAGAAAACCGGCCGCCTGGGGCACCAAGTCGAGGCTTGCGGTGTCGGCCGCGCGCACGATTACGGCGAGGCGATCGAGCGCCTCGGATTCCAACCCGAACTCCTCGATCATCGTGTCGAAGGTGCAGCGTTCGCCACGATGGCTCCAGAACACATTGTCGATGTCGAACGGCACGGCCTGAAAGCGGTCGGCAACAGCCAATACTTCAGCGGGCTCGACAAACAGGAACACCGCGTCGGGGTCGAGGAAACGCCGGATCAGCCATGGGCAAGCGATGCGGTCGACCTTCGGGCGCGATCGCGTCACCCAGACGGTGGCGCCCTTTTCATTGCGCGGCGGCATTTTGGCGGTGCGGACCAGAAGTCCCCCGGCATCGCGCCAGGCCTCAAACCCGCTTTCAAGGGATTCGGCTGATATCCCCTCATGGCGCAGCCATGCAACGACGCCTTGCGAGAGCTTTTGCCCCTTCTGGCATACGACGGCCACCGGCTTGCCGGCGAATGCGGCCGCCCAGGTCGAAACGGTTTTGAAATCGCGCCGGCACGAAGCCGGCAACAGGCGCGGGTCGGCGTCGAAATCGTCATCGATGCGAACATCGATAATGACAGGCGCGCCCGGCAGACCGATGAGCCGGGACAGTTGCGATACAGTGATAGCGGTTGTTGACGGCATGGCGTCCACCTCCTGGAAGAGAAGCTTGGACGCGAACGTTGGGCTGACGCCTCACGGGGTCGTCGCGATGCACCCCTTGTCATGATGTTGGATTTGTTGGGCGCGCTTGTCAAGGACGGTGACCGTTCTCGACCTACCCGGCAACACGCTGACCGGAAAACCGACGGCGGCTTGATTTGATCAAGCCGCCATCCGTCGATCCAGAATCAATGATTGTCCCCGGAGCAATCAGTGATTGTCTCTGGGAACGCCGCTGGTGTGCGCGACGTCCTGATACTTCACCGCCGGCTTCAGCACCATTCCCTCCGAGAACTGCGCGACCATGCCGCGCTGGATCTCCTGCCAGGGTGTCTGGTGCTTGGGATAGTGGAAGCCACCATTGTTCTGCAGTTCGGCGCGGCGCCGGGTGATCTCGTCGTCGGTAACGAGGATGTCGGCCGTGCCCTTGCGCAAGTCGATGCGGACCCTGTCGCCCGTCTTGAGCAGCGCCAGTCCGCCGCCGATCGCCGCTTCCGGCGAGGCGTTGAGGATCGATGGCGAACCCGACGTACCCGACTGGCGGCCGTCCCCGATGCAAGCGAGCGCGTGGATGCCCTTCTTGATGAGATAGGCCGGCGGCTGCATGTTGACGACTTCGGCACCGCCTGGATAGCCGACCGGGCCAGCGCCGCGCATGAACAGGATGGTGTGTTCGTCGATGCCTTGCGCCGGGTCGTCGATGCGGGCGTGGTAATCCTCCGGCCCATCGAAAACCATGGCGTTGCCTTCGAAAGCCTCGGGATCCTTGGGGTTGGAGAGATAGCGTTCGCGGAATTCCGGCGAGATGCCGCTGGTCTTCATGATCGCCGAATCGAACAGATTGCCCCGAAGATTGATGAAGCCGGCATTGGCCTTCAGCGGCTTGGCGACAGAGCGGATGACGTCGGGATTTTCGTTGGCGACGCCCTCGCTATTCTCACCGATCGACTTGCCGTTGACGGTGCGCGCGCCGGGATGCGGCAACAGCCCGCCCTTCATCAGTTCGGCGATGACCGCCGGCACGCCGCCGGCATGGTGGTAGTCCTCGCCAAGGTATTCGCCCGTCGGCTGCAAATTGACCAGTAGCGGCACATTGAGGCCGACCGTCTGCCAGTCGTCATTGTCGAGCTTGACTCCGAGGTGGCGCGCGATGGCGTTGAGATGGATCGGCGCGTTGGTCGAGCCGCCAATGGCCGAATTGACGACGATGGCATTCTCGAAAGCCTCTCTCGTCATGATGTCGGACGGCTTCAGATCCTCATGCACCATCTCGACGATGCGCTTTCCGGTCTCATAGGAAATCTGGCCGCGCTCGCGGTAGGGCGCGGGAATCGCGGCCGAGCCCGGCAACTGCATGCCAAGCGCTTCGGCCAGCGAGTTCATCGTGGTGGCGGTGCCCATGGTGTTGCAATAACCGGTGGACGGCGCCGACGAGGCGACGATGTCCATGAACTCGTCATAATCGATCTCGCCGGCCGACAGGCGCTGGCGCGATTCCCAGACGATGGTGCCGGAGCCGGTGCGCTTGCCCTTGTGCCAGCCATTGAGCATCGGCCCGACCGACAGCGCGATCGCCGGGATGTTGACGGTGGCCGCCGCCATCAGCAGCGCCGGCGTCGTCTTGTCGCAACCGATGGTGAGCACGACGCCATCGAGCGGATAGCCGTAGAGCACTTCGACAAGGCTGAGATAGGCAAGGTTGCGGTCAAGTGCCGCGGTCGGGCGCTTGCCGGTCTCCTGGATCGGATGGCAGGGGAATTCGAAAGGAATGCCGCCCATCGAGACGATGCCTTCGCGCACACGCTTAGCGAGTTCGATATGGTGACGGTTGCAAGGCGACAGATCCGAGCCGGTCTGTGCGATGCCGATCAGCGGCTTGCCGGACATCAGTTCGGCGCGCGTCAGGCCGTAATTGAGATAGCGCTCGAGATAGAGCGCCGTCATGCCCGGATTGTCGGGATTGTCGAACCACTCCTGCGAGCGAAATTTTTTCTTGTGGGTGGGGGCGCCTGCCATCATGGTCTCCGTATTTGTAAGACAAATCGATATGGCAACGCGCGGGAGCAGGCAAGAGGGCGTGCGGTCGCAACCGGACTTTGGTGCGATAGACACGCACCAAGCCGTGCGTTACGGGTTCCGACAGTCTTGTCCGGGAGGTTTTCATGGCTTTGGTGATCGAAGGCGAGGAGCGCATTGCCGCACCGCTGCAAAAAGTGTGGGAAGCGCTGAACGATCCCGAGGTCTTGAAGGCGACCATTCCCGGCTGCCAGAGCCTGGAGATGAAGTCGCCGACCGAGATGGCGGCAACCGTGGTGGTGAAGATCGGACCGATCAAGGCGACATTCAACGGCGAAGTGACGCTGAAGAACCTGAAGCCGCCGCACTCCTACACCATCCAGGGCGAAGGCAAGGGCGGCATTGCCGGCTTCGCCAAGGGTGGTGCCGACGTGACGCTGACGGCAGATGGACCTGACGCCACGATATTGAACTACGCGGCCAAGGCCGATGTCGGCGGCAAGATCGCCCAACTCGGCAGCCGGCTGATCGAATCGACCTCGAAGAAACTGGCCGGACAGTTTTTTTCGTCGTTCGGCGAAAAGGTCCGCGGCTGAGCCCTCAAGCGGGCGTCACTCGAACACAATACTCGGCACCGCCGCTGCCGCCGCGCCACGCTCTTCATTGACCCGGTCCCAGACCTTCGAAGCGATGTCGCGATAGATTTTCGCCTCGGCGCCGTCAGGCTTCGAGACGACAACCGGCGTGCCGGCATCCGAACTTTCGCGGATGCCCATCTCGAGCGGCACTTCGCCAAGGAAGGTGACGCCGAGGCGCTCGGCCTCGCGGCGCGCGCCGCCATGGCCAAAGATGTCGTAGCGCTTGCCGGTGTCCGGGGCGATGAAATAGCTCATGTTCTCGACGATGCCGAGCAACGGGACGTCGACCTTCTTGAACATGTTGAGGCCTTTTCGCGCGTCGATCAGGGCCAGATCCTGTGGCGTCGAGACGATGACAGCACCAGCCAGCGGCACCTGCTGGGCCATGGTCAGTTGCGCGTCGCCGGTACCGGGCGGCATGTCGACGACGAGCACGTCGAGCCGACCCCATTCGACTTCACGCAGCATCTGCGTCAGCGCCGACATCACCATCGGGCCGCGCCAGATCATCGGCGTTTCCTCGTCGACGAGGAAACCCATCGACATCACCTTCAGGCCGTAATTCTCCATCGGTTTCAAGATCTTGCCGTCGACGGTCTGCGGCCGTCCGTGGATGTTGAGCAGCCTGGGCATGGACGGTCCGTAGATGTCGGCATCCAGCACGCCGACGCGCAGGCCGTTGGCGGCGAGGCCGAGCGCGATATTGACGGCGGTGGTCGACTTGCCGACGCCGCCCTTGCCGGACGCAACCGCGATGATTGCCTCGATACCGGGCACGCCACGCTTGCCCGAGCTGTGCGAGGCAGGCGCGTGTGGGGCGGCGCGCGGCGCGGCGGCAGCGGGCTGAACCGGCGGCGCGGGCCTGGGTGCGGGGCGCGAGGGAACCGGCGCCTCCATGCCGCCGCCCTTCTTCTCGGCCGTCAGCGCGACGACGGCGCCGGCGACACCGGGGATCGCCTTGACGACACGCTCGGCGGCAGCGCGCAGCGGCTCCATTTCCTGGGCGCGGGCGGCGGGAACGGTAATCGAGAAGAAGACCTTCCCGTCGGCGATGAAAATTTCCGAAACCATGCCGAGGTCGACGATGTTGCCGGTGAAATCCGGCCCGTTGACCGTCTTCAGACGCTCGGTGACGATTTCCTTGGTGACGGACATGGCAGTTTTTCCTTACGCAGCTTGCGCCTGAGATGCAGCTTGCACCTGAGATAATGCAGTTTCCGGACAGAACCAAGCCGTGGAGCAATGGCTGTCTTGGCGTGCCTGAAAAAAGCGGCGGGTCCTGTCGGATTTCATCCGCGCCAAACGTCTTCCAGATAATCGAGCGCCGATGCGGCCAACAATCAGGTCAAGCGACAGTCGTCAAACGATCGCGGCGACCTATTTCGGTGACCAGCACGGGCCGACAACCAGGAAAGGAGACCATCATGCTCGCAAACAGCAACGCAATGGCAAATCTGGCGGTAAGCGACCTGGCAAAGGCCAAGGCTTTCTACGAGGGAACGCTTGGCCTGCAACAGGTGCACGATGAGGGCGGCGAACTGATCGTCTACAAAAGTGGCGATACCACCCTCAACGTCTATCATTCCCAATTTGCCGGAACCAACAAGGCGACAGCGGTGACCTGGATGGTTGGCGACGGGATCGGCGATATCGTCAAGGCGCTGAAGTCGAAGGGCGTCGCCTTCGAGCACTATCAGATGCCGGGCCTGACACTGGAGGGCGATATCCACGTCGGTTACGGAATGAAGGTCGCCTGGTTCAAGGATCCAGACGGCAACATCCTGAACCTTGTGGACAGGTAGATTTCCTCACCTCACCTCGCCAGGCCAACCGCGAGGTAGGTGAGCGCCGAAATCAAAGCGGTGGCCGGCAGGGTGACGATCCAGGCAATGACGATATTGCCGGCAATGCCCCAGCGCACGGCCGAGACGCGGCGGGCGGCGCCGACGCCGATGATTGCGCCAGTGATGGTGTGCGTGGTCGATACGGGAATTCCGAGCCAGGTGGCGGCAAACAGCGTGATCGCCCCACCGGTCTCGGCGCAAAAACCCTGCATCGGGTTCAGCCGGGTGATCTTCGAGCCCATGGTGTGGACGATGCGCCAGCCGCCGAACAACGTACCGAGCGCCAGCGCCGTCTGACAGGTGAGCACGACCCACAGCGGCACATAGAAAGTCGCGCCGAGCATGCCTTGCGAATAGAGCAGCACGGCAATGATGCCCATGGTCTTCTGGGCGTCATTGCCGCCGTGCCCGAGGGAATAGAGCGAGGCGGAAAAGAACTGCATGACGCGGAAGGTGCTGTCGACCGCAAACGGTGTCTGGCGCACGAAGAGCCAGGAAACGGCAAGGATCAGGACAAGAGCCAGGACAAAGCCGGTCGCTGGCGACAAGACGATTGCCGCAACCGTCTTGCCAAGCCCTGTCCAGACGATGGCGCCCACGCCTGCCTTTGCCACACCGGCGCCGACCAGACCGCCAATCAGCGCGTGCGAGCTGCTCGACGGGATGCCGGCGATCCAGGTGACGATGTTCCAGACGATGGCGCCGACGAGCGCTGCAAAGATCACCGCCGGGGTGACGATGCTGACGTCGATGATACCCTTGCCCACGGTCTCGGCAACGTGGAGGCCGAAGAACATGAAGGCGATGAAATTGAAGAATGCCGCCCACAGCACCGCATATTGCGGCCGCAGCACGCGGGTGGAAACGATGGTGGCGATGGAATTGGCGGCATCGTGCAGGCCGTTGAGAAAGTCGAAGAACAGTGCGACGGCGACGAGGCCGGCCAGCACGGGAAAGGCAATGGTGGCTTCCATCACCTAGACATTCTCAATGACGATGCCGCTGATCTCGTTGGCGACGTCCTCGAAGCGGTCGACCACCTTTTCCAGCTGGCCATAAATCTCTGAGCCGATCATATAGGCCATCGGATCGCTGCTGCCGTGCTTCCTGAAGAGATCCTTCAGCCCTTGCTCATGCAGGTCGTCGGCCCGGCTTTCGACGCGCATTACCTCTTCGGCGATGGCGTTGAGGCGCACAGTATGCGTCGCGACCTTGCTGAGCAGCGGGATCGCCTCGGCCACCAGCTTGGCGGCGGCGACGATGACGCCACCCATTTCCTGCATCAGCGGATCGAACTCCTTGCGCTCGAACAGCTTCACCGTCTTGACCGTCTTGTGCATCATATCGATGGCATCATCCATCGACTGGATCAGGTCCTTGATGTCGCCGCGATCGAAAGGCGTGATGAAGGAGCGCCGCACCGCCAGCAGGACTTCCGCGGTGATGTGGTCGGCCTCATCTTCGAGATCGATGATTTTCTGGCACCATAGGTCGATATCCCTGCCCTGGAGAAGCTGCTCCAGCGCCTCGGCGCCGCCGACCACGGTGCGGGAATGTCGTTCGAACAGGTCGAAGAAGCGATCTTCGCGCGGCAAAAGCTTGCGGAACCAGCCCAGCATGGTCGATCTCCCAGTTTCATCCACATAGCGCCGCATCGCGCCGCGGGAAACAGGTAGCCGGCTTAAAGGTGTGGATGCCGGGCAATTGTGCGTGGTGCTTGCGGTAGAGCACAATTTCCCCGACCTTGCAGCGAACGACCGGAAAGATCGCATGATCGACAAGCTGGAATTCTTCATCGCGCTCGCCAGGGAGGAGCATTTCGGCCGGGCGGCGGAGGTATGCGGCGTCACCCAACCGACGCTCTCGGCCGGCATCAAGCAGTTGGAAGGCCAGCTTGGCGTCATGCTGGTTCTGCGCGGCTCACGCTTCCAGGGGCTGACGCCGGAGGGAAAACAGGTGCTGGTGTGGGCACGCCGCATCGTCGGCGACACCAGAACCATGCGCGAGGAAATGCGCGCGGCGCGCCACGGACTTTCCGGCCGTATCCGCATCGCCGCCATCCCGACGGCGCTCGCCATGCTGCCGCGGCTGACGACGCCGTTTCGCGAAAAGCATCCCGGCGTCACCTTTTCGGTGCTGTCGCGGACCTCGATCGAGGTGCTGTCGCTGCTCGGCAATTTCGACATCGATGCCGGGATCACCTATCTCGACAACGAGCCGCTGGGGCGGGTGACCAGCGTGCCGCTCTATGACGAGCGCTACCAACTGATCACCGCGATGGGGAATCCCTATTCCGACCGCGACAAAGTGACATGGGCGGAGCTCTCGAGCCTGCCGCTGTGTCTGTTGACGCCGGACATGCAGAACCGCCGCATCATCGATCAGCATCTGGCCGAAGCCGGCGTGCAGGTGCGACCGACGCTGGAATCCAATTCCATGATCGTGCTGTTTTCGCACATCCGCACCGGCAAATGGTCGTCGATCATGCCGCTCAACCTTGCGGAAACATTCGGCTTTTCCGAGCCGATCCGGGCCATTCCGATCATCGAGCCAGATGCCAGCCACACGGTCGGCCTGGTGGCGACACCGCGCGAACCGCACACACCTTTGGTCTCGGCGCTGCTGGACGAGGCAATGGCGCTGGCGGACGATTTCCACGCCAACCGTTCCGCTAGACAGAGTTAGCCAAACGGAACGATAGAAAATTTCTATCGTACAACGAAACCGCTTTATTGATTTCAGAGGTTTTCTCTGGTTTCTTAAGCACTTAGCGATAAAGCGGCACGCGCATGTCGTTGTTCCAAAACAGCTTGATGCTCTTGGCCGATAGTATGGGTCGCTACGATAGGGAGGGCGCTGCATGACAATGCAGCCTGCAAGTACCGAGATTACGTCGCGCACGGCCGCGATCATCCAGGAGATGAAGGGCCTCGAAGGCCCATTGCTGCCGATCCTTCACGGCATCCAGGAAGAGTTCGGCCATGTGCCCAAGGATGCGCTGCCGGTCATCGCCGAGGCGCTGAACATTTCCAGGGCCGAGGTGCACGGCGTCGTCAGCTTTTATCATGATTACCGCAGCCACCCGGCAGGCAGGCATGTGCTGAAGCTCTGCCAGGCGGAATCCTGCCAGTCGATGGGTTCGGACGCCATCGCCGCCAAGCTGAAGCAATTGCTGGGCATCGGCTTCCATGAGACGACCCGCGACGGTTCGGTGACGCTGGAGCCGGTCTATTGTCTCGGCCTGTGCGCCTGTTCGCCCGCCGCAATGCTGGATGGCGAGGTGATCGGGCGGCTCGATGACGAGAAGCTCGACGAGATCGTTGCAGAGGTGCGCTCATGATCCCGCGTATCTACATTCCCGGCGATTCCGGTGCGCTGGCGCTTGGCGCCGAAAAGGTCGCCAAGGCGATCGCCGGCGAACTCGCCGAGCGCGGCATCGAAGCCAAGATCGTGCGCAACGGGTCGCGCGGCGCCTATTTCCTCGAGCCTATGGTCGAAGTCGCGACAGCCAATGGCCGCATCGCCTACGGGCCGGTCAAGCCGTCCGACGTCAAAAGCCTGTTCGACAGCGGCTTCCTCACCGGCGGCCACCACAAGCGCTGGCTGGGCACGCCGGACAAGATCCCCTTCCTGGCCAAGCAGACGCGGCTGACCTTCGCGCGCTGCGGCGTCACGGATCCGCTTTCGCTCGAATCCTACAAGAAGCATGGCGGGTTGAACGGACTGACGAACGCGCTGGCGCTGACGCCTGCCGCCACCGTCGCCCAGGTTACCGAGTCGGGCCTGCGCGGGCGCGGCGGCGCAGGCTTCCCGACCGGCATCAAGTGGAAAACGGTGCTCGATACCGCAGGCGACCGCAAATACATCGTCTGCAACGCCGACGAAGGCGATTCGGGTACCTTCGCCGATCGCATGATCATGGAGGGCGATCCCTTCGTGCTGATCGAAGGCATGACGATCGCCGGTATAGCCACGGGCGCGACGAAGGGCTTCGTCTATGTCCGCTCGGAATATCCGCATGCGGTGGCGGTGATGAACAAGGCCGTCGAGATCGCCCGCAAGGCTGGCGTTCTTGGCGCCAGCGTGCTGGGCTCACCCTACGCTTTCGACATGGAGATCCGGGTCGGCGCCGGCGCCTATGTCTGCGGCGAGGAGACGGCGCTGCTCGATTCGCTCGAGGGCAAACGCGGCATGGTTCGGGCAAAGCCGCCACTGCCGGCGCATAAGGGGCTGTTCGGCAAGCCGACGGTGATCAACAACGTCATCTCGCTGGCCTCGGTGCCTGTCATCATGGACAAGGGTGCGGCCTACTACAAGGATTTCGGCATGGGCCGCTCGCGCGGCACGATCCCGATCCAGATCGCCGGCAACGTCAAATATGCCGGTCTGTTCGAAGCCGCTTTCGGCATGACGCTGGGCGAGATCGTCGACGAGATCGGCGGCGGCACGGCCACGGGGCGCCCCGTCAAGGCCGTGCAGGTCGGCGGGCCGCTCGGCGCCTATTTCCCGCGCGCGCTGTTCGACACGCCATTCGATTATGAAGCCTTCGCCGCCAAGGACGGGCTGATCGGCCATGCCGGCATCGTGGTGTTCGACGACACCGCCGACATGCTGAAACAGGCGCGCTTCGCCATGGAGTTCTGCGCCATCGAAAGCTGTGGCAAATGCACGCCCTGCCGCATCGGCTCGACGCGCGGGGTTGAGACCATCGACAGAATAGTTGCGGGCATTGAGCCGGAGAAGAACCTCGCTCTGGTCACCGATCTCTGCAACACGATGAAGTTTGGTTCGCTCTGCGCGCTGGGCGGCTTCACGCCCTATCCCGTGATGAGCTCGATCACCCATTTCCCCGACGACTTCAAGCCAGCGCCCGTGCGCGTGGCTGCCGAATAGGAGCTGGCAGATGAACATCAAGGCCGACTTCCCCTCCCTCGTCGAAGAGATCGACTACGGAACCCCCCAATCGAAGGCGCAGAAGCAGGTCACGCTGAACGTCGACGGGCGCAGCATCACCGTGCCGGAAGGCACCTCGATCATGCGTGCGGCCATGGAGGGCGGGGTCGAGATCCCGAAGCTTTGCGCCACCGACATGCTGGACTCCTTCGGGTCGTGCCGTGTCTGCCTTGTCGAGATCGAAGGACGTGGCGGCACGCCGGCGTCCTGCACGACGCCCGTCGGCGAAGGCATGATCGTGCGCACGCAGACCGAGCGGCTCGACGCCATTCGCCGAGGCGTCATGGAACTCTACGTCTCCGACCATCCGACCGGCTGGAACGAACAGGCCGGAACCGGCGCCAGCGAGTTCGATGCAGTGGCGAAGTCGATCGGCCTGATCGAGAACCGCTACGGCATCGAAGGTCGCAACCACGTCAAGCCGGAAGGTGGCGTGGCGCCCGGCCATGGCTCGCTGGCGGTCGACTACATCGCCCGCGACGAGTCCAACCCCTATTTCACCTATGATGCCTCGCAATGCATCGTCTGCTCGCGCTGCGTGCGGGCCTGCGAAGAGGTGCAGGGCACCTTCGCGCTGACCATCGAGGGACGAGGCTTCGAATCCCGGGTTTCGGCGGGGATGCACGAGGCGTTCATCGATTCGGAATGCGTGTCCTGCGGCGCCTGCGTCCAGGCCTGTCCAACCGATGCGCTGCGTGAGAAGACGGTGCTTGCCAAGGGCCTGCCGGAGCGCTCCGCCGTCACCACCTGTGCCTATTGCGGCGTCGGCTGCTCATTCAAGGCCGAGGTGAAGGGTGACGAAGTCGTTCGCATGATGCCCTATAAGGAGGGCAAGGCGAACCACGGCCATTCCTGCGTCAAGGGCCGTTTCGCCTATGGCTATGCCACCCACAAGGACCGCGTCCTGTCGCCGATGATCCGGGAAAAGGTCACCGACCCGTGGCGCGAGGTGAGTTGGGAAGAGGCGATCGCCCATACGGCCAAGGAATTCCGCCGCATCCAGTACCAGTATGGACGCACCTCGATCGGCGGCATAACCTCCTCGCGCTGCACCAATGAGGAAACTTACCTAGTCCAGAAGATGGTGCGGCAAGGTTTCCGCAACAACAATGTCGACACCTGCGCACGAGTCTGCCATTCGCCGACGGGCTACGGGCTCGGCCAGACCTATGGCACCTCCGCTGGCACGCAGGATTTCGATTCCGTCGACTTCACCGACGTCGCCGTCATCATCGGCGCCAATCCGGCTTCCGCCCACCCGGTGTTCGCCTCGCGGCTGAAGAAGCGGCTGCGCCAGGGCGCCAAGCTGATCGTGCTCGATCCGCGCCGCACCGAGATGGTCAAGTCGGCCCATATCGAAGCGGATTACCACCTGCCGCTGAAGCCCGGCACCAATGTGGCCGTGCTGACGGCGCTGGCGCATGTGATCGTCACCGAGGGCCTGTTCGACGAAGCCTTCATCCGCGAACGCTGCGACTGGACGGAGTTCCAGGATTGGGCATCGTTCGTCGCCTTGCCGGAAAACAGCCCCGAAACCGTCGGCAAATTGTCCGGCGTCGATCCCGAGCTGATCCGCGGTGCTGCGCGTCTCTACGCCACCGGCGGCAACGGCGCGATCTATTACGGCCTCGGCGTGACGGAACACAGCCAGGGTTCGACCACTGTGATGGCAATCGCCAATCTCGCCATGGCCACCGGCAATATCGGCCGGCCCGGCGTCGGCGTGAACCCGCTGCGCGGCCAGAACAACGTGCAGGGCTCCTGCGACATGGGCTCCTTCCCGCACGAACTGCCCGGCTACCGCCACATCTCCGGCGAAGCCGTGCGCGATATCTATGAGACCTTGTGGGGCGTGAAGCTGGACGACGAACCCGGCCTGCGCATCCCCAACATGCTGGACGCCGCCGTCGACGGCAGCTTCAAGGGCATCTACATCCAGGGCGAAGACATTCTGCAGTCCGATCCCGACACCAAGCATGTCGCCGCCGGCCTTGCCGCGATGGAATGCGTCGTCGTGCACGACCTGTTCCTCAACGAGACCGCAAACTATGCGCATGTCTTCCTGCCGGGCTCGACTTTCCTGGAGAAGGACGGCACCTTCACCAACGCCGAGCGCCGCATCAACATGGTGCGCAAGGTTCTTGAGCCGAAGGCGCGCTACGCCGATTGGGAGGCGACGCAGGAGCTTGCCCGCGCGATCGGGCTGGACTGGAACTATCAGCATCCCTCGGAGATCATGGACGAGATCGCGATGACGACGCCGAGCTTTGCCGGCGTCTCCTTCGAGTTGCTCGACCGCGTAGGATCCGTGCAATGGCCCTGCAACGAGAAGGCGCCGCTCGGCACCCCGATCATGCACATCGATGCGTTCGTGCGCGGCAAGGGCAAGTTCATCCGGACCGAATATGTGGCGACGGACGAAAGGACGGGGCCGCGCTTCCCGCTGCTGCTCACCACCGGCCGCATCCTGTCGCAGTACAATGTCGGCGCGCAGACCAGGCGCACCGACAACAGCATGTGGCACTCGGAGGACCGGCTAGAGATCCACCCGCACGATGCCGAGAACCGCGGCTTGCGCGACGGCGACTGGGTCCGGCTGACGAGCCGCTCGGGCGAAACGACGCTGCGCGCGCTGATCACCGACCGGGTGTCGCCCGGTGTGGTCTACACGACGTTCCACCATCCGGACACGCAGGCCAACGTCATCACCACCGACTTCTCGGACTGGGCGACGAACTGTCCGGAATACAAGGTGACGGCGGTGCAGGTCGGCGCCTCCAACGGACCGTCGGAATGGCAGCGCGACTATGACGAGCAGGCCAAGCAGAGCCGGCGCATCGCGAAGCTGGAAGCGGCGGAATAGCTTTTGGGAACCTCGCTTTCGATAAAATGAGGGCGACGTTGCAATGACGGAGGAACAAAGGTGACTCGAAAGGAAGCCTACGAAATGCTCCTTCGCCTTTGTGAGAAGCAAGGCGCCGATCTGGATCGCTTCCTAAGTGATATTCAGGGACATGCTGCCAAAGAGGATTTCGAAAAGCTTCGGAGCATCGTCGGCAAGATAATGGGCAACGGACACTACGAGGCGTTTGAAGCCATTGCCCATGATGTTCCCGAATTGGCGCCTGTTTGGATGAAGCGAACCTGATGCGTACCCGCCAGCCTCTCAGCCAAATTTCCCGCTTGGCGCATCGCGCCAGCGGCACGGCTGCTGCCGACCGCATGGTGCCGGAAGAGACGCCGGTGGCGTTCTCCTTTGCCGGCACCACCCACGCCGTGATGATGGCGAGCCCGGCCGACTTCGAGGATTTCGCGCTCGGCTTCTCGCTGACCGAAGGCATCATCTCGTTACCGGATGAGATCGAAGCGATCGAGGTCGAGGACCATGGCGCCGGCATCGACATCCAGATCCGGCTGAAGGACCGAGCCAACACTCGTTTTGAAGCGCGGCGGCGAAGGCTCGCCGGCCCGGTCGGCTGCGGGCTCTGCGGCATCGAATCGATCGAGGAAGCAATGCGCTCGGTCGATGCGGTTGGTGCTTCAAAGCTTACGCTTGATGCCGACGACATTGTCCGTTCGGTCAAGCTTCTGTCGAAAGTGCAGCCGCTGCACACCGAGACCGGAGCCGTGCACGCCGCCGGCTTCTATGTACCTGGCAAGGGCATCGTCATGGCGCGCGAAGATGTCGGCCGTCACAATGCGCTCGACAAGCTGGCCGGCGCGCTGGCCAAAGCCCGCATCGACGGCGCATCCGGTGCTGTCGTGGTGACATCCAGGGTTTCGGTTGAAATGGTGCAGAAGACGGCTTCTATCGGCTCGGCCTTCATCATCGCCGTCTCGGCGCCGACCGCACTTGCCATCCGCACGGCGCAAGAGGCCGGCATGACGCTGGTGGCGCTGGTTCGCGGCGACGATTTTGATATTTTCACCCACCCCGACCGGGTGGTTTGCGGAGTTGCCAAGCATGTCGCATGACGAAGAACACATTATGAGCACCGCCGACAAGCTGGTGCGCATGGCAAACCAGATCGCCGATTTCTTCCATTCCAAGCCGCGCGAGGAAGGCATTGCCGGCGTCGCCGAGCACATCAACAAGTTCTGGGAGCCGAGGATGCGGCGGCAGTTCTTCGAAATGCTGGACGACGGCACCGGGAACTTCAACGAGTTGGTGGTGGCCGCCTCCGCCAGGATCAGGCGGCCGATCACGCCGGCTGCGGCCGACCTCAAACTCGGACTCGAGCCCTCCCCTGCCGATGTCGCCGCCTCGCAGGAATAGTCGCCAAGCCGCGCCGGCTTATATTCTCCATCGCTAAAGTTTAGCTGCGGCAATCTGCGCTGTTCTGCTATGGTTTGACGACCAGAAATCGTCAGGCCGGGGTGGAAATCTCGTGAGGCCGATCGAGACGCGATACGCCCGTAGCGGCGATGTGCGGATCGCCTATCAGGTGGTCGGGCAGGGATCGTTCGATCTCGTCTTCGTGCCGGGTTTCATTTCCAACCTCGACCTGCACTGGGAAGACGAGGGCTATACCAGGCTCTTGAAGCGGCTTTCGGCATTCTCGCGGCTGATCCTGTTCGACAAGCGCGGCACCGGTCTTTCCGACCGCGTCGACGCGCATAACCTGCCCAGTCTCGAAATGCGGATGGACGATGTGCGCGCGGTTATGGACGCCGCCGGCAGCGGCCGTGCAGCCCTGCTCGGCTCCTCCGAAGGCGCGCCGATGGCGATGCTGTTCGCCGCCACCTATCCGGAGCGGACGCGAGCTCTGGCGCTCTATGGCGGCTATGCGCATTTCCACAAATGGGTGATGTCGCGCGAACGCCTCGACGCTTTCATCGAGATGGCGGAGACAGCCTGGGGCACCGGCGCCACGCTGCCCCATTTCGCGCCGAGCCGGGTCGACGACGCGCATTTCGCTCAGTGGTGGGCACGTTTCGAACGATTATCGGCGAGCCCGACTTCGGCGGCGGCGCTGTGGCGCATGAACGCCGACGTCGACATCCGCCATATCCTGAGCGTGATCAGCGCGCCGACGCTTGTGATACATCGCCGCAACGATGCGCGGGTCGACCCCGATGCCAGCCGCTTCCTTGCGCAAAAGATTCCCGATGCCCGGCTCGTCGAGATTCCGGGACGCGATCATCCGATCTGGACCGGCGATGTCGATGGGGTGGCCGACTTGATCGAGGAATTCCTGACCGGCGAGCGCGCCGTAGGCGAAGTGGACCGTGTGCTGGCGGCGCTGCTGGTGACACGCATCTACGACACGGCGCGGCTCGGCGACCGCATGTGGAGCGAACGCAGCCAACGCTTTCAGGAAACCTGGCAGCTGCTGGTCGGGCGCCATGGCGGGCGCTCTGTGGGCCTGCAGGGCGAGTTGATGATTTCGCGCTTCGATGGCCCGGCACGCGCCATTCGCTGCGCGGCGGCGCTGCGCGAGGCGGCGCAGGAAATCGGCGTGGCAAGCGCGCAAGGGGCGCATGTCGGCGAGATCGAAGTGCGCGGTCCGCCCGTTGGGATGACGGCGCGGGTGGCGATGCAACTAGCCGCCCATGCCGGCCGCGGCGACATTATCGCGTCGCGTCTGATCGCCGATCTAGCGGCTGGGTCGGGCCTGCATTTCACCGACGCCGGGCGCATCAGCGTCGACGAGTTGGAGGAGCCGTTGGCGCTGGTCCATGCGACGTCCGAACAACACCTGGAACCCGCCTGCCGGCCCAAACCCAAGGCTGCCGAGCCTGCCGCATTGACGGCGCGCGAAACCGAGGTGGTGAGCCTCGTCGCCGACGGCAAGAGCAATGCCGCGATCGCCGCCGAATTGAGGCTGAGCGAACACACGGTCAAGCGCCATGTCGCCAACATACTGCTCAAGCTGGACCTGCCGTCGCGGGCGGCGGCGGCGGCGTTCTCAGTCAGGCACCCTGGCCCGCACGGGCCATGAGGGCCATGGCGCTTTCGGGCGAAGCGGCCAAGGGCGGCTAGGCGCTATCAATTCTCCCATGCAGGCCAGGCGGATGTCGCCGGAAAGGTGCTGCGAACGGAGGAGGAAATGCTGACGTCGAACCAAACACTCAAATCGCTTGTGATAGCGGCAGGCATTGGAGCGCTGTTCGCCATCGCTCCGGCAAAGGCCGAGGATGCGTCCGCGGCGGCGACCTACAAGGACATTGAGGCGACGCTCGGCTCGGTGCCGGACATGTTCAAGACGTTGCCGGATGTGGCCGTCGCCGGCGCCTGGGCCGAGATCAAGGGCGTGCAGCTCAACCCGAAGACGGCGCTTGACGGCAAGACCAAGGAACTGCTGGGCCTCGCCGTCGCAGCACAAATCCCGTGCCAGTATTGCATCTATTTCCACACCGAGGCGGCCAGGCTCAACGGCGCCAGCGACGAGGAGATCAAGGAGGCGGTGGCGATGTCCGCGATCGTGCGCCACTGGTCGACGATGCTCAACGGCAGCCAGGTCGATCTGACGACCTTCAAGAAGCAGGCCGACGACGTGTTCGCGGCCGTCAAGGCGAAGTCGCAGTAAAAACCACTGCCTGGCGACAAGCGCCGGGCAGCACTTCGACCATCAACCGCCCGGAAGACGGGCCAATGGAGAATGACATGCTGACCAAGACCCAAACAGTGGATGGCGCGGCGATCAAGAAGGCCATCGAAACCCGTGACGGCAAGATGCTGTCGAGCTTTTATGCCGAAGACGCGCTGGTGCGGGTGATCGACCGCAACAACCCGCCGAGCAAGCCGCGCGAGATCCGCGGACGCGCCGCGATCACCACATTCTGGGACGACATCTGCAGCCGCGCGATGACCCACAAGGTCGATACCACCATCGCCGACGGCGACAGTCTCGCCTTCACCCAGGCCTGCGCCTATCCGGACGGCACCAAGGTGTTCTGCGCGGCGATGCTGGAGCTGAAGGACGGGCGGATCGCAAGGCAGACCGTCGTGCAGGCCTGGGACGAGTAGGCAACAGCCGGTGGATCAACCGCGGCCTGGGCCGCAAAGCTGGAGGAGAAGACGATGTTCAGCGCCAGATGGCAGATCGACGCCAAATTCGGACACAAGCAGACCGTGCTCGACCTGTTGAAGAAATGGGAACGCGAGATCGGCTCGCAGGTCGGCCTCGCCGAGCTGGAGTTCCAGATCATGACCGGTTCTATCGGCGCGCGGGAGGCGACCGTCGAGTCCCATCACCAGGTCGAAAGCCTGGCCCAGTTGGAGGCGTTCTTCGCCAAGATCGGCAAGATCGACGCGCACGCGAAATGGGGCAAGGAGATCGAGCCCTATGTCGTGTCGGGCACCAGCCTATGGAATATTTATCGCGTTGTGGAGTAGCGACTCTTCTCCCCGTGAACGGGGAGAAGAGAAAATAGCCACGCCCGGCCCTTCGCAGGCGCAGGGCGTTCGAAGCTCGAAAAGCCAAGCAATTGGCTTTTCGTTTGCTACGCGGACCACTTCTCAACCATGCGCCACCATCACATGCCGCACGGCGGTGTAGTCCTCCAGCGCATAGAGCGACATGTCCTTGCCGTAGCCGGACTGCTTCAGCCCGCCATGCGGCATCTCGTTGGTCAGCATGAAGTGGGTGTTGATCCATGTGCAGCCATATTGCAGGCGGGCGGCCGTCGCCATGGCGCGCGAGACATCCTTGGTCCATACCGAGGACGCCAGGCCGTAGTCGCTGTCATTGGCCCAGTTCACCGCCTCGTCGACCTCCGAAAAACGAGTAACCGAGACGACCGGGCCGAACACTTCGCGGCGCACGATTTCGTCTTCCTGCAGCGCGCCGGCAACGACTGTCGGCTGGTAGTAGAAGCCGGAACCCTCGCCCGGCTTGCCGCCGGTGGTGATCTCGATGTGGTTCAGTTCCGAGGCGCGCTCGACGAAGCTGGAGACGCGGTCGCGCTGGCGGCGGGAGATGAGTGGGCCGATCTCGTTTTCGGTGTCGTCGGGACGATTGTACTTGATGGTCGAGACGGCCGAGGAGAGATCGGCGACGAGTTTGTCATAGATCTTCCTGCCGGCGTAGATACGGCAGGCGGCGGTGCAGTCCTGGCCGGCATTGTAATAGCCGAAGGCGCGCAGGCCGTTGACCACGGCGCCAAGATCGGCGTCGTCGAAGACGATGACCGGCGCCTTGCCGCCGAGCTCGAGATGCGTGCGCTTGACCGACTTGGCGGCCGCCTGCAGCACTTTCTTGCCGGTGGCGACATCGCCGGTGATCGAGATCATGTTGACCTTGGGATGGTTGATCAGCGTGTTGCCGACGCTGTCGCCGCGGCCGAGCACGACATTGACCACGCCTTCCGGCAGGATTTCCGCAAGGATTTTTGCCAGCTTCAGCGCCGTCAGCGGTGTCTGCTCGGAAGGCTTGAAGACGACGGTGTTGCCGCCGGCGATTGCCGGCGCCAACTTCCAGGCCATCATCATCAGCGGATAGTTCCACGGCGCGATGGAAGCGACGATGCCGATGGCGTCGCGGCGGACCATCGAAGTATGGCCGGGAATGTATTCGCCGGCGACGACGCCGGGCATCGAACGGACGGCACCGGCGAAGAAGCGGTAGCAGTCGACGATGGCCGGGATTTCATCATTGAGCACGGCGTTGATCGGCTTGCCGCAATTGAGCGCCTCGAGCGTGGCGAATTCCTTGGCATCGGCCTCGATGCGGTCGGCGATCTTCAGCAAATAGCCGGAGCGCTGCGCCGGCGTGGTGCGCGACCACAAGACGAACGCTTGTTCGGCGGCAGTGATCGCCGCCTCAATCTGTGCCTGGCTGGCCTCGGGCAGGCTGAGGATGGTCGCCCCGGTCTTTGGATTGAGGATCGGTTCCTCGGTCTCGGTGCCCTTCTCGAATCTCGAGCCGATCAGCATCTGGGTGTCCATAAGGTTTCTCCTTAACAGGAGCGAGTAGCGAGTAGCGAATAGCGAGTAGGGTTTGACTGTCGATCTTCCCTATTCGCTATTCGTCACTCCCTATTCGCTGATTTCATTTTCCACTGCCCGCAATCTGGTCGCCGTCGCGGGTGAGGTAATGGGCGGCAAGGATGGGCAGCAGCGTCACCAGCACCACGACCATGGCGACGACATTGGTCACCGGGCGCTGGCGCGGACGGATCAGCTCTTCCAGCATCCAGATCGGCAATGTCTGCTGCTGGCCGGCGGTGAAGGTGGTGACGATGACCTCGTCGAAGGACAGCGCGAAGGCCAGCATGCCGCCGGCAAGCAGCGCCGTGGCAATGTTGGGCAGCACGACATGTCGGAAGGTCTGAAAACCGTCGGCGCCGAGATCCATCGACGCCTCGATCATCGATCCGGAGGTGCGGCGAAAGCGGGCGACGGCATTGTTGTAGACGACGACGACGCAGAAGGTGGCGTGGCCGAGCACGATCGTCCAGAACGAGAACGGAATGTCGGCGAGCGAAAAGGCCGAGCGCAGCGCGATGCCGGTGATGATGCCGGGCAGCGCGATCGGCAGGATGACCAGCAGCGAGATGGTTTCGCGGCCGAAGAATTTTGTCCGTGAAACCGCCGCCGAACAGAGCGTGCCGAGGACGAGCGCGATCGCCGTCGAGATCGCGGCAACCCTGACCGACAGCGACAATGCCTGCCAGACATCCGGCCGGTTCCAGGTGACGGCGAACCATTGCGTCGTCAGGCCGGGGGGTGGCCAGACAAAGCTCTTCTCCTCGGTGGTGAAGGCATAGACGAAGATCAGCAGGATCGGCAGATGCAGGAACAGCAGGCCGCAGGCGGCGGCGATCTTCAGGCCGAGCGGCGCCGACTGGGAACCATCAGAGCGCATCGAAGGCCCCCATGCGCTTGGCGCCCCAGAGGTAGAAGCCCATGATGACGATCGGCACCACGGTGAAGGCGGCGGCGAGCGGGATGTTGCCGGCCGTGCCTTGCTGCGAATAGACCGCCTGGCCGATGAACAGCCGCGAGGTACCGATGATCTGCGGGATGATGTAGTCGCCCAGCGTAAGCGAGAAGGTGAAGATCGAACCGGCGACGATGCCCGGCAGCGCCAGCGGGAACAGCACGTTGCGGAAGGTCTGTCCCGGAGAGGCGCCGAGATCAGACGAGGCCTCGACGAGATTGCCGGGCACGCGCTCGAGCGCCGCCTGTACCGGCAGGATCATGAACGGTAACCAGACATAGACGAAGACGATGAAGGTGCCGGTGAACGATACCGACAGCGAATTGCCGCCGACGATCGGCAGCGACAGCCAGGCGTCGAGCACCCACAACAAATGCAGCTTGGCGAGGAGCCAGGTGAGGATGCCTTCCTTGGCCAGGATGAGCTTCCAGGCGTAGATCTTGACCAGATAGCTCGACCACAGCGGCAGCATGATGCCGAGATAGAACAAGGCCTTCCAGCGACCGCGCGCATAGCGCGCCGCGTAGTAGGCGATGGGGAAAGCGATGACGGCCGAGGCCAGCGTGACCAGAGCCGCCATCGTCACCGTGCGCAGGATGATATCGAGATTGGCGGCCTGGAACAGGTCACCATAGGTCTTGAGCGTGAACTCACGGTTGATGAGACCGGAAAACTCGTCGATGGAGAAAAAGCTCTGCGCCAGGAGCGCAAACAGCGAGCCGATATAGACGATGCCCAGCCAAAGCACCGGCGGCAGCAGCATGAGCAACAGCAGGACCTTCGGCTTGCGCCAGAAAAGGTCCGACAGCGCGCCACGCAGGCCGCCGCTGCCCGGCAGGATGGCGGGCGCGGGATTGGAGCTGAGCGCGGCGGTCGTCATGATGGAGCTCTGTACTCATGGAGGATGTATGAGAGGCCGAGATCCTTCACACCCCCCTCTGTCCTGCCGGACATCTCCCCCGCAAGGGGGGAGATCAGCAGCTTGTCCGCCTCACCGGCTCTGCAGCGTTGGAAGCTGGCGAAGCCAGTGGTAACAGCCAATCTCCCCCCTTGCGGGGGAGATGTCCGGCAGGACAGAGGGGGGTGCAATGCGCAAACCTTCATCATGCCGGCTCGTCCATCAGATGCAGGTGCTCGCGGTTAAAAGTCAGCACGACCGCCTCGCCTTCCCCAGGCAAGGCCGTGCCGGCCGGCACGATGGCGTGCAGTCGAAGGCCGTCGGCGTCGAGCGCCAGTTTTGTCGTGGCGCCGAGATAGTTGGTCGAGACGAGGCGGGCGGACACGCCTTCACCACTTGTGCCCCCGCTGGCCGCGCGGCCGACGCGAATGGATTCAGGGCGGAGACTCCCCCAGCGATGCTGGCCGGAATAACGCTGGACGAAATCCGGTGGCAGTACATTCGATGAGCCGACAAAATCGGCAACAAAACGCGTCTTCGGCCGCTGGTAGATATCCTCCGGCGTGCCGATCTGCATGATCTTGCCGTCGTTGAAAACGGCGACGCGGTCGGCCATCGACAGTGCTTCGCCCTGGTCGTGGGTGACGAAGACGAAGGTGATGCCGAGCGCCTTCTGCAGCGACTTCAGCTCCTCCTGCATGTTCTCGCGCAATTTGAGGTCGAGCGCGCCGAGCGGCTCGTCGAGCAGCAGCACCTTTGGCTGGTTGACCAGCGCACGGGCGAGCGCGACGCGCTGGCGCTGGCCGCCGGAAAGCTGGCCGGGGCGGCGGGCGCCATAGCCGGGCAGCCGCACCAGTGACAGCGCCTCTTCCGCCGCCTTGTGCCGCTGAGCCTTGCCGACGCCCTTGACCATCAGCCCGTAGGCGACGTTGTCGAGCACGTTCAGATGCGGGAACAGCGCATAGTCCTGAAACACGGTGTTGACGTTGCGGCGATAGGGCGGAACGCCCTCGGCGCGTTCGCCGAAGATCGAGATCGAGCCCGATGTCGGCTGCTCGAAGCCGGCGATGAGGCGCAGGCAAGTGGTCTTGCCGGAACCGGACGGCCCGAGCATGGCGAAGAATTCCCCCGGCGCGATATCGAGATCGACCGCGTCGACGGCGCGCACGCTGCCGAAATGGCGCGAGGCTTTCTGGAAGGAGACGGCGGAGGTCATGGGCTGTCAGTCCGTTGCCGGTTTGGTGTGCTGATGTCGCGCGACGTCCTACCTCCCCCCTTATGGAGAGGTCGCGGCGAAGCCGCGGGTGGGGGTGCCTCGAAAAACGCCGAGCCGACCCCACCCCGACGCTATGCGTCGACCCTCCCCACGAGAGGGAGGGTAAGAAAAATCACCGCCCGCCGATGACGCCGATATAGTCCGACACCCAGCGGTAGTAGGGCACGCACTGGTCGTTCTGGGTGGTGCATTTCGACACCGGCGTCTTCCAGAACTTGATCTTGTCGAAATTCTCGTAGCCGTTGGTCTTGCAGCCTTCGTCGGTCAAAAGCTCGTTGCCCTTGCAGGCGGCGGGCACGACGGGCAGCGAACCGAACCAGGCCGAGACATCGCCCTGCACCTTGGGCGACAGCGAATGTTCCATCCACATATAGGCGCAGTTTGGGTTGGCCGAATCGGCTTCCATCATCGTGGTGTCGGCCCAACCGGTGGCGCCCTCCTCCGGGATGGTGGACGCGACCGGCTTCTTGGCGGCGACCAGCGTGTTGACCTGATACGGCCACGAGCCGGAAGCGACGACGCCTTCGTTCTGGAAATCGTCGACCTGAATGGCGGCGTCGTGCCAATAGCGGCCGACCAGCGTGCGCTGGACGCGCAGCAATTCCAGCGCAGCCTTGTACTGATCCTCGTTCAGTTCGTAGGGATCCTTGATGCCGAGTTCCGGCTTGTGGAACATCAGATAGTTGGCGGCGTCCGCGACGTGGATCGGCCCGTCATAGGCTTGGACGCGGCCCTTGTTGGACTTGCCGTCAGGCAGCTTCATTTCCTCGAAGACGATGTTCCAGCTCTTGGGAGCCTCCTTGAACACGTCGGTGTTGTACATGAGGACGTTCGGACCCCACTGGTAGGGAACGCCGTAATGGGCGCCGCCAACGGTGAACCACGGCGCGTCCTTGAGGCGCTCGTCGACGGTCTTCCAGCTCGGGATGAGATCGGTGTTGATCGGCTGCACGCGCTTGCCGGCAACGAGGCGCAGCGAGGCATCGCCCGAAGCCGTGACGAGGTCGAAGCCGCCCTCATTCATCAGCGAGACCATTTCATCGGAGGTGTTGGCGGTCTTGACGTTGACCTTGCAGCCGGTCTCCTTCTCGAAGGAGGTCACCCAGTCATAACCCTTGTCGGTTTCGCCGCGCTCGATATAGCCCGGCCAGGCAACGATGTTGACCTGACCTTCGCCCTTGCCAAGTTCCTTGACCTGGGCGACGGCCTGACCGGAAAAGGTCAGCGCAACCGTCAGAGCAGTGCATGACTTCAGGAATGAATTCATTGTCGATCTCCCATTTAGGCGCCTGACCCTGAAAGCCGGTTTCGGTCTTCGCTAGGGGTCACGCGCGGACTGAAAACTGTCAGTTCGTCCGTTGGGCTTGATGCCGCTCTGATGGCGGCTTTGGTCCCTAACCGAAAGTGCTTCGAAAATTCCGGTTTCGCAAATTCATTTATCAGAAGGGCGATATCGGTTTTTCCGATAGGTGGGCAGCCGATCTCTCAGGGACGCTGGCGGACCGTCCGTTGCGACTGGGCAAGGCCGATGAAATCGCGCGCCGCCTGCGGCAGACCGGAGCCGCGCCGCCAGACCATGCCGACCTGGACCACCGGCAAGGAGCCGGAAATATCGCGCGATTCGATGCGGTCGCCTTCCAGCGACCAGGGCCGGTAGACGAGGTCGGGCAGCAGCGCCACACCGGCGCCGGTGGCGACCAGACTGCGCACGGCCTCCACGGAACGGGTGCGGAAGGCGACATGCGGCTTGGCGCCGATCGCCGTCAGCAGCTTGCCGGTATTCTCCTCGATCTCGTCGACGGTCAGCATGATCAGCGTTTCGGAGGCAATGTCGCCAATGCCGATGATGTCGGCGCCGACGAGCGGATGACCGAGCGGCAGCCACAGCCGATAGGCCGAGACTTCGAGGATTTCCGACTGCAACGCGGTGCGGTCGCGCAAATTGGAGGTGACCATGACGGCAATGTCGAGCTTGCCGCCGATCAGGAGGTGTTCGAGATAATCGCCATTGTCCTCGATGGCAGAGACCTCGACGCCGGGATAGGCGCGGCGGTAGCGGGCGAGCAGATCCGACAGCACATAGCCGGCGACCAGTGAGGTGACGCCGAGCTGCAGCCGGCCGGCCGCCACCGTCTGCTCGCCCGAGAAAGAGCGGCGCGCGTCGGAAACGTCCGCGAGAATCTTCGTCGCGTGGCGCAGGAACTGGTGGCCCTTGTGGGTGATGTTGAGGCCACGCGGATGGCGTTCGAACAGTTCGACGCCGAGATCGCTTTCGAGCTCCTTGATCGCTTCGGTGACCGACGATTGCGAGATTGACAGGTTCTGCGCGGCGCCCGAGACCGTGCCTTGCTCGGCGACTGCGATGAAGAACTGCAACTGGCGGATGGTGAAAGCCATGGCCGGACTAAACACGGCGGACGCGATGCTGGGAAGTGGCAACCGGCGAACACTTGACGCCTTCGCCTATCGTAACTAACTAAGTTACATGAAGCGCAACAGCCGACTGTCCTCGACCTTGCACATTCTCGTCCACATGGCCGAGAAGCCCGAACAGGCGCTGACCTCCGAGCAGCTTGCCACCTTCATCCACACCAATCCGGTCGTGGTCCGCCGCACCATCGCAGGCTTGCGCGATGCCGGCATCGTCACCTCGTCACGCGGGCACGGTGGCGGCTGGCTGCTCGGACGGGCGCCCGAGAAAATCTCCCTGGCCGAGATCAGCGCAGCGCTTGGCGAGACGCTGCTGCCGTTCAGCACCGAGCCGGAAAGCCCCGGCTGCCTCGTCGAGCAGGCGGTGATCGCCGTGCTCGACGATTTTCGCATCGCCGCCGAAAAGCTGCTGGCGGAGAAACTGAGCCGCATCACGCTGGCCGACCTGACCGCCGATTTCCGCCGCCGTTTTGACCTCATTGGAGTCTCCAGCCATGCAGTATGATCTTGCCGTCGTCGGCGGCAGCTTTGCCGGCCTGTCCGCCGCCATCCAGGTGGCGCGCGCAGGACGCAAGGTGCTGGTGATCGACGCCGGCCAGCCGCGCAACCGCTTTGCCGAGCATTCGCACGGCTTCCTCGGACATGACGGGCGCGCGCCCGGCGCAATCCTGGATGACGCAAGGCGGCAGCTGCTGGCCTATCCGACAGCCAGGGTTGTCGACAGGCGTGCGGACAAGGCCGTTGCTGCTGACAGCAGCGATTTCGAAATCGCCACCGACGGCGGCGAGACATTCGGCGCCACACGGCTGGTGCTGGCCATCGGGGTGCGCGATATCCTGCCGGAGGTTGCCGGTCTTGCCGAGCTCTGGGGCAGAAAAGTGCTGCACTGCCCCTATTGCCACGGCTACGAGGTTTCCGGCGGGCCGCTCGGCGTGCTCGCAACCGGCCCGATGTCCCTGCATCAGGCGCAATTGATCGCCGATTGGGGCGATGTCACGCTGTTCGGCAACGGCCTGTTCGAGCCTGACACAGAGCAGATGCGCGCGCTGGAGAGCCGAAAGGTGCGGTTTGAGCCCACCAGCGTTGCCGAGCTGCGGGAAGACGGCTCCGGCGGGTTGATCGTCCACCTCGACGATAGCCGAAAGGCCGGCGTCAGGGCGATGTTCACCGCGCCGCGCAACACCATGGCCAGCCCGCTGGCCGAACAGCTCGGCTGCGGCTTCACCGAAGGCCTTCTCGGTCCGATAATCACCGTCGATGACAGGCAGCAGACGACCGTGCCCGGCGTCTACGCCGCCGGCGACGCGGCACGTTCGATGCACAACATCGCCTTTGCGGTATCGGCTGGCACCTTTGCGGGCGTCTGCGCCCACCAGTCGCTGGTGTTTAGCTAAAACCCGGCTTCCTCGTCGGCGATGCTAAGCCGCGCGCCGGCCTGCGCAAGGGCGGCGGCCAGGTCGTGCGGCGGCGAGCGATCGGTGGCGAGTTCGGAAAAGCTGTCGAAGCCGCAGACCTGGACCAGACCAAGACGGCCGAATTTCGAGTGATCGGTGATGACCAGGGACCGCTGGCCGCGCGACAGCACCATGCGGGCGAACTCGGCTTCATCCAGATCAAAATCCATGACGCCCATCACCGCGTCGACGCCGCCGGTGGAAATGATGGCGTGGCTGACCGAAAAACGACTGACAAAATCGATTGCCGAGGCGCCGAAAGCAGCGCCGGAATCGCTGCGCAGCTCGCCGCCCGCCATATAGACCTTGTTGCCGTTGATGGTGGCCAGCGTGCGGGCAATATCCGAGGAATTGGTGACGACCGTCAGGCGCCGGTGGCCAAGCAGTTCACGCGCAAGGAACGAGGTCGTCGTGCCGGTGTCGAGCATGATCGATTCGCCGTCGCGTATGGTGGCGGCGACCATGCGGGCAATGACGCGCTTGGCGTCGGCGTTCTCACGCATACGCCGCTCGAACGGCGCTTCGCCGATCATCGACGGCAGGCCGATGGCGCCATGCATCTTGAGGACAGAGCCATCACCAGTCAGTGGCTTGACGTCGCGGCGCACTGTCTCGAGCGACACGCCCAGCCGGTCGGCCAGACTGGCGATGGTGACGGTGCCCTCTTCCTGCAGGAGACGCAGGATCTCGCCGTGTCGTTTGGACTGGGCCATCTGGTTTCCCGAACTGATGCTCCTGACCGATTCTAAGGTAATTCAAGTGCTTTTAAAGGAACTACCTTATGCTTTCGGGCAAAATACCCAAAAAAAGTCACACCTTTTTATTGACAAGCGGGCAACCCGGGCGTGAAATCAAAGACATCAACAGGCTTCAGATCTGCGACTGGGGGCAGAGACGCAACTCAGTGGTCAGGCCGTTTGGAACGTGCCTGTACAAGGAATTTTCAGATCCGCGGGGGCGGATGCCGGGCTCAAAAACCTGGCCAAGGGGCTCGTCGGTGCGGTGCGGGATACCGATCCTGGCGTCCCGCACCGACGAGAGTATTTACGTTTCTCCCCGCCGTCGTTGCGCTGTTCACGGCGCCTTGTCGAAGCCCAGCAAACCAGGGATGATTCCGTGACCGCCGAAGATCGCATCCGCGCCCTGCCCTGCTGGACCGGTGGCATCGAGATCGCACCGCTGCCCGGCGGCCTGAGCAACGCGAATTATGTGGTCACGGACGCGGCCGGACGACATGTCGTGCGCTTCGGCAAGGACTATCCGTTCCACCATGTCTTTCGCGAGCGCGAGGTTATGACCGCGCGGGCGGCGCATGCCGCCGGTTTCGCGCCAGCCGTCCACCATGCCGAACCGGGCATACTGGTAACGGAATTTCTCGGTGCGAAAACCTATCTGGCGGAAGACGTGCGCGCCAATCTCGGCCGCGTCGCGGCTCTGATGCGCGCCTTCCACCGGGAGATGCCCAATCACGTTTCCGGCGCCGGCTTCATGTTCTGGGTGTTCCATGTCATCCGCGACTATGCGCGCACGCTTGAAGAGGGCGGGAGCCGCAAGCGCAGCGACTTGCCGCGCCTTTTGACACTGGCCGACGAACTGGAGCGCGCGCAGAAGCTGCTGCCGATCGTCTTTGGCCACAATGATCTGCTGCCGGCCAACATTCTCGATGACGGCAACAGGCTGTGGCTGATCGACTTCGAATATGCCGGTTTCAACACGGCGATGTTCGACCTCGCAGGCGCCGCCTCCAACGCCGGCATGAGCGACGAGGAATCCTTCGCCTTCCTGACAGCCTACTTCATGAAGGAGCCGGACGATGCGATCCGCCGTTCGCACGCGGCCATGCAATGCGCCTCGCTGCTGCGCGAGGCGATGTGGAGCATGGTCTCCGAGCTCTATCTCGACGCGCCAGGCATCGACTACGTCGCCTACACCGAGGAAAACCTCGTCCGGCTCGACGCGGCACTTGAAAACTACCGGACAAAATACGGGATACAGAAATCATGACATTGCCGAGCCAGGCCGCCATCGTCGTCATCGGCGGCGGCATCATCGGCTGTTCGACGGCCTATCATCTGGCGCGCGACCATAAGGCTGACGTGGTGCTGCTGGAGCAGGGCAAGCTGACCTCGGGTTCGACCTGGCATGCGGCCGGCCTTGTCGGGCAATTGCGCTCGTCGGCGTCTATCACCCGCGTGCTGAAATACTCCGTCGACCTCTACAAGGGACTGGAGGCCGAGACCGGTCTCGCCACCGGCTGGAAGATGACCGGCTGCCTCAGGCTCGCCACCAATGCCGACCGCTGGACGGAGTACAAAAGGCTGGCGACAACAGCAAAAAGCTTCGGCATGGACATGCAATTGCTGTCGCCGGACGAGGTGAAAAGAATGTGGCCGCTGCTGGAGACCGGCGATCTCGTCGGCGCCTCCTGGCTGCCGACCGATGGCCAGGCGAGCCCCTCCGACATCACGCAGTCGCTGGCCAAGGGCGCGCGCATGCATGGCGCCAAACTGTTCGAGGATGTCCGTGTCACCGGCTTCGAAATGAAGGACGGCCGCATCACGGCGGTGAAGACCAGCAAGGGCGACATCGCCTGCGACAAGGTGGTCAACTGTGCGGGCCAATGGGCGCGGCAAGTGGGGGCCATGGCCGGCATCAACGTGCCGCTTCAGCCGGTGAAGCACCAGTACATCATCACCGAGAAGATCGACGGTCTGGCGACCGACGCGCCGACCATCCGCGACCCTGACCGACGCACCTATTTCAAGGAGGAAGTCGGCGGGCTGGTGATGGGCGGCTATGAGCCGAACCCGCAGGCCTGGGCGACTGGTCTCCCCGGCGGCGACGTACCCAATGATTGGGAGTTCAGGCTGTTCGACGACGACTACGACCATTTCGAGCAGCACATGAGCCAAGCGATCGCGCGCGTGCCGGCGCTGGAAACCGTCGGCGTCAAGCAGATGATCAACGGGCCGGAGAGTTTTACGCCGGACGGCAATTTCATTCTCGGCACAGCGCCCGAATGTGCCAACATGTTCGTCGGCGCCGGCTTCAACGCCTTCGGCATCGCCTCGGGCGGCGGCGCCGGCTGGGTGCTGGCGCAGTGGGTGGTCGACGGCGAAGCGCCGCTCGACCTTTGGGTGGTCGACATCAGGCGCTTTTCCAACCTGCACCGCGACCGTCAGTGGGTCCGCGACCGCACGCTGGAGGCCTATGGCAAGCACTATACGATCGGCTTCCCGCATGAGGAGTATGCCAGCGGGAGGCCCCGTATCCTCTCGCCGCTCTACGACAGGCTGAAACAGCATAATGCTGTGTTCGGCTCGAAGCTCGGCTGGGAGCGGCCGAACTGGTTCGCGCCCGAAGGCGTCGAGCCGCAGGACATCTATTCGATGGGCCAGCAGAACTGGTTCGCGGCGGTCGGCGACGAACACCGTCATGTGCGCGAAAAGGTTGGCATATTCGATCAATCCTCCTTCGCCAAATACGAGTTGAGCGGGCCCGATGCGCTGAAGGCGCTGGACTGGATCTGCGCCAACGACGTCAGCAAACCGGTCGGCCGGCTGACCTACACGCAGCTTCTCAACACGCGCGGCGGTATCGAGGCTGATCTCACTGTGGCGAGGCTGGCCGAGGAGAAATTCTACATCGTCACCGGCACAGGTTTCCGCACGCATGATTTCTCATGGATCAGCGATCATATCGGCGAAGGGCTCGACGCCAGGCTTGTCGACGTCACCGAGGATTTCGGCACGCTGTCGCTGATGGGTCCTCGGGCGCGCGACGTGCTCTCGGCGGCGACCGGAACCGACGTGTCGAATGCCGGCTTCCCGTTCGGCCATGTGCATGAGATTGCCATCGCCGGCCACACGGTTCGGGCGCTGCGCGTCACCTATGTCGGCGAACTCGGCTGGGAACTGCATGTGCCGATCGCGGCCACCGGCGAAGTCTTCGACGCGCTGCTGGCGGCAGGCGAGAAGCATGACATCCGCCCGGTCGGCTATCGGGCGCTGGAATCGCTAAGGCTGGAAAAAGGCTATCGCGCCTGGGGCTCCGACATCACCCCCAACGACACGCCGCAGGAAGCCGGGCTCGGTTGGGCGGTCAAGCTGCGCAAGAACACCGATTTCGTTGGACGGCGCGCGCTGGAGAAGACCAGCGGCGCGGCACTGAAGAAACGCTTTGCCGGCTTCACGGTCGACGACCCCGAGATCGTGCTGCTCGGTCGCGAAACCATACTGCGCAATGGCGATCCGGTCGGTTATCTCAGCAGCGGTGGTTATGGCTACACGCTGGGCAAGACCATCGGCTACGGCTATGTGCGCAACGCCGACGGGGTGAGCGACGATTTTCTGGTCTCGGGCGACTATGAACTGGTGGTTGCGATGGAGAGGACACCGGCCAAGATCCATCTCGAGCCGATGTACGACCCGGCAGGCGCCAGGGTCAAAGCGTAGGTCAGGTCACGCGCAGTGCGAGACCGCGGCTGGGCACGGTGTCGGCTTCGCCCGGCATGGAGACGTAAGGGCGCGTTTCCTCGACGCGGGTGACGAGGCCTTGCGCCTCGATCTCGCCGACACGCGTGGCAAAGCCGGCATCCCACAGCGTGTTCTTGACCGTCAGCACGATCACGCCGCCCGGGCGGCAGATGCGGATTAGCTCGTCCAGCCCCTCGACGCCGACATGGCCCGAGGTGAAGACGCCGGCCGAGATGATCCCGGCATAGGCATCATCGGCAAAGGGCAGATGACCGCCGAGCGCCAGGCAATGGAGCGCGGAATAGACGCCCTTGCGGGCCGCCTGATCCAGCATGCCTTGTGAAATATCGAGTGCCTCGACTTGCGGGTAACCAGCAATATCAAGCCATTCGCCGATGAGCCCGGTGCCGGCCCCGGCATCGAGCAGCGGTGCTGAACCGCGCGGCAGATGGCGGGCCAGCAAGGCAAGGCAGATCGTCGGATGGCGATAGCCGGCGGCCGACATGTCGGCGTCATAGGTTTCCGACCAGCGATCATAGAGTGCGGCCACCTCTTCGGGCCGCTTTGCCGCGTAGGCCGCGCCGAGCGCGCCATGATGTTTGCTGTCCGCCACTTTTATCCAGTCCGCCAATTTTTGATCTCGCAGTGATGATAGCCAAAGCGCGAAAATTGTGGAACCGTCGCTGCGACAAATAACGGCGTGGGGGCGCAGGCATGGTGACTGACGAGGCGCGTGCGGCACTGGACGCCATTCCCATGCTGGCCGGCTACAGCGGGCCGCTGGAACGGCTGGGCGGCCTCACCAACCTCGTCTTCAAGGCCGGCGACTTCTGCCTGCGCATTCCCGGCAAGGGCACCGAGGAATACATCAACCGGGCCAACGAAGCAGTGGCTGCACGCGAAGCGGCAAAGGCAGGGGTCAGTCCCGAGGTGCTGCATGTCGACCCCGGCACCGGGGTGATGGTGACACGCTACATCGCCGGCGCCGAAACGATGTCGCCGGAGAAATTCCGGACACGTCCGGGCAGTCCGGCCCGCGCCGGCGAGGCCTTTCGCAAGCTGCACGATTCAGGCGCGGTGTTTCCCTTCCGCTTCGAATTGTTCGCGATGATCGACGATTACCTCAAGGTGCTGTCCACCAAGGAGGTCGCCCTGCCCGCCGGTTATCATGACGTGGTGCGCGACGCCGAGAGCGTGCGCTCGGCGCTGGCCGCCTATCCGCTGCCGCTCGTTGCCTGCCACTGCGATCCGCTGTGCGAGAACTTTCTCGATACCGGCGAGCGGATGTGGATCGTCGACTGGGAGTATTCGGGCATGAATGACCCACTCTGGGACCTTGGCGACCTCAGCGTGGAAGGCAAATTCGACACGGGGCAGGATGAGGAGATGATGCGCGCCTATTTCGGCGGCGAGGCCAAGCCGGCGGAGCGCGGCCGCATCGTCATCTACAAGGCGATGTGCGACCTGTTGTGGACGCTGTGGGGGCTGATCCAGCTCGCCAACAACAATCCGGTCGATGATTTTCGCGCCTATGCCGACGGTCGGTTCGCGCGCTGCAAGGCGCTGATGGAGACGACGGAGTTTTCACGGCACCTGGCGGCGATACGTCAGGGCTGAGCCTACTAATTCACGCCCTTCGGCACGTTTTCGGGCGGCACCGCAGTCTCGACCACTTTCTGGCGGTGGAAGATGAACAGGCCGGCCAGAACGACGATGCCCGAGCCGATCAGTATGCGCGGGCCTGGCACGTCGCCGAAGAATGCCAGTCCGAACACCACCGCCCACAGCAGCAGCGTGTAGTGCAGCGGCGCCAATGTCGAAGCCGGCGCCAGCTTGAGCGCCCTGGTGATCATCAGATGCGCGCCGCAGGAGACGATGCCGAGCAGCAGCATGGCGCCGAGATCGAGCGCCGACGGCGTCTGCCAGGCGCCGATGGTCAGCACACCCCCGACCAGCAGCGTGCCGATAGTCTGCCATGTCACCAGATTGGTGTCGCTGGTGCCGCGCAGCCGGCGGTTGAGGATGATGGCGAAGGCGAAGGAGATGCTGCCCACCAGCGCAAAGCCCGACGACAGCGAGAACGCCGCCGAGGACGGTTTCAGCATGATCAAAACGCCGCAGAAGCCGAGCAGGATCGCCATCCAGCGGCGCCAACCGACCTTTTCGCCAAGCAAGAGGTGCGAGAGCGCCGCAACGTAGATCGGCCCGGCCATGTAGAAACTCATGACATCGGCAAGCGGCAGATAGACCACGGCGGCATAAAAGAGCGCGGTGTCGAGCGTGGTCATGACAACGCGCAGCAGCTGCAGCTCCAAGCGCTCCATGCGAAACAGCTTGGCCGTGCCTTGATGGGCAATCATCGGGCCAAGCACGAAAAAGGCGCCGATGGAGCGGATCAGCACCACCTGACCGACGGAGAAGCTGGCGACCAGCCACTTGCCCATGGCGTCGTTCAGCGCAAACAGGAAGTCGCCGGCCAGCATCAGCAGAATACCGGCCAAAAGCACATTCCTGATCGTTGAATTCTGCGCCACGGGCTGCGTCATGCCGATCCCGATTCCTCCCTGGTAAGCCGGGTCGTAGACGGAAGCGGCTGCCTTGACGAGGAGAATTCGGGCGATGGGTAAGACCAGCGCCGGGAATCGGCTGTATCTAGCTGGATATGTGCCGCCGGTTCACCATTCCCGGCCTTCCGTCGACGGACAGCCTGGTTTCCTGCTTCGTCCGCTCCGCCACCACCTTGCCCCTGGCGATGACGCACAGGCGCTCGGCGCGCAGCCGCAGGGCTTCGACCGGATTGCCGGCATCGAGGACGACCAGGCTGGCGCGCTTGCCGACCGCCAGGCCGAGATGATCGAGGCCCATGATCGCGGCATTGACGTTGGTGACCATGTCGAAGCAGCGCGCCATCTCGGCCGGGCTCGACATCTGAGCGACGTGCAGACCCATGAAGGCGACATCGAGCATGTCGGCGGTGCCCAGCGAATACCAGGGATCGAGCACGCAATCCTGGCCCCAGCCGACGCGAATGCCGAGCGCCAGCATTTCCTTGACCCGAGTCAGGCCACGGCGCTTCGGGAAGGTGTCGTGGCGGCCCTGCAGCATGATGTTGATCAGCGGATTGGGAATGACCGAGACGCCGGCCTCGGCGATCAGCGGCAAAAGCTTCGAGACGTAGTAACTGTCCATCGAATGCATCGAGGTGAGGTGCGAACCGGCGACCTTGCCGTACAGACCAAGGCGCTGCGCCTCATAGGCAAGCTGCTCGATATGGCGCGACAGCGGATCATCGGTCTCGTCGCAATGCAGGTCGACCATCAGGCCGCGTTTGGCCGCGATTTCGCACAGCTCCGTTACCGAGCGCGTGCCGTCGGCCATGGTGCGCTCGAAATGCGGGATGCCGCCGACAATATCGACGCCCATGTCCAAGGCGCGGATGGTGTTCTCCCGTGCCGTCGGCGAGCGATAAAACCCGTCCTGCGGGAAGGCGACCAATTGCAGGTCGATATAGGGGGCGACCATTTTCTTGACCTCGAGCAGCGCCTCGACCGCCAGCAGGCGGTCATCGCAGACATCGACATGGGTGCGGATGGCAAGCAGGCCCATCGACACCGCCCAGTCGCAATAGGCCAATGCGCGATCACGCACCGCCTCATGCGTCAAAAGCGGCTTCAACTCGCCCCACAGCGAAATGCCTTCGAGCAGCGTGCCCGACGCGTTGATGCGCGGAATGCCCAGGGAGAGCGTCGCGTCCATGTGGAAATGCGGATCGACGAAGGGCGGCGAGACCAGATTGCCACGGGCGTCGACCTCGGTCCGCGCAGAACCCTGCAGAGTGGGCTCGATCGCCGCGATCGTCTCACCGTTGATGCCGATGTCGGCAACCCTGCCATCAGGCAGTGTGCCGCCGCGAACGATAAGGTCGAAAGCCATCTGTCGTCATCCCGTCAAGAGAATCATCTGATATAATCGAAGCCGAAAATCGCATCTCGTCGATGCCGCTTGCAACAGCGGTTTGTCCGCGGCGGCCGCGGATGGTTCCATCCGGCCGCAACTCCCTCTATAAGCCGCCTTCGTTGTCCCGGTTTCAAGGATCCGCCGTTTGTTTCGTTTCTTCCGCTCGACGGAAAACCAGCGCCTCGTTGCGAGGTTGATCCGGGAATCCTTTTACCAGCACAGGTTTGGCTACGGCGCCGCGATCTTGTCGATGCTTGTGGTGGCCGCCACGACCGGCGCCAGCGCCTGGATTCTCAAAGAGATCACCGACGAATTCGTGGTCTTCAAGCGGATTGACCGCGTCAACCTGATTGCGGCGGGGGTTGCCACGATCTTCATCCTCAAGGGTCTCGCCAACTTCATCCAGGCCTATTTCATGAGCCGGGTCGGCAACGCCATCATCGCCGATCGCCAGCGCAAGATCTACGACCGCATCCTGGCGCAAGGCATCGAATTCTACCATTCGACCTCGTCGTCCGACCTGATCACACGCATGACCAACAATGCGCAGGCTGCGCGCAACGTGCTCGACCTCGTTGTCACGTCCTATGTGCGCGACCTGTTGTCGCTGGTTGTCCTGGTAGGGGTCATGGTCTGGCAGCAGCCAGCCTTGTCCATAATCTGCTTTGTCGTCGGCCCCTTGGCTATCTACGGGGTCAACCGCATCCTCAAACGTGTTCGCAAGTTCGCCGCGATGGAGTTTCGCTCGGTCGGCCAGATCGTGCAGGTGATGCAGGAAACGGCAATCGGCGTGCGCGTCGTCAAATCCTTCAACCTCGAAGGCGCAATGCGCAACCGCATGTACAAGGCCGTGTCGGACGTCGAGAACCGGGCCAACAACATCGCGACGCTGGAGGCTGCGACAAGCCCGGTGATGGAGACGCTGGCCGGACTGGCAATTGCCGGGGCCATCTTCGTCAGCGGCTTCCTGGTCTTGCAAGGCGGCCAGATGCCTGGAAACATCATGGCCTTCATCGGGGCGCTGCTGTTTGCCTATGAGCCGGCAAAGCGCCTTGCGCGCGTGCGCATATCGCTGGAAAGCGGCATTGTCGGCGTGCGCATGATGTTCGAGCTCGCCGACCAGCCGCTGACTCTGGTAGAGAAGCCCGACGCGAAGCCGCTTCTGGCCGGACCGGGCGAGATCCGGTTCGACGCGGTCGACTTCGCTTATCAGAACGGGCCGCCGGTGCTGGACAGGTTCGATCTGACGCTTGCGCCCGGCAAGATGACGGCGCTGGTCGGGCCTTCCGGCGGCGGCAAGTCGACGATTCTAAACCTCATCATGCGCATGTACGACCCGAAGAGCGGCAAGGTGCTGTTCGATGGTCAGGATATTTCCCATGCGACGCTCGCATCGCTGCGGGAAAAGATCGCCTATGTCAGCCAGGACACGTTCCTGTTTGCCGGCACCATCATGCACAACATCCGGCTTGGGCGCGAGGGTGCGACCGACGAAGAGGTGATCGCCGCCGCCAAGGCGGCCAACGCCCATGACTTCATCAGCGCGCAGGCGAAAGGCTACGAGACGGATGTCGGCGAGAATGGCGGCCTGCTGTCGGGCGGCCAACGCCAACGGATCTCGATCGCACGCGCCATGCTGCGCAATGCCGAGATCCTGCTTCTGGACGAAGCGACCAGCGCGCTCGATGCCGAATCGGAAGCACTGTTCCGCGACGCGCTGCAGCAATTGACGGAAGGCCGCACGACGATCGTTATCGCGCACCGTCTGTCGACCGTGCACCAGGCTGACACGATCGTGGTGCTCGAAGCCGGCAAGGTGGTGGAAAGCGGCCCGCACAAGACCTTGCTCAAGCAGGGCGGGCTCTACCAGAAGCTTTATGAGTATCAGTTGATGCCCTGATGGTGTTCCGGATGTTGGAGCCAGGCCCCTCATCCGGCCCTTCGGGCCACCTTCTCCCCGAGGGGAGAAGAGATCGTCAGCGCCGGCGCCAGCCTCTTCACCCCAGCGGGGAGAAGGTGGCCGCGTAGCGGCCGGATGAGGGGCCTGGGCGCGAACCTTATTCCGGCACAAACCTCACCGCGCCCTTGGCCGCGCTGGTCGCCATCGCGGCATAGGCGCGCAAGGCGGTCGTCACCTTGCGCTTGCGCTTTTCCTCGGGCTTCCAGGCCAGGGCGCCCCTGGCCTCCATCGCCGCCCGGCGCGCAGCGAGCTCCGCGTCATCGACAGCAAGGCGGATGCTGCGGTTCGGGATGTCGATCTCGATCGTATCGCCCTCCTGCACCAGCCCGATTAGCCCGCCTTCGGCGGCTTCCGGCGATGCGTGGCCGATCGACAGGCCCGACGTGCCGCCGGAGAAGCGGCCGTCGGTGACCAGAGCGCAGGCCTTGCCGAGCCCTTTCGACTTCAGATAGCTGGTCGGGTAGAGCATTTCCTGCATGCCTGGGCCGCCGCGCGGTCCCTCATAGCGGATGACGACGACGTCGCCGGCCTTGATCTCGTTGGACAGGATCGCCTTCACGCTCGAATCCTGGCTCTCGAACACGCGGGCCGGGCCGGTGAACTTCAGGATCGATTCATCGACGCCGGCCGTCTTCACGATGCAGCCGTCGAGAGCCAGATTGCCTTTCAGCACAGCGAGGCCGCCATCCTTGGAAAAGGGATGTTCGGTCGAGCGGATGACGCCTTTCTCGCGGTCGAGATCGAGTTCGTCCCAGCGGCGGTCCTGGCTGAAAGCGACCTGTGTCGGCACGCCACCAGGGGCGGCGAGGAAGAAATCGCGCACACTCTGGCTGGTCGTGCGGGAAATATCCCAATGGTCGAGCGCTTCGCCCAGCGTTCGCGTGTGCACCGTCGGCAGGTCGCGGTTGAGCAGGCCGGCATTGTCGAGCTGGCCGAGGATGGCCATGATGCCGCCGGCGCGGTGGACGTCTTCCATGTGCACGTCGGACTTGGCCGGAGCAACCTTGCACAGCACCGGCACCTTGCGCGACAGCGCGTCGATGTCGTCCTGATCGAAATCGATTTCGCCCTCATGCGCGGCGGCGAGAATGTGCAGCACGGTGTTGGTCGAGCCACCCATGGCGATGTCGAGCGTCATGGCGTTCTCGAACGCACCTTTGGAGGCGATGTTGCGTGGCAGCGCGGTTTCGTCGTCCTGCTCGTAATAGCGCTGGGCGAGATCGACGATCAGGTGGCCGGCCTCGACGAACAGCCGCTTGCGGTCGGCATGCGTGGCCAGCGTCGAGCCGTTGCCGGGCAATGAAAGGCCCAGCGCCTCGGTCAGGCAATTCATCGAATTGGCGGTGAACATGCCCGAGCAGGAGCCGCAGGTCGGGCAGGCCGAGCGCTCGATGACCTTGACGTCCTCGTCGGAAATTCTGTCGTCGGCCGCCGCCACCATGGCATCGACCAGGTCGAGAGCCTGCGTCTTGCCGGCGAGCACCACCTTGCCAGCTTCCATCGGACCGCCGGAAACGAAGACGGTAGGGATGTTGAGGCGCAACGATGCCATCAGCATGCCGGGCGTGATCTTGTCGCAATTGGAGATGCAGACCATGGCGTCGGCACAGTGAGCGTTGACCATGTATTCGACGGAATCGGCGATCAGCTCGCGCGACGGTAGCGAATAGAGCATGCCGTCATGGCCCATGGCGATGCCGTCGTCGACGGCGATGGTGTTGAATTCCTTGGCGACGCCGCCGGCCTTCTCGATCTCGCGCGCGACCAACTGGCCGAGATCCTTGAGATGGACATGGCCCGGCACGAACTGGGTGAAGGAGTTGACCACCGCGATGATCGGCTTGCCAAAATCGCTGTCCTTCATGCCGGTGGCGCGCCAGAGGCCGCGAGCGCCGGCCATGTTGCGGCCATGGGTGGTGGTGCGGGAGCGATAGGCAGGCATGTTTTTTCCTTGGTGGCTGGCCACAGCCAGGCATGGCGCGGCGGAGCTGAATTCGGACCGCAGGCGTTATAGACGCGCAAGCCCGGTCTGGCCACAATTTTGCAATGCGCCAGATTCTCTCAAAAAAAATGCGTGGCACTGTCGGATGGCGCACTGCATGCCCGTCCTTGGGCAGACGGCATGGAAATGGCACCGCGTTCGGAGTCAGCCGTTTCGCCGTAACGCAACCAAAACCACCCGAGGAGCACGACATGCAAAAGATCACCACCTGCCTGTGGTTCGACGGCCAGGCCGAAGAGGCCATGAATTTCTACGTCTCCATCTTCAAGAATTCGAAGGTGCTGAGCGTAATGCGCTGGCCCGAAGGCCACGCCGATGAAGGCAAGGTGCTGGTGACCACGTTCGAACTCGACGGGGTGCAGTTCCAGGCGCTCAATGGTGGACCGCAATTCAAGCACACCGAGGCGATGTCGCAGTCGATCGACTGCAAGACGCAGGAAGAGGTGGATTACTTCTGGGACAAGCTCATCGAAGGTGGCGGCCAACCGTCGCAATGCAGCTGGCTGAAGGATAAATTCGGCGTCTCCTGGCAGGTTGTGCCGGAGCAGCTGCCGCGCCTGCTGCTGGATCCGGACCGGGCCAAGGCCGGCCGCGTGATGTCGGCGATGATGCAGATGAGCAAGATCGACATCGCCAAGATCGAGGAAGCCGCTAGAGGATAGTCAAGGGTCGCGCCGCCCCTCATCTGCCCTTCGAGCACCTTCTCCCCGTGAACGGAGAGAAGGAAAAACTGGCGCCTACGCCGCTCTGTCGCGGACCTGATAGTCCTTGATCGTGGCAAACCTGATCGCCTTCCAGCGTTCCGCTTCGTAGTTCAGCGAGAAAGCGTGCTGGGCGAGGAACACCGGATCATTGTCGAGGTCGCGGGCGATGTCGCCGCGATGCGCCTCGATGAAGCGAAGCGTCTCGGCCTTGTCGTCGGCCGAGATCCAGCGACACACCGAGAAGCGCGACATTTCGAATTCGACCGGCAGCGTGTATTCGAAGTTCAGCCGTTCCTTCAGCACGTCGAGCTGCAGCGCGCCGACGACCCCGACGATGGCCGGCGAGCCATCCTCGGGCGAAAACAGCTGCACGACGCCCTCCTCTGCCATCTGGTGCAGCGCTTCCTTGAGTTTTTTCGCCTTCATCGCGTCGCCGAGGCGAACGCGGCGCAGGATTTCCGGTGCGAAATTCGGCACGCCGCGGAACAGGATTTCCTCGCCCTCGGTCAGCGTATCGCCAATACGCAGCGTGCCGTGGTTGGGAATGCCGACGACATCGCCGGCGAACGCCTCGTCGGCGGTGACGCGGGTGCGGGCAAAGAAGAACTGCGGCGCCGACAGCGACATCGGTTTTCCCGTGCGCACCAGCTTGGCCTTCATGCCGCGCTCGAGCTTGCCCGAACAGACGCGGACGAAGGCGATGCGGTCGCGGTGATTGGGATCCATGTTGGCCTGGATCTTGAAGACGAAGGACGTCATCTTCTCCTCGGTCGCCTCGACCTTGCGGGTATCGGCCTCCTGCGCGCGCGGCGGCGGTCCAAAAGCGCCAAGCGCCTCGATCAGGTCGCGGACGCCGTAGTTGCGCAGCGCCGAGCCGAAATAGACCGGCGTCAGATGACCCTCGCGGAAGGCCTCGATATCAAGGGGTCTGCACGCTTCCCGCGCGAGCTCCAGTTCCTCGATGAAGGCCTCGCGCTCGTTTTCCGGCAGCAGGCCGGCGACGCGGTTGGAATCGGGACCATTGACCGGCGTGCGTTCTTTCTCCGCGTCGCCCCTGCGCACGGCATTCAGCGCCAGATGATAGGTGCCGGCAAAATTCTTGCCGCGGCCGATCGGCCAGGTGACGGGGGCAGTATCCAGCGCCAGCTTCTGCTCGATCTCGTCCAAAATCTCGAACGGATCGCGGCTTTCGCGGTCCATCTTGTTGATGAAGGTGATGATCGGAATGTCGCGCAGCCGGCAGACTTCGAACAGCTTCAGTGTGCGCGGCTCGATGCCCTTGGCGGCATCGATGACCATGACCGCCGAGTCGACCGCCGACAGCGTGCGGTAGGTGTCGTCGGCGAAATCCTCGTGGCCGGGCGTGTCGAGCAGGTTGAAGACATTGTCTTCATACTCGAAGGTCATCACCGAGGTGACGACCGAGATGCCGCGCTCACGCTCGATCTTCATCCAGTCGGACCGCGTCTGAATCTTGTCCTTCTTGGCCTTGACCTCGCCGGCAAGCTGGATGGCGCCGCCGAACAGCAGCAGCTTTTCGGTGAGCGTGGTCTTGCCGGCGTCCGGGTGCGCGATGATCGCGAAGGTGCGGCGGCGCGCCACTTCTTCTTCTATTGCTTCGGGCATTCTCTGGGATTTCCGTGTGACAGGCCGGGCTTCTAGCAGCGCAGTGCCGGGCTGTCGACCGGTCCGACGGCTCGGAAGCTGCTGATCGCCGCCTCACCGTCAGAGCATACAGCTCAGCCGTGCTGTGGCTCCGGCCAGTGCATTGCCGCATATTTTGCGCTGCGCGATGTTGGCAAGCGGCTGCCGGGATGGCACTGGACGAACATCCCTCCGGACGGCGAGGCAGAGGAGCAAGCATGACTGCGGCGAAACAAGTGATCGTCATCGGCGCCGGCATCATCGGCGCCTCCATCGCCTGGCATCTGAGCAAGGCGGGAGCACAGGTCACGGTCATTTCCGACAGCCCCGTCGGTGGAATCGCCACCCCAAACTCGTTTGCCTGGATCAATGCCAGCTGGGGCAATCCGGAGCCCTATTTCCGGCTGCGCACCCGCGCGATGGCCGAATGGTCGCGGCTGGCGCAGGACCTACCCGGCCTGCCGCTCAGCTGGTGCGGTGGCCTGTGCTGGGATCTGTCGGCCACCGACATGGAAATCTACGCCACGGAGCATTCCGCCTGGGGCTACGGCATCGAACGCGTCGACCGCGCCGGTGCCGCGCGCATCGAGCCCAATCTCGCCGAGCTTCCCGACTTTGCCCTGCATGTGGCTGAGGAAGGTGTCGCAGAGCCCGTGGCCGCCGCCCATGCCCTATTGGCAGGCGCGAAGCGACATGGCGCGAAGACCATCTCCAGCACGGTGACGGCCCTGGTCCAGACCGGCGGCAGGATCACCGGTGTCGACACTTCGCACGGATTGATTGCATCAGACGAGGTGGTGGTCGCGGCCGGCGTCGGCTCGCCGGAGATCGCCGCGACCGCCGGGATCAACCTGCCGATCGAAACGCCGCCCGGCCTGATCGTCCACTCACGGCCTTACAAAAAGCTGCTCAACGGTCTGGTTCTGGCCGAGCGGCTGCACATGCGCCAGACGGCGGAAGGCCGCATCATCGCCGGCTCGGATTTTGGCGGCGCCGATCCGGGTATGAATGCCGAAGCCACCGCCCACGCGCTGTTTGCGGCCATGAAAGCCATGCTGCGCGACAGCGACGGGTTGGAACTCGATTTCCACACGGTCGGCTACCGGCCGACGCCGATCGACGGCTTTCCGATCATCGGCCGCGCGGTGGGCATGGACGGTGTCTATGTCGCGGTCATGCATTCCGGCATCACGCTGGCGCCGGCCGTCGGCCTGTTCGCCACAAGGGAAATCCTCGACGGCGAGCGCGACCCGCTGCTTGCGCCTTATGGATTGTCGCGCTTCGCTCAATAGGCGGGCGGACGGCGAAAGCCGCCGGTGAGTGGTTCGATTGCCTTGGCGATGCCGAGCAGCCGTGACTCCGACCAGCGTTTGCCGACCAGTTGCAGGCCGATCGGCAGGCCGGTGCTGTCCTGTCCGCACGGCATGGAAAGCGCTGGATGGCCGCTGTAGTTGAACACGGCGCCATAGGCCGGCAGCATCCAGTAGCTCTGCTCCTTGCCGTCGACCTTGATCGGCGTGCCCGGCTCGCAATGCGGGAAGGCGGTGGTCATGGCGACCGGGCAGATCAACGCGTCGTAGGCCTCGAAAAACCGGTCCCAGGCGAGAATGGATTTGTCGCGGCGGGCGAGTGCCTCGAACCAGCGCGAGACCGGTGTCGGTTCCTCCGGCGGCTCAGGCTGAGCGGCCTCCAGCATCATGCCGATCAGCGCGCCGCCCTGCTCCAGATCGTCATGCAGGTCGAGTTTCGGCAGTTTTGCTTCTTCGACGACCGCTCCTGCGGATTGTAACTGCCTTGCGAGACTTTCGACCGCGGCGCTGACGTCGCCCGCCACTGGAAACCCGGGAAAGAACGGCGCGAAGGCAATGCGCAATGTCTTGAGGTCGAGGCTTGGCATATCCTCGACCGGCACCGGCGCAAGATCGGTGTCGCTTCCATTAGGACCGGCAATGATTTGATAGATCAGCGCCAAATCTTCCACACTGCGCGCCAGCGGCCCAAGGCAGGACATCAGCCGCACGCTGCGCGCAGTACCGCCGGGATCGGGAAAGACGCCGGCCAGCGAGACGCGGTGCTCCGTCGGCTTCAGGCCATAGACACCGCAGAAACTGGCCGGCAGCCGGATTGAGTCCTGCATGTCGGTGCCGACATCGAACGGCGTCATCCCCGAGCAAAGTGCAGCCGCCGCGCCGCCGCTGGAACCGCCCGCCGTGCGCTGGAGATTCCAGGGATTGCTGGTGCGACCAAACAGCGGATTGTTCGACTGCCAGTCCGAAAGCATGGTCGCGACATTGGTCTTGGCCATCAGCACGCCGCCAGCCGCACGCAAGCGGGCGACGACCGGACTGTCCTGTTTGGCGACATAGTCGGCAAAGGGCGGAAAGCCGACCGTGGTCTTCATGCCTGCTGTTTCGTGCGTGTCCTTCAGCGTGAACGGTACGCCGTGCAACGGGCCGAGGGCCTCGCCGCGCGCCTGGGCCGCGTCGGCCTTCTTGGCGCACTCGCGAGCCCCTTCCCTGTCGAGCGAGATGACGGCGTTGACCGCATCGTTGTGCGCATCGATCTGCGCCAGGTGCGCGTCGAGTGCCTCGACGGCGGAGATCTTCCGCGCGGCGATGGCGGTGGCCAGCTCGATGGTTGAGGAAAAGACGAGGTCCATTGACAATGCTCCGGCTTGGCCGCGTTCGCCTGATCGGATGGCGGACAGCGGCGCTGCTTCAAATGGAGTTGAGCATTCGAGGATTGGCTGCGTTTGATCGAAATTGTGCAGACTGGACTGTCCAAGTCTGCACTCTACGGCGCCCCCCTCTGTCCTGCCGGACATCTCCCCCACAGGTGGGGAGATTGGATGTCACGACAGCTTTCGCCAATCTCGGACGTTGCAAGGAATAGCGCGGCAGTCGCAGGTGCCAATCTCCCCCGTGTGGGGGAGATGTCCGGCAGGACAGAGGGGGGGCTGTCCCGCGGCGTTGCCGCACTTTTGCAACTAGACGGCCAGTGCCAGCCTGGCCGATGCGGGTGCGAAAGGGCGAATGACCATGCCATCGCCAGTGATCGTCACAAAACTCGACGGCGGGATCGCCTGCCAGTCGCCGCCCTCGCGGTCGAACGGCTCGGAAACGATGCAGCGGCCGCCGCCCTTGCGCAGGACAGACGTGTAGAGCGTCGGTGCGTGAGCGTCGGTGGCGTAGCGCACCGCATGCAGCGCCTGCCCGTCGGAGAAGGCGGCGGTGAGTTTCAGCGCCGGTTCGAGGCCGGCGCGGCGCGAGGCTTCGAGCACGCGGCTGGTGGCGCGGGAGACGGCGCCTTGCGGATCGCCGGTCAATCCCTCGTCGATCATCAGCAGGAAAAACAATTCGGAATCGGTGGTGCCTTCGCGCTGGTCGAAGACAGCGTCGGACAGCGAATTCTCCAGCGCGCGGCGGATTTTTTCGAAGCCGCCGATCTGGCCGTTGTGCATGAACGACCAAGAGCTGGAGATGAACGGATGGCAATTCATGCGGCTGGTGGCGCCGCCGGTGGACGCCCGCACATGGGCGAGGAACAGGCCGGATTTGATCTGCCGGCACAGGCTCTTCAGATTGGGATCCGACCATGCCGGCAGGATGTCTCGGTAGAGACCCGGCTCCGGGCGGTCGCCATACCAGGCAAGGCCAAAACCGTCACCATTGGTCGGCGATTTCGCTTCCTGGGCGCAATGGCTCTGGGCGATCAGCGAGTGACAGGGCGCGGTGAGCATGTCTTCGAGAAAGACTGCTTCACCGAGATAGGCCGTCCACCGGCACATCGCTTCTGTCGCCCTCTAGGCGCGATCCATAAGAGCCGCAGGCTCCTTGATCGCGTGTGTGCCTCTGTTGTGCGTCCGCTCGTAAAGCTCACGAACGATTCGGCTGGCGGTAGTCTCAAACAGAAATGGCAAGAAAGCGTGAACGAGCGCGGCGCCAGCCGCCATCAGCAGCCGCGACGAGAACCAGCCGGCAAAGGCCATATGAGTGAAATAGGTTTCGCCGACCTTGGCCGGATGAGAGGTGAAAATCCATGCGACCGACATGCTGGTCCCCTTCAGCGCTTGAAGTTCCTGATATGAGTATCCTGACACGCTTCGCCGGTTCATCGGTCTCAAAATATCCTTGTATTTGACCCGTTGATGGGACAAACATCCCACATGGCGTTGGAAATCGACGAAATCGACCGGAAATTGCTTGCCGAATTGCAACGCGACGGCACGCTGTCGGTCGACCAGCTGTCGGAACGGGTGGCGCTGTCGCGCAATGCCTGCTGGCGCCGGGTGAAGCGGCTGGAGGAGGATGGCGTCATCACCGGCCGCGTGGCGCTGGTCGATGCCGAAAAGCTCGGACTTGGCCTTTCCGTCTTCATCCTGATCCGCACGTCCAACCACGACCCGGAGTGGCTGCAGAAATTCCGCGCGGCAGTGACCGGCTTTCCCGAGATCACCGGCGTCTACCGCATGTCGGGCGACCTCGACTATGTCTTGCGCGCCCGCGTCGCCGACGTGAAGGCCTATGACCGGCTCTACCAGCGGCTGATCGCCAAGGTGGCGCTGTCGGATGTGTCCGCGTCCTTCGTGATGGAGGAGATCAAGGAGACCACCGTCGTTCCGATGGAACTGCGCTGAGGTCACAGTGCCGCCCAAAAGAAAGCCGTTGATAGAATTACAGTCGAGTTGACCGAATCGCCGTTCGCGCCGATAGGATCGATTTTATGCGCGCAGCCCTTCAAACTCCCTCCGTCATCGGTCCGACCGTCGGCTTCGTCAGGTTGCCGCATGCTGAAGGACTTCCCCTTCCTGCTTATGAAAGCACCGGTGCTGCCGGCATGGATCTGCGCGCCGCGGTGCCCGACGACCGGCCGCTGCTGATCCTGCCTGGCAAGCGTACTTTGGTGCCGACCGGGCTGATCCTGGAAATTCCGGAAGGCATGGAGGGCCAGGTGCGGCCGCGCTCCGGACTTGCTTTCAAGCACGGCCTGACCGTCCTCAACACGCCCGGCACCATCGACAGCGATTATCGCGGCGAGGTGAAGGTGCTGCTGATCAATCTCGGCGACGAGGACTTCGCGGTGACGCGCGGCATGCGCATCGCCCAGATCGTTTTTGCCGCGGTGACGCAAGCCGCCGTGGAAGAGCGCAACCTAGCTGGCGGCACGGCGCGCGGCGCGGGCGGGTTCGGGTCGACCGGCACCGCCTGATGCCTGAACTGCCTAAACTTGTCATCTTCGACTGCGACGGGATCCTGGTCGACACCGAGAACCTCGCCAATCGGCGCCTCGCCGAATGGCTGACCGCTGCCGGCTATCCGACAAGCTTCGAATATTGCCGCAAGAATTTCTCCGGCCGCAGCATGGCGTCGGTGCAGAAAGAGATCGAAGCAGAGACCAGCGGCAGGCTCGGCGTCGATTTCGTCGATCGCTGGAACGCCGGCCTGCCGGATCTGTTTGCCCACGGCGTCGAAGCGATCCCCTACGTCCGCGAGTTCGTCGAAGCCGTGCGTTCAGCCGGTATCGCGTATTGCGTCGCCACCTCGGCCCGAGTGTCGAAGATGCACATCACGCTCGGCCAGACCGGGCTGTTGCCGCTGTTCGAACACGCGATGTTTTCCTCGACCATGGTCAGCCGTGGCAAGCCGTTCCCGGACCTGTTCCTGCATGCGGCCAAGACCATGGGCTTCGCGCCCGCCGACTGCATCGTCATCGAGGACAGCGTCGCCGGCACGCAGGCCGGGATCGCCGCCGGCATGCGGGTGTTTTCCTATCATGCCGATCCCTATTCCGACCGCGCCGGCCTGATCCAGGCCGGCGGCATCCTGTTCGACGACATGCGCGAGCTGGCCGGGCTGGTGCCGATCCACTAAGCTGATCTTCAGCCTGCGGCTGTACGCCTCGATCGTCCGTGCTAGCTTGGCCCCGCCAATTCGAGGCCACGCATGAAACCCGCCCTGTTCCGCTTCTTCCTTACCTTGACGCTGCTGCCGTTTTTGTGGACTGCGGCCGGCGCGCAAGCCGTCGGCTTCCCGGAACTCGGCAGTGCTTTGCCCGGCCGCACGGATGCCACCTATCTCGACCTCGCGAGGATGGTCATTCCAGATCTCGCCGCGGACCAGGACGGCTTCTACAGGGGCGGGTTACCGATCGAGATGCGACATATCGAGCGACCGGACGGCGGCGGTTCGCCGCCCGAAACTTCGGGCTTTTCCAATGCCGCGGTGCTTGCGATCAAGGCCGGCGGCAAGGACCGGCTGGCCATGCTGTTCGACCTCGGTGACTCTCCCGACAGCGCCGAAGGCTATGCGGTGCTGGCGCTCTACGACGTCACGGCCAAGCCAAAATTGCTCGACGCCGTCAATGTCGCGCTCGACCGCGGCACCTACTTCCGCGAACCGGGCAAGCTTTCGGTCAGCGCCAACGATGACGTCCTGATCACCATGAGCGCGCATTTCAACTCGAGCCAGAACTATGTGATCACGCCGCTGATCATGGTCCGCGACGACAAATTCGAACTGATCGACATGATCTATACGTTCGACGAAAACCTGTGCGCCTACAGCCGCAAGCAGGATGTAGCTTTTCAGGCCATCGCGGAGGGGAAGTCCTATGCTGCCATCAAAGTGACGGTGACCGATGCCACGGTGCTCAACGGCGAAAGCTGCGACGACACTCCGCCCCGACCAGAGTCCCACGCGATTTCCGTCATCTATCACTGGGACAAGAAGACATCGCGCTACATCAAGGATTCCGACACGCTGGACAAATTGGCAGGAGAGAACGCCAAACGCTTCTGAACCAACCGCATTCGTTTGCCCGGCCAAATGGGGCAGGATAAAATCCACTTAGCCACACCGCATATGGGGGTACTACCATGGACAAGGGCAAGATCTTCCGCGACCTGCATGCCTCGACCTTCGTCATGCCCAATCCCTGGGATATCGGCACGACGAAGCTGCTCGGCTCGTTCGGCTTCACGGCGCTGGCGACAACCAGCGCCGGCTTTGCCTTTTCGCGCGGCTTGCCGGACGGCGCGGTGACCTTCGACCAGATGATCCACCATTGCCGCGAGGTGTCGGGGGCGACCAGCCTGCCGGTCTCGGCCGACCTCGAGAAAGGCAAGGGCGACAGCGCCGAGCAGGCCGCCGAAACCATCTTCGCGGCCGAAGCGGCCGGTCTTGCCGGCTGCTCGATCGAAGACCACACCGGCGACCCCGACAAGCCAATCTATGATTTCGCGCACGCTGTCGAGCGCGTTGCGGCGGCGGTGGAGGCGGCGCGGGCGCTGAAGCGCGATTTCGTCTTCACGGCGCGGGCCGAGAATTTCCTGTGGGGCAAGTCCGACCTCGACGATACCATCAAGCGGCTGCAGGCGTTCGAGAAGGCCGGCGCCGACGTGCTCTATGCGCCAGGCATCGGCGACGTCGAGATGATCCGCACGCTCTGCTCGGCGGTCAGCAAGCCGGTCAATGTCATGGCAAAGCCTGGCTTCACCATCGCCGACCTCGCCATGGCCGGCGTCAAGCGCATCTCGCTCGGGCCGTGGCTGACCAATTTCGCCTATGGCATGCTGGAAACGGCGGCACGCGAGATCCAGCAGGACGGCACCTTCGGCTTCACCCGCGCCGCCATGCCGTTCGGCAAATTGCAGGCCCTCTTCGGCAAGTCTTCAGCTTGAACGGGGCCCATCGCATGACGCTGACCGTCGTCGACATGCATACAGGCGGCGAGCCGCTCAGGATCGTCACCGGCGGCTATCCCGGTATTCCCAAGGGCACGATCCTAGAAAAGCGCGCCTATGTGCGCGACCATCTCGATCATCTCAGGAAAATCCTGATGTTCGAGCCGCGCGGCCATTACGACATGTATGGCGCCTTGCTGGTCGAGCCGGACCTGCCCGGCGCCGACCTCGCCGTGCTGTTCATGCACAATGAGGGTTACTCGACGATGTGCGGCCACGCCATCGTCGCGCTCGGCCGCTACGCCGTAGATGAGGGATTGGTGGCGAAACAGGAACCAATCACGACAGTCAATATCGAGGCGCCGTGCGGGCTGGTCGTCGCCTCGGTCGAGGTCAGGGACGGCAAGGCCGGTGCGGTGTCGTTCGAAAGCGTGCCGGCCTTCCTGTTCGCCGGCGGGCAGACGATAGAGCTGGCGGGTCATGGCACGATCGGCTTCGACGTCGCCTATGGCGGCGCCTTCTACGCGCTGGCCGATTGTCACCAATTCGGGCTTGAATTCGGCAGAAGCCGGGTGCGCGATTTCGTCGATGCGGCAACCGCGCTGACGGACAGGCTCAAGGCCGAATTGCCGCTGTCGCATCCCGACCATGCCGACCTTGCCTTCCTCTACGGCACCATCCTGACCGATGGCCGCGACGCGTTTTCCAGCGAGGTGACTAAGAACATCTGCGTCTTCGCCGAGGCCGAGGTCGACCGCTCGCCGACCGGCTCCGGCGTGACCGCGCGGTTGGCGGCCATGCATGCCAAGGGCGAGATCGCGATCGGGCAGACACGCATGTTCGAGAGCATCGCCGGCTCGCGTTTTTCCGGGTCCGTGGTGCGGACGGCGAAGGCTGGCCCGCACGAGGCGATCATCGCCCGCGTCGGCGGCCGCGCCTACTATTCCGGGCGGGCCGAGTTCATTGTCGAGGCCGACGACGAACTGGGACGCGGTTTCCTGTTGCGCTGACGAAAATGCTCAGCCGCGTGAGGAGCGAGCCACTTCCCGCACCGAAATCGCCTTGTGCAGATGCACCATCATGGCGGCGGCGAAGAGCGGCGTCACCAGATTGAGCAGCGGCACGGCGAGGAAGGCAGCGATGAGCAGGCCGGCGAGAAACACCGTGCCGGCATAGTGTCTGCGCAAGGCTCTGGCCTCTTCTTCGTCGCGAAAGCGCATGGCGGCGAATTCGAAAAACTCGCGCCCGAGCAGATAGCCATTGACGATGAAGAAGGCGGCGATGTTGACGCCCGGCACCAAGAGAAGCAGCAGGGCGACGATGTTGCCAAGAATGACGACGCCGAGGAATCGCGCCGACAGCACCAGCGAGCGCAGCGCCGGCATGGCGCGGCCGGTCGGATCGCCGGGATAGTCGGTGCGCTCGACCACTTCGGCGATATCGTCGAGGAACAGGCCGGCGACAACAGCCGTCACCGGCGCGATGAGCAGGGCCATGCCGAAGGCAAGCGCTATCGCGGCGATGATGCCACCCAGCCAGCCGGCCCAGGACGGTATGCCGGGCAACAGCGTCTGCAGCCACGGCAGGGCGAGCCACTCGACGAGGCTGGTCAGGCCGAACCACAAGGCGACAAGCGCCAGCAGCGTCAGACCCAATGTCTTGAGGAACACGGCCCGAAAGGGAGGCGAGAGCAGCTCGAGGGCCGCAGTGCGGGCAGCGTCGAAAATCACCTTGTCACACCCCCGGTTAGCGGACGCCGCCTAAAAGGCGGATGCTTCCGAGATAGGCAGCGCAGGCCATGAGCACAAGCGGGCTGGTTCTTTGCTTTGACGCAATTCCCAAGGGAAAGCGCTATGCGCTTTTCCCGGGAAAACCGCTTCACACTTTTCCTGGAATTGCTCTACCGCGCAAACGCCGGCTTTCGAATCGGGATGGTCATGGCAGCGACCCCGGCCACGACGAAACCCATGCCCAGCCATGCCGTCGAACCAAGGCTTTCGCCGAGGAAGAGAGCGCCGATGCCGACGCCGATCGGTACGCGCAGATAGGCCTGCGAGGTGGTGCCGACCGAACCCAGCGTGTGGATGAGGCGGAAATAGATGACGAAGGCCAGCGCGGTGGAAAAGACCGACAGGCCGAGCAAGGCCAGGATCGACGCGGTCGAGGGCGCCAGCGTCCATGGCTGGTCGAACACAAGGCTGAGGGGCACGAGTATGACGGCGCCGCACAGCATGGAACCGGCGGCAGGCAGCATTGGGTCGAGGCCCTTGAAACCACGGCCGAAAATGGCCGCACCCGCATAGCAGATTGTTGCCGCTACGATGGCCAACTGCGCCCACAACTCGTGACCGAGGCCACCCAGTGCCTGCGTGCCGATGATGAGGCAGATGCCGGCAATGCCGGCGCCGACGCCAATCAGCTTGCGCACCGTGACCGGCTCGTGGCGGGTGATGAGCGCTGTCAAGAGGAAGGTGAAGATCGGCGAGGTGGCATTCAGGATGGTGGCGAGGCCGGCATCGACCGAACGTTCCGCCGCCGCGATGAGGGTGAACGGGATGACGCTGTTGAGGCAGGCCTGGAAGGCGAAGCGGCGCCAGCTTGCCGCATCGCCCGGCATGGCGAGCCCGCGCCAGCGGAGGATGGCGAACAGGATACCACCGGCAATCAGGGTGCGGGCGGCAATGAAGGTGACCGGCGGGATGGTTTCGACGCCGATCTTGATGAAGGTGTAGGAGGCGCCCCAGAGCACCGCCAGCACGACGAGCAGCGCCAGGTCGGTGGTCATGTCGTTCTTTGCAGGCTCGTTCTTTGTCGAGATCTTCTTTGTAGACATGGGGCTGGCTCGCCTTCGAAACGGGATCGGCTGAACCAGGCTTGTAGGCGGTGCGGCGAAGAAATGCTTCGGCCACGGTCGAATTGTCATAGCGCCTCGCGGCTGAGGCGCCTTTTGCCTGTTCCGCCAAAGTTGCGTGTCTCGCCCTAGGCAAACCGGTTTCAAATCGCTAGACCCGCGCCGGGCCGGCGTGGCAAGAAGCCGGCTCGGGTTTTTGGCGGAGATTTTGATGCCGGATTATGACGTGCTTTGCATCGGCAATGCCATTGTCGACATCATCGCCCAGTGCGACGAGGAATTCCTCGAGACCAACGGCATCATCAAGGGCGCGATGAACCTCATCGACACAAAGCGCGCCGAACTGCTCTACAGCCGCATGGGGCCGGCGATCGAAGCCTCCGGCGGTAGCGCAGGCAACACGGCGGCCGGCGTCGCCAGTTTCGGCGGCCGCGCCGCCTTCTTCGGCAAGGTCTCCAACGATGCGCTGGGCGAAATCTATGCCCACGACATCCATGCGCAGGGCGTCGCCTTCGACACCAGGCCGCTCAAGGGCGAGCCGCCGACGGCGCGCTCGATGATCTTCGTCACCCCCGACGGCGAGCGCTCGATGAACACCTATCTCGGCGCCTGCGTCGAGCTTGGACCGGAGGACGTCGAGGCCGACAAGGCCTCCGGCGCCAAGGTCACCTATTTCGAAGGCTATCTGTGGGACCCGCCGCGCGCCAAGGAAGCAATCCGCCAGACGGCGAGGCTGGCGCACGCGGCAGGTCGCGAAGTGTCGATGACGCTGTCGGATTCGTTCTGCGTCGACCGCTACCGCGACGAATTCCTCGACCTGATGCGTTCGGGCACGGTCGACATCGTATTTGCCAACAGCCACGAGATCAAGTCGCTCTACCAGACGTCGTCGTTCGACGAGGCGCTGGCGCAAATCCGCAAGGATTGCAGGATCGCCGCCGTCACCCGCTCGGAAAAAGGCTCGGTGATCGTGCGCGGCGACGAGACCGTGGTCATCAAGGCGACCGCCATCAAGGAACTGGTCGACACGACAGGCGCCGGCGATCTCTATGCCGCCGGCTTCCTGCATGGTTACACGCAAGGCCGCGACCTGCAGACCTGCGGCGACCTTGGCTCACTGGCGGCCGGACTGGTGATCCAGCAGATCGGCCCCAGGCCGCGGCAGAATTTGCGTCGCGAGGCCGAGCAGGCGGGGTTACTGTAACCCTAAAGCCCGGCGCCTGTGCCGTAGGCGGCCGGTCGCGCCGCTGCCCTTCGCAGGCTCAGGGCGTTCGAAGCTCGAAAAGCCAAGCAATTGGCTTTTCGTCCGCTGCGCGGACCGCTTCTCACCGTCGCGCGGCTGTCATACATCGCACCTACACGCAATCTGGGCGTCCCGCGACTGACATTTCGGTGCGCCCTCAGTCAGTTGGGGTGTCAAGAAATGCTGGACAGCATGCTGTCGGGCGGCCGGATTCGTTGCCGCCGCGATTTCCGTTTTCCGCACTAGAAATTCAACAATCGGCCGCAGCTGAGGGGAGCGCGCGGCCAAAAGACAGATGCATGAACAGATTTCAGATCCAGGGCCTCAAACAGGACGACTTCGCGGAGATGGTCGCGGAGGACGTCGAGCGCGCGCTTGCGCACTATGACGAGGCCATCAACAAGCCCACCATGGTCTCGGTCGGCAAGATCGCCGGCAGCATAGCGTCCGCCGTCACCTTGCTGTCACCGAAGCACCAGCGCGCCATCGACGCCATCCATGCCGACCTGCCCGGCCTGGCCTCGAAATTCGTGCGCGCGCTGGCGGCGGAAGCCGCGCGCCGCAGCGAAGCCGGTATAGCCGGCGTAATCAATCCGCCGACGACCCCGTTGGCCGATGTCGAGCCTCCTTCGCTGCCAAAGTCCGACGATCTCGAATCGATGCTGATCGAGGACTGGGCGGGCCGCGTCGCCGGCTCGACCTATCTGGAAGAGAATTTGCGTATCGCCCGCTCGACCCTGCATCGCTGGCAACGGCGGGGCGAGGTCATCGCCTTGCGCAAGGGCGGCCGCAAACATGTCTTCCCGCTGGCGCAGTTCGTCGATGGACGGCCGGTTGCGGGCATTCGCGACGTGCTGTCGCTGATCACCAATCCAAGGCTCGCATGGCTGTGGCTGACGCGGCCCTCGGCGCAGCTCGACGGCCGCATTCCCGTCGACCTGCTTCGGCAGGATCAGGTCGACGAGGTGATCGAAGCCGCGCGCGTATTCGCGCCGGGCTGAACGCCTCGCAGACTCACCGCTAAGGCTCGCCGCTCAAGTCCCCGCCGTATACGCCGCGATCGCCGCCATGTTGACGATGTCCGAGTCCTTGGCGTTGAGCGACACGATCTGAACTGGCTTGTTCAAGCCGACCAGCAGCGGGCCGATGACCGTGGAGCCGCCGAGTTCCTGCAGCATCTTGGTCGAGATCGAGGCCGAGTGGAACGCCGGCATGATCAGCACATTGGCCGGGCCGGTCAACCTTATGAACGGATATTGCGCCATGGCCCGCGCATTGAGCGCCACGTCGGCGGCCATTTCGCCGTCATATTCGAAATCGACGCGGCGCTTGTCGAGGATGCGCACCGCTTCCTGGACGCGCTCGGAGCGCTCGCCCTGCGGATGGCCGAAGGTCGAATAGGCGAGCATGGCGAGCCTCGGCTCATAGCCCATGCGGCGGGCAAAGCCCGCGGCCTCCTCGGCGATGTCGGCGATCTGCTCGGCGTTCGGCATGTCGTGCACGGCGGTGTCGGCGACGAGCACGGTCTTGCCCCGCGCCAGCACGATCGAGACGCCGATGACGCGGTGGCCGGGCTTGGCGTCGATGACGCGGCGGATGTCGTCGAGTGCGGTGGAATAGTTGCGGGTCACACCCGTGACGATGCCGTCGGCGTCGCCCAGCGCCACCATGCAGGCGGCAAAATGGTTGCGGTCGTTGTTGATCAGCCGCTGGCAGTCGCGGAACAGGAAGCCTTTGCGCTGCATGCGCTCGTAGAGATAGTCGGTGTAGATGCCGTTGCGGCGCGACAGGCGGGCGTTGATGATCTCGATGCCTTGCTTGTTGAGGTCGATGCCGGCGTGCTTGGCGTTTTCCTTGATGACGTCGTCGCGTCCGAGCAGGATGGCGGTGCCGAGCCGCTGGTTCACATAGGAGACGGCGGCGCGCATGACCTGCTCCTCCTCGCCCTCGGCGAAGACGATGCGCTTGGGCTGGCGGCGCACGCGGTCGTAGATGCGCTGCAGGGTCGATGCGATCGGGTCGCGGCGGGCCGACAGTTCCTGCGCGTAACGATCGAGATCGAGGATCGGCTTGCGGGCGACGCCGGAATCCATCGCCGCCTTGGCCACCGCAATCGGGATGGCCGAGATCAGGCGCGGGTCGAACGGCACCGGGATGATGTAGTTGGGGCCGAATTTCGGCCGGTTGCCCTGATAGGCGGCGGCGACGTCGTCGGGCACATCCTGGCGTGCCAATGCCGCCAGCGCCTGCGCGGCGGCGATCTTCATGTCGTCATTGATGGTGGTTGCCCTGACATCCAGCGCGCCGCGGAAGATGTAGGGGAAGCCGAGCACGTTGTTGACCTGGTTGGGGTAATCAGAACGCCCTGTGGCCATGATGGCGTCGGTGCGGATTTCGGCGACCTCCTCCGGCGTGATTTCCGGATCGGGATTGGCCATGGCGAAGATGATCGGGTTCTTGGCCATCGACTGCACCATGGCGGTGGTCAGCGCGCCCTTGGCGGAGAGGCCGAGGAAGACGTCGGCGCCGTCGAGCGCCTCGGCGAGGCTGCGCGCCTCGGTCTTGACCGCATGCGCCGACTTCCACTGGTTCATGCCTTCGGTGCGGCCCTGGAACACCACACCCTTGGTGTCGCACAAAGTGATGTTTTCGGGGGCAAAACCCATCGCCTTCATCAGCTCGATACAGGCGATGCCGGCTGCACCGGCGCCGTTGCAGACCATTTTTGTGGTCTTCATGTCGCGGCCGGTGATTTCCAGCGCGTTGATCAGGCCGGCGGCCGAGATGATCGCAGTGCCGTGCTGGTCGTCATGGAAGACCGGGATGTCCATCAATTCGCGCAGGCGCTGCTCGATGATGAAGCATTCCGGCGCCTTGATGTCCTCGAGATTGATGCCGCCGAAAGAGGGCCCGAGGAAACGCACACAGTTGATGAACTCGTCGGCGTCCTCGGTATCGACCTCGAGGTCGATGGAATCGACATCGGCGAAGCGCTTGAACAGCACCGCCTTGCCCTCCATCACCGGCTTGGAGGCCAGCGCGCCGAGATTGCCAAGGCCGAGAATGGCGGTGCCGTTGGAGATGACGGCGACCATATTGCCGCGCGTCGTGTAGTCGAAGGCGCGCGAGGGGTCTTCGGCGATGGCCAGAACAGGAACCGCGACGCCAGGCGAATAGGCGAGGCTGAGGTCGCGTTGCGTCGCCATCGGCTTGGTGGCAACGACCTCCAGCTTGCCGGGGCGACCCATGGCGTGGAATTCGAGCGCTTCCTGCGCACTGACGGACGGACCGTTGTTCTCGGTTTTCCTGGCCATGATGTTCTTGATTTCCTCACCGGTGCAGCACCTCGTTGAAGCGGGTGCTTTGTGTCGGACCGAATTAAGACCACGCGCCGCCGCGTGTAAACCGCCAGCGCGCTGGAATCGCCGTCCGCATCGGCAATTGCGGACAAGCTGCCGTCCCGTCGTCCCCTGTTTTTCGAAGCTCTGGCATTAAACCGCATCATCACATCTGCTAGCGTGCCGCGCATGAACATGCACAGCCCGAACGAGCCAGACGCCCCCGAGGCGATGACGCCGGTGCCGACCGCCCACGCCGGCGCCACGCCGATGATCGAGCAATTCATCGAGATCAAGGCGGCGAACCCCGATTCGCTGCTGTTCTATCGCATGGGCGATTTCTACGAGCTGTTCTTCGACGATGCCGAGAAGGCGAGCCGGGCGTTGGGCATCGTGCTGACCAAACGCGGCAAGTATCAAGGGCTCGACATTCCGATGTGCGGCGTGCCGGTGCATGCCGCCGACGATTATCTGCAAAAGCTGATCGGCCAGGGTTTCCGCGTTGCCGTCTGCGAACAGATCGAGGATCCGGCCGAGGCCAAGAAACGCGGCGGCAAATCGGTGGTGCGCCGCGACGTGGTGCGGCTGGTGACACCGGGCACCATCACCGAGGACAAATTGCTGGCGCCGTCGGAATCGAGTTTCCTGATGGCGCTGGGGCGGGTGAAAGGCGGAGCGGACCACTCCTTTGCGCTGGCCTGGATCGATATCTCGACGGGCGCCTTCCGCGTCACCGACACCACCGCCGACCGGCTTTTGGCCGACATTTTCCGCGTCGATCCGCGCGAGCTGATCGTCGCCGAGCCGGTGTTCCACGATCCGGAGTTGAAACCGGTGTTCGACGTGCTTGGCCGCGTCGCCAGCCCGCAGCCGCCGTCGCTGTTTGATTCGGCCTCGGCCACGGGACGCATCGCCCGCTTCTTCGATGTGGCGACACCGGATAGTTTTGGCGCCTTTTCGCGCGCCGAACTGTCGGCGATCTCCGGCGCCATCGCCTATGTCGAGAAGACGCAGAAGGCGGAGCGCCCGCCGCTATCGCGGCCCGAGCGCGAAGAGCAAGGATCGACCCTGTTCATCGATCCGGCCACGCGCGGCAATCTGGAACTCTTACGCACTCTGTCGGGTAGCCGCGAAGGCTCGCTGTTCAAGGCGATCGACCGCACGGTGACGGGCGGCGGCGCAAGGCTGCTCGCCGACCGGCTGATGGCGCCACTGACCGACCCGGTGGCGATCGGCGGCAGGCTGGACTCGGTTTCGTTCTTCCGTGCCGAAACGCGGCTGTGCCAGGCGGTACGGTCGAGCCTGAAGAGCGTCGCCGACATGCCGCGCGCGCTGTCCAGGCTGGCGCTCAACCGGGGCGGCCCGCGCGACCTTGGCGCGCTGCGCGCCGGTTTCGAGGCTGCCGGCGCGATCGCCGAGATCTTTGCCGCGACCGCCCTGCCCAGGGAATTGACGGCGGCACTCGCTGCCATCCACGCGCTGCCCCAGGCGCTGGCCCAGCACCTGACACAGGCGCTTGGCGACGAACTGCCGCTGCTCAAGCGTGACGGCGGCTTCGTTCGCGGCGGCTATCACCCCGATCTCGACGAGATGCGGGCGCTGCGCGATGAGTCGCGCAAAGTGATCGCCGGGCTGGAGCGCTCGCTGATCGACGAGACCGGCATCCGCTCGCTGAAGATCCGCCACAACAATGTGCTTGGCTACTACATCGAGGTGACCGCCAATCACCACGCGATCATGACCGGCAGCGACGGCGCCAAGGCTCGCTTCATCCACCGCCAGACCATGGCCAACGCCATGCGCTTCACGACGACCGAGCTTGCCGAACTCGAGACCAAGATCGCCAACGCCGCCGACCGGGCGCTCAGCATCGAGCTTGCCGCCTTCGACGCGCTGACGGCGGAAGCGGTCGGCGAAGCGGAGAAGATCCGCGCCGGTGCGGATGCGCTGGCCGTGCTCGATGTCTCGGCGGCACTTGCGCTTCTCTCGGAAAGCGAAGCCTGGTGCCGGCCGGTGGTGGATTCGAGCCTTGCTTTCGACATTTTGGGGGGCCGGCATCCGGTGGTCGAGCAGGCCTTGCGCCGTTCGGGCGAAGGCCCGTTCGTCGCCAATGATTGCGACCTGTCGCCGGAGGGCAGCGCCAAGAATGGCGCGATCTGGCTTCTGACCGGCCCCAACATGGGCGGCAAGTCGACGTTCCTGCGGCAAAACGCGCTGATCGCCATCCTGGCGCAGACCGGCTCGTTCGTGCCAGCGACCTCGGCCCATATCGGCGTCGTCGACCGGCTGTTCTCGCGTGTCGGCGCCTCGGACGATCTGGCGCGCGGCCGCTCGACCTTCATGGTCGAGATGGTCGAGACGGCGGCAATCCTCAACCAGGCCGGCGAGCGCGCCCTGGTGATCCTCGACGAGATCGGCCGCGGCACCGCCACCTTCGACGGCCTGTCGATCGCCTGGGCGGCGGTCGAATATCTGCATGAGAAGAACCGCTGCCGGGCGATCTTCGCTACTCACTTTCACGAAATGACCTCGCTGGCCGGCAAGCTGGCGCGGCTCCACAACGTCACCATGCGGGTCAAGGAATGGGAAAACGACGTCGTCTTCCTGCACGAGGTCGGCAAGGGCGCCGCCGACCGCTCCTACGGTGTGCAGGTGGCGCGGCTGGCCGGGCTGCCGGAAGCGGTGGTCGACCGGGCCAAGGAAGTCCTGCACCAGTTGGAGGAAGGCGAGGTTTCCGGCAAGACCAACCGGCTGGTCGACGACCTGCCGCTGTTTTCGGTGGCGGTGAAGCGGGAAGCGGCGAAGCCGGCCAAGGGCGACGCGTTGGGTGCCGCGCTCGGCGACATCAATCCCGACGAGATGACGCCAAGGGAAGCGCTGGAGGCGCTTTACCGGCTTAAGGGACTGGCGTAGCCAGTAAAGGTCGGCGGGACAGCACCCCCCTCTGCCCTACCGGGCATCTCCCCCGCAAGGGGGAGATCGGACGTCACCTTGGCTTTCGCCAATCACCATGCAAGGAGAGCGGAGCGCGGAAGCTGCCTATCTCCCCCCTGTTTGGACCGGAGACATCGCGAACAGGTGTGCGAGGACATCGCGAACAGTTTTGTCACTTATCGTCTGCAGAGGTTGAGGTCGACTGTTTCTAT